>NZ_JBFBDW010000001.1:0-465207 GCF_040683455.1 Kitasatospora sp. NPDC093679
ACCCCCGCCCCCCCCCCCCGCCGGCGCGCCCCCGGGCGGGGGCGTCAGCGGGCGGGCGGCGGCCGGTGCTCAGATCAGCGTCCGCCAGTAGTACCAGAACCTGTTGAGCACCAGCAGGGCGATGCCGAGGTACCAGAGTGCCGGCACGACCCAGTGGTAGCGGGCCACCGACGGCCACCAGCGGGGGGCCGGCAGGACGCCCGTCCGCAGGTTGTGCAGGGTGAGGTACCAGGCCAGCGGCCCGACCACGGCCCACACCACCATGCAGTACGGGCAGAGCGCGCCTATCTCGTACAGCGCCTGGGTGATCAGCCAGACGGTGAAGGCCAGGCCGGCCAGGGCGCCGGCCTGCAGGCCCAGCCAGTACCAGCGGCGGTAGCGGGCACCGGCCAGTAGGCCCGCGCCGGCGGCGACCAGCACCGCGAACGCCGCCAGGCCGAGCAGCGGGTTCGGGAAGCCGAAGACCGACGCCTGGCCGGTGCGCATCACCGAACCGCAGCTGATCACCGGATTGATGCTGCAGCCGGGCCGGTAGGCCGGGTTCTCCAGCATCCGCAGCTTGTCGAAGGTCAGGACCGCCGAGGCCGCCAGGCCGAGCAGCCCGCCCACCACCAGCAGCCGGGCGAGGCCCCGCCCCGCACCGATCGTCGCACCGGAGGCCATGTCAGGCCCCGGTCGTCTTGCGGACCAGCGCCGTCCACTGCTCGCCGCTCACCGGCTTGCCGTCCTGGCCGAAGACGTTCAGCACCTTGCCGTCGAGCACCACCGTCGGGGTGCCCTGGGCGCCGCTGGCGGAGAACGCCGCGTCGACCTTGGCCGCCCACGGCCGGTAGGTGCCCTCGGTGACCGCCTTGGTGAACGCCTCGGTCTTCAGGCCCGGGACCTTCTCCGCCAGCTCCAGGATCCGGTTGACGTTCCCGAAGCCGTCCTCGCGCTCGTCGGGCTGGTTGGCGTACAGCACGTCGTGGAACTGCTTGAACTTGTCCACGCCCTCGTTCAGCGCGGCCCCCGCGGCGGCCAGCGCCGTCCGCGAGCCCTTGCCGCCGAGGTTCTTGTCCAGGAACGCCGCCAGGTGGTACTCGATCTTGTACTGGCCGCTGTCCGCGAGCTGCTGCACCGCCCGGCCGGCGGAGGCCTCGAACTGCTTGCAGACCGGGCAGCGGAAGTCCTCGTACACCTGCAGCGTGTGCGGCGCGTCGGCCTTGCCGTACACCACCACGGTGCCGTCCTGGCCCGTGGTGTTGGCCGGCACCGTCAGCGGCGCCGAGGCCGCCGGGTCCGCGTCCGAGGAGGTGGCGGTGGCGATCGCCGCCACCGTGCCGCCGACCACGGCCAGCGCCGCCACGACGCTCACCGCGACGACGGTGCGCCGCCGCAGCGCGGCGGCCTTCTTCTCCCGGCGGTGGGCCTCCTGGAGGCGCTCACGGGCGGAGGTGCGGGACTGCTGGGGCTGGGTGCTCATGATGATCCGTCGAATCCTCGCGTACGGGCGCACCACCGGGCCGCGCGGCCGCGCAGCGGTGCACCGAAGAGAAAGGGGGGAAGGCACGCGGGGCCCGCCCGCCCGGCGGCAGTGCCGTCAGCAGGCGAGCGCGAAGACCGGCGGGCCGCGGCGCGGCGCCGGCGGGGGAACGAAGGACTCCGGGCGGGGCAGTGGCTCCCGCGCGTCCGGCGAGGGCGCCAGCTCGGCCGGGCAGGCCGGCAGCGGCGCGAGGAACGACAGCAGGTGCCGGACGACCGCCCCGGCCACCGCCCGCAGCGCGCGCAGCACCTGCGCCGCACCGCCGAGCGCGGCCGCACCGAGGCGCAGCCACAGCGCGGCGGCGAGCGCCAGCGCCAGGTGCGCCAGCAGCACCAACAGCCGCAGCGAACCGACGGACTGCCCGGCGAGACCCGACAGCATCGGGCTGCCGTCCACCGAACCGCCGCCGCAGACCAGCAGATCCACCCCGTGCGACCGGGCGGCGACCGTCGCACAGCCGTCCTGCCCGAGGTTGAACGCGGTGTTCAGCAGCAGCTCGACCGGGACCATCACCGCCGCCAGCCGCCCCAGGCCGTGCCGGGCGCCGTCCAGCACCAGGGCCACCAGGAACACGGCCGCGGTGCACGCCAGGACCAGCGTCACGGGCAGCGGCCGACCCGTCAGCACGACCTGGCCCAGGGCAGCGAGCGGCACCGCGAGGGCGGTGAACACCGCGGCCCGCAGAACCCTCGTCGCCCGGCTCTCGGTCATGGACAGCGAGTATGCCAGGTCGTGGATCAGGACGGTGTAAGCGTCCGCGCGGGTGACACGGCGTCAGGAACGCCCGCTCCGCGCCCCCGCGGGCATACCCTGGAGACCCGGGAAGAGGGTGGTCAGCGTGCCGCACGGAGCCGAGCCCACCGCCGGTACGGTCCTCGGCGCCTGGATCTCCCGGCAGACCGAGACCCTCGCCGACCTGGCGGCGGCCGTCCGCGCCGACGAGCCGGACGCCGTCCACCGGATGCGGGTCACCTGCCGCCGGCTGCGCAGCACCCTGCAGGCCTACCGGCCGCTGATCGGCGCCGACACCACCGCCCTCGTCACCGCGCTCAAGGACCTCGCCTCGGCCCTCGGCGCCGCCCGCGACACCGAGGTCCTCGCCGAACGGCTCACCGCCGAGGCCCGTGCCCTGCCCGAGGACTGCCGGCCGGACGAGGTCGCCGCCGCGCTCGCCGCGTGGGCCGCCGAACGCACCGCGGGCGCGCGCCCCGAGGCGCTCGCCGCCCTCGACGGCCCCGGCTTCCCGGCCCTGCTCGCCGCGCTGCGCGGCCTCGTCGCAGAGCCGCGCTTCACCGTCCGCGCCGACCGTCCGGCCCCGCGCGAGCTCGCCCGGGTCGCCCGCCGCCAGCAGCGCCGCACCGCCCGCCGGATCGAGGCGGCCCGCGGTGCCGAACCCGGCGAGGCCGCCGCCACCGCCCTGCACGAGGCCCGGAAGGCGGCCAAACGCGCCCGCTACGCCGGTGAGCCGGCCGGGCCCGCCGCCGACCGCTTCACCCGGCGGATGAAGGACCTCCAGGACCTCCTCGGCACCCACCAGGACGCCGTCCTCGCCGGCCGCACCCTGCACGACCTCGCCGCCGCCGACCCGGAGCACGCCTTCGCCTACGGCGTCCTCTACGACCGCCAGCTCACCGCGGCGGCCGCCGACCGGGCCCGCCTCCCGGAGGTCTGGCGCAGGGCGGGCGGACCGGCGGCCTTCTGAGCGGCGCCGCACCGGGGCGGCGCGGGCGTCCCGGAGGGGTCAGAGCAGGCCCGCCGTGCCGGCGGCCGCCGCGAGCAGGTCGCGGAGCATGGCCGGGGTGAGGCGGCCGGTGTAGGTGTTGCGCGGGCTCACGTGGTAGCAGCCGAAGAGCTCCAGCGGCGGCCCGCCGTCCACGGCCGGGAGGGTGGCGCGGGCGCCGTGCCCGAAGGCGGGCCGCGGGCGGGGGACCGTCCGGCCGGAGGCGGCGAGGGCGGGCAGGACGGCCTCCCAGGCGAACCCGCCGAGGGCGACCACCGCGCGGACGGTCGGCCGCAGGTACGCGAACTCGCGGGCGATCCACGGCCGGCAGGTGTCCCGCTCGTCCCGGGTCGGCCGGTTCTCCGGCGGGCAGCACCGCACCGGGTCGGTGATCCGCACCCCGAACAGCTCCATCCCGTCGTCCCGCCAGGTGGCGTGCGGCTGCGAGGCGAGGCCGAGTTCGTGCAGCGCGGCGTACAGCAGGTCGCCGGACGGGTCGCCGGTGAAGATCCGGCCGGTGCGGTTGGCGCCATGCGCGGCCGGGGCGAGCCCGACGATGACCAGGGCCGCGTCGGCCGGCCCGAAGCCGGGGATCGGCCGGGCCCAGTACTCGTCCGCCAGGTAGGCGCGCCGCTTGGTGCGGGCCGCCTCCTCGCGCCAGGCGACCAGCCGCGGGCAGGCCCGGCAGTGGGTGACGATCCCGTCCAGCTCGGCGAGGCTGCGGGTGGCGGCGGCCGCGGCGGCCGGGTGGCCCGGGGCCCGCGGGTCCTCGGCCGCGGGGAGCGGGCGGGGCCGGTCGCGGTCCGGGCCGCGGGAAGGCGGTGGTGAGGGCGGCTCCATGTCGCAGATCGTAGGTGCTGCGGGCGGGCCGGGCCGCGGGATCCGGGCGGCCCGTGGACATCGGAGTAGCGTGGAGAGCGGGGTCCCTGCGTGTGCCAGAGGTGACGCAATGATCATTCTCGACGCGATTCTGGGCGCGCTGATCGTCCTGGCCGTGTGGGCCGGGGTGAGCATCCGGGTGGTGCAGCAGTACCAGCGCGGTGTGGTGTTCCGGTTCGGCAAGGTGCGGGACGACGTCCGGGACCCGGGCCTGGCCTGGCTGCTGCCGATCGCGGACCGGCTGAAGCGGGTGAACGTGCAGATCATCACGATGCCGATCCCCGCGCAGGAGGGCATCACCCGCGACAACGTGACGGTGCGGGTCGACGCCGTCGTCTACTTCCGGGTCATGGACCCGGTGAAGGCCACCGTCAACGTGCAGGACTACAACTTCGCGATCTCCCAGGTCGCCCAGACTTCGCTCCGGTCGATCATCGGCAAGAGCGAGCTCGACGACCTGCTGGCCAACCGCGAGCCGCTGAACCAGGGCCTGGAGCTGATGCTGGACAGCCCGGCGCTGGACTGGGGCATCGAGATCGACCGGGTGGAGATCAAGGACGTCGCCCTGCCGGAGTCGATGAAGCGCTCGATGTCGCGACAGGCGGAGGCGGAACGGGAGCGCCGCGCGCGGATCATCACCGCGGACGGCGAGTACCAGGCCTCGGCCCGGCTGTCCGAGGCGGCCGCGATCATGAGCAGCACCCCGGCCGCGCTCCAACTGCGGCTGCTGCAGACCGTGGTGGAGGTCGCGGCGGAGAAGAACTCCACGCTGGTGCTGCCCTTCCCGGTGGAGCTGCTCCGTTTCCTCGACAGCGTCACCGAGAAGCCCGCGCCGGCCCCCCGGTCGGCCCCCGCACCAGCCCCCGAGCCCGGCCCCGAGCAGCTGGAGCTGCCCGATCTCCCGGCGCTGGACGAGGTGTTGGCCCGTGACCCGCTGGAGGCGCCCGGCGGCGCGGTGAACGGCTCGCGGCCCGAGGTGGCGGGCCCGCGGGGCCGGGACCACGATGGAGGGACGGAGGTCTGAGGCACGGCGGGAGGCCTGACCATGACCACAGCCAGAGAGATCATGCACCCGGGCGCCGAGTGCGTCGGGGAGTTCGAGACGCTGGCCGACGCGGCCAGGATCATGAAGGACCGGGGTGTCGGGGCGCTGCCGATCTGCGGCGAGAACCAGAAGCTGCTGGGCATCCTCACCGACCGGGACATCGTGCTGAAGTGCGTCGCCGAGGGACTCGACCCGACGAAGATCAAGGCGGTCGACCTCGCCGTCGGCCGGCCGATGGTGATCGAGGAGGACGAGGACGCCGAGCAGGTCCTGCGGGTCATGGAACAGCACCTCGTCCGCCGTCTACCGGTGATCAACCACCCCGACCACAAGCTGGTCGGCATGATCAGCGAGGCGGACATCGCCCGGCACATGCCGCAGGAGCGGGTCGCCGAGTTCGTCACCACCATCTGCGCCGAGGAATCGCCGCAGTAGCGGAGCCAGCGGAGCCAGGGAGTCCCGCGAGGCACGGGGGCACGGCGGCCGGCCGGACGGTGGGGTGTGCCGCCCGGCCGGCCGCGCTGCCCGCGGCCCGGAGCAGGAACCGGAACCGGAACCGCTAGAGCTTCGCCAGGAAGGTGTCGGCGATCACCTGGTAGCCGGCGTCGTTGGCGTGGATGTCGCCGCGCGCCATGTTGGTCCACTGCATGATGCGGGCCACGTTCAGCGGCACCTGGGCGCCGTTGAACGGCACCGGGCGCAGCTCGTCGGTGTCGAAGGCCCGGGCGACGTCCGCGGTCGGTACCCCGTGCGCCGCGTCGGCGATGCCGATCGCGGCGTTCAGCGCGTGCGAGAGCGGCAGTGACGCCGCGGCGGTCGCCCTGCCCTGCTCGCCGGTCAACCAGGCGGCCAGGAAGGGGTCGTAGAGGTTCATGCCGACGATCCGGGTGTGCGGTCCGGCCGCCGCCCGCAGCCGGCCGAGGATGTCGGACAGGCCGTGGCCCGCGGTGGCGATGCCCTGCAGGGCGCACGGCAGGTCGATGGTGCCGCCGCTCGCGCAGCGGTTCACGTCGTTGGCGCCGATGTCGATCGTCACCAGCACCCGGTCCTTGCGGTGCTCGCGCAGGAAGCGCTCGGCGGCGGCGAGTTGGGAGTCCGTCCAGGGGTGCGGCCAGGGGCAGCCGCCGTTCGCCATGGTGCCGGTGGTCTCGCCCGGGCAGCCGAGGTCGGTGAAGTCGAAGGGGCGGTGGCGGGCGGCGGCCCGCTCGCCCAGCACGCGGGCGATGTCCTGGGCGTAGCCGCGGCCGACCACCCGGCCGCCGTCCGGGGTGGTCTGGTAGCCGGCGGCGAGCGAGTCGCCGAGGGCCAGGTACCAGCGCGGTACGTCGGCGGGGACGGGACGGTGCTCGGCCGCGGCGGCCGGAGCCGCCGTCAGGCCGAGTGCCGAGGCGGTGAACAGGGCTGCGGCGACGGCGAGTCTGACGCCTCCGGGCAGGGGGGTGCGCATCGGGCCTCCAGGGGTGGTGGGGGCCGCAGTGGGGTGCGGCCCGGTGAGGCTACTGCGCGGTAGGCCCGGTGAGTAGGGGTCGGACGCGATCAGCCGGGGAAGGCGTACACGGTGCTGGCGTGCGCGGCCGGTTCCTCCTGGCCCTCGGCCGTCATCACCACGTCCACGAAGGCGAGTCGGCGGCCCAGCTTGGTGATCCGGGCGGTCACCAGGACGTCCGCGCCGACCACCGCCCGCTGGAAGGTGGTCGACTGCTGGATCGTGGTCATCGGGCCGAATCCGCCGCGGGCCGCGGACACGGCGACCACGGTCGCCGTGTCGGCGGCCGCCATCAGGGCCTGGCCGCTCAGGCCGCCGCCCTCGCGGGCGAGTTCGTCCGACCAGGGCAGCCGGAGCACGGCGTGCCGGTCACCGGTCTCGGTGACGGAGAGCTTGAGCGCCTGCACCCAGGGCGCGAAGTGGTCGGCGAGGATGGTGTCCGCCTCGGCGGTGGTGATCGTCACCGTGCCATTGTGGCGGTGCCCCGCCGGCCGCGCCACGACCGTGCACCGGTGTTCCCGCCCCGGTTACTGCGCCTCGCGCAGCGCCCGCCGGACCAGCTCCGCCAGGTGGACGGCCCGCCGCCCGTCCGCGAGTTGGGCGATCTGGGTGCGGCAGCTCAGGCCGTCCGCGAGCAGCACGGTGTCCGGGGCGGCCGCGCGCACCGCAGGCAGCAGCACCCGCTCCGCCGCCGCCACCGACACCTCCCAGTGCCCGCGCTCCATGCCGAAGTTGCCGGCCAGGCCGCAGCAGCCGGAGTCCAGCACCTCGTTGCGCACACCCATCCGCCGCTCCACGCTCCGGTCGGCCGCGGTGCCGAGGACGGCGTGCTGGTGGCAGTGCACCTGGGTGACCGCGTCCGCCTCCAGCCGGGGCAGCGCGACCCCGCTGCCGTCCAGGAACTCGGCGAACGTCCTTACCCGGGATGGTAGTTCGCCGGCCTCCCGGCCGAGCAGCCGGGGCAGTTCCTCGCGCAGCGCCGCGGTGCAGCTCGGCTCCAGGCCGACCACCGGCAGCCCTGCCGGGACGGCCCGCAGGCTGTGCCGCATCACCCGCCGGGCGAGACCGAGTTGGCCGGTGGAGAGCAGGGTGAGCCCGCAGCAGACCGGGCCGGAGGGCAGCCGCACCTCGAAGCCCAGGTGCTCCAGCACCTCGACGGCGGCCCGGGCCGGCTCCGGGTCGAGCAGCTCCGCCATGCTGTCCGGCCAGAGCAGCACCGGCTGCGCACCGGGTCGGACGGGGTGCGCGGCCCGCCACCGGCGGAACCAGGCGGTGAAGGTCTGCTCCGGCAGCGCGGGCAGGCTGCGCCGGGGGTCGATCCCGCCGAGCCGCTTGAGTGCGGCGCCGCCCGGCCCGGACCGCAGCAGGCGGTCGGCGAGCCGCGGGGCGAGGGCGGCGCCGCGCAGCCACAGCGGCAGCCAGCCGAGCGCGAGGTGGGAGGCCGGGCGCGGCCGCCACCGGTAGTGGCGGTGCAGGAACTCGGCCTTGTAAGTCGCCATGTCGACATGGACCGGGCAGTCGCTCGCGCAGCCCTTGCAGCCGAGGCAGAGGTCGAGCGCCTCGCGGACCTCCTCCGAGCGCCAGCCGTCGGTGACGAGTTCGCCGCGCAGCATCTCGGCGAGCAGCCGGGCCCGGCCGCGGGTGGAGTGCCGCTCCTCGCCGGTGGCCATGTAACTCGGGCACATCACACCGGAGGAGGTGTCCACGCAGGCGGCGACGCCGACGCAGCGGTGCACCGCCTTCAGCAGGCTGCCGCCGTCCTCCGCGAGGGGCAGCGTGACCGGCAGGTCCCGGCCGGGGAAGCGCAGGTCGGCGTCGAGCGGCCGGGGGTCGACCAGCACCCCCGGGTTGAGCAGGCCGTCCGGGTCCCAGACGCCCTTGAAGCGGCGGAACAGCTCCAGGACCTCCGGCGGGTACATCCGGGGCAGCAGCTCGGCCCGGGCCTGGCCGTCGCCGTGCTCGCCGGAGAGCGAGCCGCCGTACGAGACGCACAGGTCCGCTGCCTCCTCCAGGAAGGCGCGGAAGGCGGGCAGCCGGGCGGGATCGGTGAGCGGGAAGTCCAGCCGCAGGTGGACGCAGCCCTCGCCGAAGTGCCCGTACGGGACGCCGCGCAGCCGGTGCCGGGCGAGCAGGCCGCGCAGCGCGCGCAGGTAGTCGCCGAGGTGCTCGACGGGGACGGCGGAGTCCTCCCAGCCGGGCCAGGCCTCGCCGCCGCCGGGGAGCCGGGTGACGATGCCCGCGCCGGTCTCCCGGATCCGCCACAGTGCGCGCTGCTCGGCGGGGTCGGTGACCACCACGGCGGTGGCGCGGCCGGCCCGCCGGACGGCCTCGGCGAGGGCCCGCGCGGCCTCGCCGGCGGCGGCCGGGGTGTCGCCGCAGACCTCCAGGAAGAGCCAGCACGCGCCCTCGGGCAGCCGGTCGAGGGCGGCCGGGCGGCGGCCGGCCGCGAGCAGTGCGGCGACCAGGTCGGCGGACATCCCCTCCACGGTGAGCGGGCCCAGCGGCAGCAGCGCGGGCACGGCGTCGGCGGCGGCGCCCTCGTCGGGGTGGCCGGCGACCACCAGGGCGCGGGCCGGCGGGTCGGGCACCAGCCGGACGGTGGCGCCGAGCAGCACGGCGCAGCTGCCGAGGGTGCCGGTCAGGGCGCGCGCCAGGTCGTAGCCCTGCTCGGGCAGCAGCGCGTCGAGCGGGTAGCCGGAGCCGCGGCGGGGCAGTGCGGGCATGGCCTGCCGCAGCACGGCCAGGTGGGCGCCGGCGAGGTCCTGCAGGGCGCGGTGCAGGGCGCCCTCGCGGCCGGGCAGCTCACGCAGCGCGGCGCGGGCGGCGGCGTCCAGCGGCCCGCCGGCGGTGAACTCGGTGCCGTCGGCGAGCAGCACGTCGAGCGCGTGCACGTTGTCCGAGGTGCGGCCCCAGGCCACCGAGTGCGAGCCGCAGGCGTTGTTGCCGATCATCCCGCCGAGGGTGCAGCGGCTGTGCGTGGACGGGTCCGGCCCGAAGCGCAGCCCGTACGGGCGGGCCGCACGCTGCAGGTCGTCCAGGACGGTGCCGGGCTCGACCCGGGCGGTGCGGGCGTCCGGGTCCACCGAGAGCACCCGCCCCAGCCGGCGGCGGAAGTCCAGCACGACCGCCCCGGGGCCGATCGCCTGACCGCCGATGCTGGTCCCGGAGCCGCGCGGCACCACCGGCACGCCGAACTCGCGGCAGAGCGCGACGGCGGCCCGGACGTCGTCGAGGTCGGCGGGCTTGACCACGCCGCGCGGGACGTGCCGGTAGTTGGAGGCGTCGTGGCCGTAGACGGCGCGTTCGGCGGTGTCGAAGCGCACCTCGCCCCGCAGGACGGCGGTCAGGGCGCGTTCCAGTCCGGTGGCCATGGGCCGATCATCGCAAACCGGCGGGCCCGCGGTGCCGACCCCGGCCGCGGGGTGACGGGGTGTCATCCGGCAGACTCGGCCCATGAGCGACGATCATGCGAACCCGTACCTCGCCCGCCTGCCGATCGGCGAGTCCGTGCCCTTCCCCGCGGACGGCATGCCCGGTTGGGACATCTTCCCGTTCGAGGGCGACATCAAGGTCAAGCCGTTGAAGGCGCCCGAACTGCCCGAGCCGCCCCGGGACGGCGAGGACGGGCCCGCGGACTGCAGCCAGTGCGCCCGGCCCGACGCGGACTTCCTGTGGACGGACGAGCACTGGCGGCTCTCCGGCCCCGGCGAGCCCGCGGCCGTCCCGGCGATCGTGCTGCTCCAGCCCCGGGCCCACCACGACCTCGCCGACCTGCCGCCGGAGCGGGCCGCGGAGCTCGGCCCGATGTTGCAGCGGGTCGAGCGGGCCGTGATGTCGCTCGGCGGGATCGCCCGGGTGCACCAGAACAAGTGGGGCGACGGCGCCGCCCACCTGCACGTCTGGCTGATCGGCCGGCCCGCCGGGATGATGCAGCTGCGCGGCAGCCTGCTCCCGGTCTGGGACGACCTGCTGCCGAAGGTGCCCGCCGAGGAGTGGCGGGAGACCGGCCGCCGGATCGCCGCGGCGATGGCCGCCGACGGCGGCACCGCACACGTCTGAGGCGGGGCACGACAAGGGGGCAGGGTCCACCACAAGGGGCGCGTGGTTCATCACAAGGTGCCCCCCGCGCGCCCCTGATGTGACCACCCGAGCGCCTTTGCGTACAGCTCCTACCGGCGGCCGGTGACCGCGCCGCGGGCTATGTGCGAGAGCTTGGCGACCTCGAAGGCGGCGTAGGCGCCGCTGGAGAGCAGCGAGAACTTGACACCCTCGCGGCCGTCCGGCCGGCGGTAGCCCTCGGGCTGGTAGCCGCGGTAGTGCTCGGAGGCCCGCTGGAAGAACTGGGGGCGCTCGGAGCGGTCCACACAGCCGCCGAGGTCGAAGACGAAGAGGTAGTGCCGGACCATCCTGGTGAACAGTTGCGGCCACAGGGCGGTGGCGTCCGGCGAGCCGGCGAGCAGCTCGAAGCTGCGGGCGTACTGTTCGAACAGGTCGAACTGGCTGGCGCCGGGCGAGCCGACCGGGTTCAGGGTGTGGCGGCGGCGGATGGTGACGCACTCGCGCGGCAGCACGGCCACCCGGCGGGCGGCCAGCATCGCGGCGTGCACCACCGGGATCTCGTCGTAGTGGCCGTCCGGGAAGGCGGGCACGGTGCCGCGGCGCAGCAGGCGGTCCCAGACCAGCGGCGGGGTGCCGAGCAGGGCGGGCCGCTCGGCGGCCGTGGTGACCTCGGGCCCGGCCTCGGCGAGCACCTGTTCGGCGCCGCCGGGCCACACCTTGTCGCGGTAGAACCGGTTGTGGCCGAACTGGAGGACGTCCACCTCGCCGGTCTCCTCCAGCCGTTCGGCGAGCGCGGCGAAGGCGTCCTCGTCGAGCAGGTGGTCGCTGTCGAGGAAGAGCAGGTAGTCGCCGGTGGCGCGGGCGGCGCCGGCGTTGCGGGCGCGGCCGATCCCGACCGCCGCGTTCAGCCGCAGCACGCTGACCCGGGGGTCGCGCATGCCGTAGGCCTCGGCGACGCGTTCCGGGCAGTCCGGTGAGGTGTCGACGACGAGGACGATCTCGAAGTCGCGGAACGACTGGGCGAGCAGTGCGTCGAGGCACTCCTTCAGCTGGCCGTTCCGATCGTGGGCGGGGAGCACGACGGAGATGAGGGTAGCCATGGCGGGGAGGCTAAAGAGGTCTACAGGCCCCCGCAATGTCCCCAAGCGGACCCAATCGCTCCAAATACGGTCAGAGCCGATCGATCGCACCCGATATCTTCACGCCGTGGCCACGGAATGCCGACAATCGGTCACCGGGGGTCGCGGGGAGTGCCGCGTCCGGTGACGAGGCGGAATTCCGGTCGGACACGGACGCCGCGGGGCACGTGGAACCGACCACGTGCCCCGCGGCGTCGGTCGGCTCCGGGCCGGATCAGTACCAGTGGTGCGCCTGCCAGAAGGCCCAGGCGCCGCACGGGCTGCCGTACCGGCTGTTCATGTAGTCGAGGCCCCACTTGATCTGGGTGGCGGCGTTGTCGCGCCAGTCGGCACCGGCCGAGGCCATCTTGGAGGCCGGGAGCGCCTGCACCAGGCCGTACGCGCCGGAGGACTTGTTCACGGCGTGGATGTTCCAGCTGCTCTCGTGGAACACGATGTTGCTGAAGCAGGCCAGCTGGTTGGCCGGCACGAGCTGTGCGGCGATCTGCTTGGGGCTGCCGGTCGGCGCGGCCTTCAGGGCGCTGCGCTGCTGCGAGCGGGACGCGGCCTGTGTCTTGGCCTTCGCGTCCGCGGCGGCCTTGGCGTCGGCGGCGGCCTTGGCATCCGCCGCGGCCCGAGCATCGGCGGCGGCCTTGGCATCCGCCGCGGCCCGAGCATCGGCGGCGGCCTTGGCGTCGGCGGCGGCCTTGGCGTCGGCGTCCGCCTTGGCCTGCGCGTCGGCCTGGGCCTGGGCATCGGCCTGGGGCTGCGCCGGGGCGGCAGCGGCTTGGGTGGCGGCCGGGGCCGCGGCGACCGGGGCGGCCGCGACGGCGGTGGAGGTGTCCTGCGGCAGGGCCAGCGCCAGGATCGCCGTGCCGGCCACGGTCAGCGTGCCCACGCTCGCGAAGAAGGCGTGCGGGCGGTGCGTCAGCGACAGGTTCTTGGGGAGCGGGAGCTGCATGGAGGGGGACAACCTCTTCCATCGGTCGGGGGCCGATTCCGGGCACGCGGACATCGCGAAGCGTGTTCGGGAGGAACAGGCCCGCGGAGCCGTGCGGACGGCCTGGGCGCCCCGGCCGGTGGGCCGGAGCGGGCGGGGTGCGCGGCGGAATCGGGCCGCGCTGCCTTGCGACCGGGACATTCTTGACAGACCCGCAGAAACGCGGCAACGAGCTCGGAAACTACGCGGGGTCGTAGACGGCGGGGAGCGCCCGGCCCCCCGCCGGGCGTCCCCCGAGCGCTTGGACGGCCCTCACCGCCGACCGCCCGGCCGGGTCGTGCACCTCGACTGACCAGCGGATTCGCAGTTCCGTACGGTCGGCGCCGGGCGGGTGCCCCCGGTCGGCGCCGGGGCCGGTCCGTCGTGACGACTATCGGGGGCAGTAGCCGGCCGCGGCCGTGTGCCGGGCTTCACAGGCACCGGCCGCCGGGATCGGCGCCCCGTCACCGGCCGGTCACCCAGGGGTGGCCGGCCGCGGCGGAGACGGGGGTCACAGCCGTCCGGCGGCCGCCGACACCGCGGCGTACGGACAGGAACCCGTCCGCCGGCGGGCGGGCCGCCGCGTCCGGACGGCGCGGACCCCGCGCCCGGGGCGCCCGCGGCGGTCCGGATACTGTCCGCATGATGATCGCGCTCGTCCTGCTGGTGGCCGTCGCCCTGCTCACCCTCGTCCACTGGTACGTCTGGCGACGGACGGTGCGCGACGTCGCCGCCCCCGGCAGCGCCTGGCGCCGCATCGGCACGAGCCTGCTGGTCGTCCTGCCGCTGCTCTCGCTCGGTGCCCTGGTCGGCGGCCGCGCCCTGCCGCTGGCCGTCGAACGCTGGCTCGCCTGGCCCGGCTACCTCTGGCTCGCCGTCCTGCTGTACCTGGTGCTGGCCCTGCTGGTCGGCGAGGTCCTCCGGCCGCTGCTGCTGCGCGCCGGCCGCCGCCGCCGCCCCGCCCCGCAACCGGAGGCCGTGGCGGTCGCCGCCGGAGCCCCGGCCGGTGCCGCCGCCGCCGAGCCCGCGGCGGACCCGTCGGCCGTGCCGCCCGCCGGCGTGGACCGGCCCGCCGACGGACCGGCCGACCCCTCGCGCCGGCTCCTCGTCGCCCGCGGCGTGGCCGTCGCCGCCGGCGCCACCGCCGCGGCCGTGGTCGGCAACGGCGCGTACGGAGTCCTCCGCGGGCCGCGCCTCAAGCACGTGACCGTCCCGCTCGCCAAGCTGCCCCGGCAGGCCCACGGCTACCGGATCGCCGTCGTCAGCGACATCCACCTCGGCCCGATCCTCGGCCGCGCCCACACCCAGCGCATCGTCGACACCATCAACGGCGTCCAGCCCGACCTCATCACCATCGTCGGCGACCTGGTCGACGGCACCGTGGCCGACCTCGGCCCCGCCGCCGAGCCGCTCGCCCGGCTGCGCGCCCGGGACGGCGCGTACTTCGTCACCGGCAACCACGAGTACTTCTCCGGCGCGGCCCCCTGGGTGGAGTTCGTCCGCGAGCTCGGCGTGCACCCGCTGGAGAACGCCCGCACCGAACTCGCCCACTTCGACCTGGCCGGCGTCAACGACATCGCCGGCACCGCCGAGGGCCAGGGCCCCGACTACGACCGGGCGCTCGGCGACCGCGACACCCGTCGCGCCGCCGTCCTGATGGCCCACCAGCCGGTCGCCGTGCACGAGGCCGTCCGCCGCGGCGTCGACCTGCAGCTCTCCGGACACACCCACGGCGGCCAGCTCTGGCCGGGCAACCACCTGGCCGCCCTGGCCAACCCGACCGTCGCCGGGCTGGAACGGTACGGCGACACCCAGCTCTACGTCACCCGCGGTGCCGGCGCCTGGGGCCCGCCCGTCCGGGTCGGCGCGCCCTCGGACATCACCGTCGTCACGCTCGCCTCCCGGCAGGCCTGACCCGCCGTCCGCGGCGCCACCGCCCTCGCCGTGCTGCTCGTCCTCGCGGGCGCCTGCGGGGCCTCCGTCAACTCCGCCTCCGGCCGCCTGGTCATCGGCTGGTTCCCGCCGCACCGGCGCGGCATCGCCATGGGCGTCCGGCAGGCCTCCCCACCGCTCGCCGCCGTCCTCCCGCCGCTCGCCGAACACGCCGGACTCCCCGCCGCGCTCGGCTGCTGCGCCCTGCTGTGCGCGGTCGCCGGCGGCGCGGTCCTGCTGCTGGCCGTCGACCCGCCGCGGCCCCCGCAGACCGGCACCGTCCGCGGGCCCGGCCCCTACCGCGGCGGCCGGCTGTGGCGGCTGCACGGCGCGGCCGCACTGCTCTGCGTCCCGCAGTTCGTGGTGGCCGGCTTCGCCCTGGTCTTCCTCACCACCGCCCGCGGCTGGCCGGCCGCGGCCGCCGGCACGGTCCTCGCGGTCGCCAACCTCACCGGGGCCGGGGTGCGGCTGCTCGCCGGCTGGTGGTCCGACCGGGTCGGCAGTCGGCTGCGCCCGATGCGGCTGCTCGCCCTGGCCACCGCGGCCGACGTCCTGCTGCTCGCCCTCGGCGCGGCCGCCGCACCGCCGCTCGGCACCGCCGCCCTGCTGCTCGCCACCGCACTGACCGTCTCCACCAACGGCCTGCACAACACCGCCGTCGCCGAACACGCCGGCCCGGCCTGGGCGGGCCGGGCCCTCGGCGTCCACGGCCTCGGCCAGCACGCCGCGATCGTCCTGGTCCCGCCACTGACCGGCACCCTCGTCACCGCCCACGGCTTCGCCCCCGCCTACGCCCTGGCCGCCGCCTTCCCGGTGGCCGCCGCGGCGCTGCTCCCCGGCGAGCCGGCAGCCCCTGCCGGGGAGACGGCCGCGCCGTCCCCCGACGCGGCGTCGGCCGCACCCCGCACACCGGCCTGACGGGACGCCGGCGACCCGTGCGCGGCAGGGCCCGGCCCCTCGGTTCGGCGTCGGCCGAACGGTCGCCGGTCGACAATGGGCGGATGGAGAGCGAACGAACGCAGCCGGCCGGCCGGGAGCTCGCGGCGGTGGCCGGACTGCTCGCGGACGGCACCCGGGCGGCGTTCTGCCTGGCACTGCTCGACGGGCGGGCCTGGACGGCGGGCGAGCTGGCCCGGCACGCCGGTGTCGCCGCGCCGACCGCGACCGAGCACCTCAACCGGCTGGTCGGCGGCGGCCTGCTCGCCGAGGAGCGGCAGGGCCGCCACCGCTACGTCCGGCTGGCCGACCCGCAGGTGGCCGAACTGGTCGAACAGCTCGCCGCGTTGGCCCCGGGCCGCCCCGAACGCCCCGCCACCCTCGCGGCGGACGGCCGCCGGCGCGCCCTCGCCCACGCCCGGACCTGCTACGACCACCTCGCCGGGGCGGTCGGCGTCGCGATCACCGACGCGATGACCGCCCAGGGCCTGCTCGACTGGACGCACGGCCTGCGGCTCACCGCCGAGGGCGAGGCCTGGCTCGGCGCGGCCGGGGTCGCCCTCCCGCCGGGCGGTCGCCGACCGGCCGTGCGGCCCTGCCTGGACTGGACCGAACGCCGTCCCCACCTGGCGGGGGCGGTCGGTGCGGCCCTGTGCCGGCACGCCCTCGCCGAGGGCTGGGTCACCCGGATCGGCACCACCCGGGCGGTGGCCGTCACCCCGGCCGGCCGCCACGCCCTCCACGCGACCCTCGGCCTGCCCGACGAGGTCCTCGGACCACGGTGATCCCCATGCACCCCTGACGGGGTTCCGTCTCACCCCAGGCGGGAGACCGGACGTTCCTCGCCCGGGGGCGGGCCGGCCGGGGGGCCCTCGTCCAGCAGGGCCCGGTACTCGCTGCGCGGCATCGGAACCGCGCCGAGGCTCCGCACGTGCGGGCTGTCCCACTGGACGTCCAGCAGCACGCCGCCGCTCTCGCCGAAGCGCTGGGCGAGGTCGACCACCGCCACCCGGGCGGCGTCGGGCCGCAGGCCCACCATGGAGTCCAGGCTGAGCACCGGCCCGACCCGGACGCCGAAGGCGCCGCCGACCAGTTCCCCGTCGTCCCAGACCTCGATGCTGTGCGCCCGTCCGTGGGCGTGCAGGGTCCGCAGCGCGGTGCGCAGCTCGGGGGTGAGCCAGGCGGGGCTGCGGCCTTCGGCACAGCGGTCGACGACCTCGCCGAAGGCCTTGTCGGCGGTGGTCGTCCAGTCGTCCCGGTTGCGGAGCCGGCGGGAGAGCCGGCTGCCCAGGCGCGCGCCGCCGACCGGGACGACCGGCCTGGGGTCGGGCGACCACCAGGCGACGCCGTACGCCTCCTCGCCGGCGCCCGCGGGTAAGGCGATGGCGCCCTCGGCGACCTCCTCCTCGTAGCGGGCCTCGTTCATCCAGAGGCCGTACTCGTCCTGGGCGGGCATCGGGAAGGCCCCGGCCCGGTAGCCGGCGAGCAGGGAGTCGGGGCCGAGGTCGGCGCAGAAGGCCACCGGGGTGTCGGCGGGGGCGCGGCCGAGGTCGACCGAGGCCCACCACCGTGCGGTTCCGGTCATGCGACGTGCTCCAGCTGTCCGCTGGCCTCGAGCCGGTCGAGGTAGAAGTCGAGCAGTTCGGCGTCGACGGGCGGCAGTTCGATGCCGGCCCGGGTGAGCGCCCGGGTCGCGGCGGTCCGGGTGAAGTCCGGGAAGGTGGGGCGGAAGTACATCTCGCTGATGGTCATGTCGGTGCCTTCGGCGCGGTCGACGAAGAGCGGGACGAACGGGGTGATCGGGTGCGTCGGGTTGGCGGTGGCGAAGCCGATCAGGCGCCGCACCCACTCCCGGTACGGCAGGTGCTCGACGGGGCGGCCGCGGGAGCGGATCCGTTCGGCGAGGTCGCCGAGGCCGGCCGGGGCGGGGTTGGTCAGGTGCAGCACCCGGCCCTCGGCGGGTTCGCGGGTGGAGACGACCGCGAGGGCGCGGGTGAAGACGTCGGCGGGCACGAAGTCGAGCGGCAGGTCGACGTCGGGGCTGGTGCCGCTGTCCCACAGGTAGCGGATGATCGCGGAGAGTTCGGTGCCGGGGTTGATGACGCCGTGCCGCAGGTCGCCGGTGACGTCGTTGACCCGGTGGACGGTGACCGGCAGGCCGGCCGCGGCCGCGTGGTGCAGCAGCGCCTCGGCGACCCACTTGCTCTCCACGTAGCCGACCGACAGCCGGTCGGCGTGGGCGAGCGGGCTCTCCTCGGTGACCTGCCGGATGCCGGCCGGCCCGTACCCGGCGAGGACGGCCATGCTGGACAGGTAGTGCACGGGGATCGCCCGGGAGTGCCCGGCGAGCCGGATGACCTCGCGGGTGCCGGCCACGTTCGCGGCCCGCAGCTGGTGGTACGGGTAGAGGAAGTTCACCTGGCCGCCGAGGTGGTGGATCAGGTCGACGGTTCCGGCGAGCTGCTCGAAGCGCCGCCGGCCGAGCCCGAGCAGCGGTTCGGCGAGGTCGCCGACGACCGGCACGACCCGGTCGGAGTGCAGGTCGCGCAGCAGGTAGCGCTGGTGGGCGGCGCGCAGCCGCTCCAGGCCGTGGTCCGGGTCGGGGGCACGGACCAGGCAGTGCACCCGGGCGTCGGTGGTCTCCAGCAGGGCGCGCAGCAGGTGGGTGCCGCAGAAGCCGGTGGCCCCGGTCAGCAGGATGTCGGTGGGCTGGTGCCAGCGCGGGGCGCTGTGCCCGGGGGCGCGGTGCACCGGCACGCCGAGTTCGGCCTCGGCGGTGAAGTCGATCCGCTGGCCGGGCTCCGAGGGCAGGGCGCCGCGGGCGTCCCGGGCGACGGCGGCGAAGCCATCGAGGGTGGGGTTCTTCAGCAGGGCGCGGGTGAGGGTGCGGATCCGGTCCACCCCGATGCCGAACATGATCCGGGCCCGGGCCAGCATCTCCATCGCGAGCAGCGAGTTGCCGCCGAGTTCGAAGAAGTCGTCGTCGGGGCCGACGTGCTCGACGTCGAGGATCTGCGCCCACAGGTAGGCCAGACCGGCCTGCACGGTGGTGCCGGGGCCCGCGCCGACGCCGACGGTCGTGGCCGCGGCCGCGGGGGGCCTGGAGCCGCGGGCCAGCCCGATCCGGTCGATCTTGCCGCTGGGGGTGACGGGCATCTGCTCGACCGCGACGAAGGCGCTGGGCACCAGGTGGTCGGGCAGCCGGGCGGCGAGGTACTGCCGCAGGTCCTCGGGCTGCCCGTCGCGGGCCGTGTAGTAGGCGGTGAGCGCCCGCCCGCCGCCGTTGGCCTCGCCGGCCACCACCCGGACCTCGCCGACCTCCGGGTGCTCGCCGAGGACGGCCTCGACCTCGCCCGGGTCGACCCGGTAGCCGCGGATCTTCACCTGGTCGTCGGCCCGGCCGATCAGTTCCAGGGTGCCGTCCGGCCGCCAGCGGCCGGTGTCGCCGGTGCGGTACATCCGGCCGCCGGGGGTGCCCGCGTACGGCTCGGGGAGGAACCGCTCGGCCGTCAGCTCCGGTTGCTTCCAGTAACCGCGGGCCAGCCCGGACCCGCCGATGTACACCTCGCCGCGCTCCCCGGGCGGCACCGGGCGCAGCCGGGCGTCCAGCACGTGCACGAAGGTGCCGAGCAGCGGCCGTCCGACCGGGACGGGGGCGTTCGCGGGGGAGGCCAGCAGCTCGGGGCGTATCTCGCACAGCGTCGAGGTGATGCCGGTCTCGGTGAGCCCGTACGCGTTGAGCAACCGGGTGCCGGGCAGCCGGCGCAGCGTCTCGCGGCAGTCCCCGGCGGGGACGGTGTCGCCGCCGACGACCAGCAGTCGCAGCGCGTGCGCGGCGGGGCCGTGTTCGGGCAGCACCGCCAGCAGCCGGTGCCAGTACGTGGGCGTCAGGTCGGCCACGGTGATGCCGAGTTCGGGCAGCCGGTGGGCGAGTTCGATCGGTGCCCACGGGTGCCGCCCGCCGAGCACCAGCGTCGCACCGTTGAGCAGCGGGGTGAATATCTGTTCCAGTGACGTGTCGAAGCCCAGCGCGCCCAACTGGAGCACCCGGTCGGACGGTGACAGAGCGTAGGCCTCGGCGATCCGCGACAGGGTGAACACCATGGTGCGGTGACTGACCGGTACGCCCTTGGGCTCGCCGGTGGTGCCGGAGGTGTAGATCAGGTAGGCGAGGTCGTCCGGGTCGGTGAGGTCGGGCGGCGGCACGGCGGTCGGCGGACCGGCCGACCGGTACGCCTCGACCAGCACGGCCGTGGGGAAGAGCCCGGCGTGGTCACGCGACGTCACCACCGGGCCGCCGCCGGAGTCGGCGGCCAACCGGGCCAGCCGCAGGTCCGGGTGGGACGGGTCGAGCGGCAGGAAGGCGCCGCCGGCCTTCAGCGCGGCCAGCAGCGCCACCACCATGTCGCCGCTGCGCTCCAGGCACACCGGCACCACCGAGTCGGGTCCGACGCCGAGCGCGCGCAGTTCCTCGGCCAGCCGGTCGCTGCGGCCGTCGAGTTCTGCGTAGGTGAGCGGTCCGTCGTCGCAGAGCACGGCGAGCGCGCCGGGGCGGGTCGCGGCCTGTTCGCGGAAGAGCGCGTGCACCGTGCGTCCGGGGGCGCCCGGCCCGGTCGGTCTCAGGTCCTGCCAGCGCGTCCGGACCTCGCGGCGGCATTCCGCGCGATCGCCCGGTCCGAATACGCTCCGCCATCCCTCGGGCACCGGGAGTTCGTTCGTCCAAATCGCATACTGTCCATCTCCGTTCACCAGGACGAGATGGGGCCCGAAATGGGGGGATTGCGCGTGATTCGACAGCTCCACCGGCGACGACCTCGACAGACGGCGGATGGATTAACCGGAAATATCGGGGAGCGCACGGCCTGCGCCCTGCACGGCCGCGGCCTCCGCCGCCCGCCACGGACCGCCCCCGATAATCTCGACTATAGGCACCCACGCCTTGCTATGTATGATTGGGATCGCCCCAATTCTTGAGCGGTTCAGCTCACCACCTCCGAGGAGGTAGCTGGGTTGACACGTCGACGACAGCGGCTGACGGTCTGTTATATCGGCTTGATGGTCCTGCTGACGGTTGTCTACTACCGTTTTCCCGCCGACCGCATCATCTGGTGGACGGGCATCGGACTGAGCAGCTTCGCCGCCATCGTGGTGGGCGTCCGCCTCAACCGGCCGGCCCACGCGGAGTCCTGGTACCTGCTCGCGGTCGCCAACCTCAGCTTCACCATCGGCGAGGTCGTGCAGGTCATCCAGACCAACTACCTGCACCAGACCGCCTTCCCCTCCCTCGCGGACGCCTTCTACCTCGCCGAGTTCGTGCTCTACGCGCTCGGCGTCTGGGGGTTCATCCGCTGGCGCACCGCGCACCAGGACCGCGGCTCGCTGATCGACGCCCTCACGCTGACCGTCGGCCTCGCCCTGCTCAGCTGGATGTACCTGGTCGTCCCGTACGCCAGGAACCCGGAACTCACCTGGTTCCAGAAGGCCGTGTCGATCGCCTACCCGCTCGGCGACGTCCTCGTCCTCGCCATGCTGATGCGGCTGCTGGTGCCGCGCGGCGGCAAGAGCCCCGCCGTGGTCCTGCTCACCGTCGGCACGGTCGGCCTGCTGGTCTCCGACGTCCTCTACGGGCTGATCCAGCTGCACGGCGTCTGGCGGATCGGCACCCCCGTCGAACTCGGCTGGGCGGTCCTCTACACGGCCTGGGGCGCGGCGGCGCTGCACCCCTCGATGGTCGAGCTCACCAGACCCATCCCCACCCAGCCGCAGGACATCAGCCGGGGCCGGATCGCGCTGCTCGCCGTCGCCTCGCTGATCGCCCCGACCATGCTCGTGCTGGAGGTCACCCAGGGCGACGCCGCGAACGCGGCCGTGATCGGCGGATTCTCCGCCGTGCTGTTCCTGCTGGTGCTCTCCCGGCTCGCCGGGGTCGTCCTCAACCACCGCCACGCCGTGGAGCGCGAACGGGTGCTGCGGATGGCCGGCGCCTCGCTGGCCGGCGCCGTCACCGTCGAGCAGGTCGCCGACGCGGTGCGCACCGCCGCCTCCGCCCTGGTGCCCGCCGAGCCCGCGCACGTCGCGCTGCTCGCGGTCGGCGACGAGGGCGCGCTGCGCGCCGACGGCGACGGCCCGATCGAGGTCGAACCCGTCCGCGAGAGCCGCCTGGTGCCCGTCGCCACCCTCGACGGGGGCCTCTCCGCCCGGCTGGAGGGCGCCCCCAGCGCCCTGATCTGCCCGCTCGTCCTGGAGAAGCGCCCCTCGGGCGACCCGCTGATCGGCGCCCTCGTCGTCGGCGGCACGGAGCACCGGCTCACGGCCTTATGGGGCACCCTCGACATCCTCGCCGCGCAGGCCGCCCTGGCGGTCGAGCGGGTGGTGCTGAACGACGAGATCAACCGCCGCAACAGCGAGCTGTACTTCCGGACGCTGGTGCAGAGCGCCTCCGACGTGATCCTCATCCTGCGCGCGGACGACACCATCCGGTACACCAGCTCCTCGGCGGACCGCGTCCTCGGCTACCCCTCGCTCGACGGCCAGGCCCTCACCGACCTGGTGCCGCCGGAGGACAGCCGCGCCGTCAACCAGGCGCTGCTGCGGATGCGCACCCGCGAGCAGGCCGAGCAGCGCGAGCACTGGCGGCTGCTGCGGGCCGACCGCACGGTGATCGAGGCCGAGGTCCGCTGGAACGACCTGCGCGACGACCCCACGGTCGGCGGCCTGGTGCTCACCCTGCGCGACGTCACCGACCAGCGGCAGATGGAGCGCGAACTCACCCACCGGGCGTTCCACGACTCGCTCACGGGCCTGGCCAACCGCGTCCTCTTCCAGGACCGGGTCGGCCACGCGCTCTCCCGCAGCGGCCGGCGCGGCACCGTCACCGGCGTGCTCTTCATCGACCTCGACGACTTCAAGGTGGTCAACGACACCCAGGGCCACGCGGTCGGCGACGAGCTGCTGGTCGCCGTGTCGCTGCGGATCTCCACCGCGCTGCGCACCTCCGACACGGCGGCCCGGCTCGGCGGCGACGAGTTCGCCGTGCTGGTCGAGGACGCCCTGTCGCCCGCCGACGTCGGGGCGACCGCCTCCGCGGTGCTCGCCGTCTTCGAGGAGCCGTTCAAGCTCAGCTCCGGCGCGGTCCGGGTGGCCGCCAGCATCGGCGTGGCCACCACGGAGGACAGCGACGACGGCGCCGAGCTGCTCACCCACGCCGACCTCGCGCTGTACTCGGCGAAGGCGGCCGGCAAGCGGCAGTGGTGCCACTACCGGCCCGCGCTGCAGGCCGGCCTGGTCGAGCGGCACGAGCTCAACGAGAGCCTGGACGAGGCGATCGCCGAGGCGGCCTTCGCGCTGTACTACCAGCCGATCGTCGACCTGACCTCGGGCGGCCTGGTGGGCTTCGAGGCGCTGGTGCGCTGGCCGCACGAGCGGCGCGGCATGGTGCTGCCGGAGGAGTTCATCTCGCTCGCCGAGGAGAGCGGCCAGATCGTGCCGCTCGGTGCCTGGGTGCTGGAGCGGGCGGTCGCCGAGGCGGCCCGCTGGCAGCGGCAGACCCGGGAGGAGCGGGCGGCCGGGGGCCGCGGCCCGCTGCGGGTGAGCGTGAACGTCTCCGGCCGGCAGTTCCGCGACGCGGGCTTCGTGGACACCGTCCGCCGGGCCCTCGACCAGAGCGGCATCGAGCCGTCCACGCTGGTGCTGGAGCTCACCGAGACGGTGCTGATGCGCCGCGACGAGCGGGTCCGCACCGACATGCAGATGCTGGGCGACCTCGGGGTGCAGATCGCCATCGACGACTTCGGCACCGGCTACTCCTCGCTGAGCTACCTACGGGAGTTCCCGATCTCCATCCTGAAGATCGACAAGTCCTTCATCGACGGGCTCGGCCACTCCCAGCAGCAGTACGCGCTGGTCGAGGGCATCGCGCGGATCGCGGACACGCTGGGCGTGCAGGTCATCGCGGAGGGGATCGAGAACACCGTCCAGCGCGACCTGCTGGCCGCGATGGGCTGCCCGTTCGGCCAGGGCTACCTGTTCGCGCGGCCGCTCAGCACGGACCAGGCGGGCCTGCTGGTGCAGGAGGACGCACGACCGGCCGGGCTGCACATCGGCGGCCGCGGCTGACCCGTCGGGGGGGGGTGGGGTCGACCCGGCGGGGGAGCGGTCGCGGTGCGGCGGGGGAGCGGTGCGGCCGCGACGACCCCGATTTGATCATCTGGCAGGCCGTCAAGTTACCATCAGGTAGATTGTTGGTGATCTGCCAAAGGACCCTCTCCGTGCCCGACCGCCGACCGCGCCGCACCGGCCGCGTCACCCGCCCCCTGCTCGTCCTCGCCGCCGTCCTCGGCGTGCTGCCCGCCGCCGCCCCGGCCTACGCCGCCGGGCCCGCCACCCCGCACCTCGACGCCGTCGAGCAGACCCTCCGCGAGGTCTCGCCGGGCCTGGAGGGCCCGGTCTGGCAGCGCACCGACGGCAACCGCTTCGACGGCGTGCTGCAGACCCCCGGCTGCTGGGGCGACCCGGCCTGCCGCACCCGCACCGGCAGCGACCGGTTGCTCGCCCGTACCACCGCGGCGATCGCCGCCGCGACCCGCACCGTGGACGTCTCCTCGCTCGCGCCCTTCCCGAACGGCGGCTTCGAGGACGCCCTGGTGGCCGGCCTGAAGCAGGCCACCGCCGACGGCCGGCACCTCACCGTGCGCATCCTGGTCGGCGCGGCCCCCGTCTACCACCTCAACGTGCGGCCCGCCGCCTACCGCGACGAGCTGGCCGCCCGGCTCGGCCCGGCCGCGGCGAACGTCACCCTCACCGTCGCCTCCGCCACCACCTCCCGCACCGGCCTGTCCTGGAACCACTCCAAGATCCTGGTCGTGGACGGCGCCACCGCGATCGTCGGCGGCATCAACGGCTGGAAGGACGACTACCTCGACACCGCCCACCCGGTCACCGACGCCGACGTCGAGCTGACCGGGCCCGCGGCCGGCTCCGCCGCCCGCTACCTGGACACCCTGTGGTCCTGGACCTGCGACAACACCGGCGGCCTGAGCCAGAACGTCTGGTTCGCGGCCTCCTCCGGTGCCGGCTGCGTGCGCACCCTGGAGACGCCCGCCGCCCCGCAGGCGGGCGGCGTCCCGGTGATCGCCGTCGGCGGCCTCGGCGTCGGCGTGCGCACCGCCGACCCGGCGTCCGGCTACCGTCCGCAGCTGCCCGGCGCAGCCGCCACCCGCTGCGGCGTCGGCCTGCCCGACCACACCAACGACGACCGGGACTACGAGACGGTCAACCCCGAGGAGAACGCGCTGCGCGCCCTGGTCGCCGGCGCCACCGACCACGTCGAGATCTCCCAGCAGGACCTCAACGCCACCTGCCCGCCGCTGCCCCGCTACGACCAGCGGCTCTACGACGTGCTGGCCGCCAAGCTGGCCGCCGGCGTCAAGGTGCGGATCGTGGTCAGCGACCCGGCCAACCGCGGCGCGGTCGGCAGCGGCGGCTACTCGCAGATCAAGTCGCTCGCCGAGATCAGCGACGTGCTGAAGGACCGTCTGGTGAAGCTGACGGGCGGCCAGGCCGAGGGCAGGGCCGCGCTCTGCGGCAACCTGCAGCTCGCGTCCTTCCGCGCCGCGCCGACCGCCACCTGGGCCGACGGGCACCCGTACGCGCTGCACCACAAGGTGGTCTCGGTGGACGGGCAGGCGTTCTACACCGGCTCGAAGAACCTCTACCCGGCCTGGCTGCAGGACTTCGGCTACATCGTCGAGGACCGCGCGGCCGCCGGCCGGCTGGACGCCGAGGTGCTGGCGCCGCAGTGGCAGTACTCGCAGAGCGCGGCGACCGTCGACTGGGCGCGCGGCATCTGCACCGCCTGACGGGCCGCCGGGCCCCGAGGGCCCCTGACCCCCGGGGCCCCCGATCCGGCTCCCGCCCCGCCCGTGGACGGCGGGGCGGGAGCCGAACCACCGTCAGTGCTCCTGTGCGGCGTGGATCTTCGCCCAGGAGCGCGGCTCGGCCGGCGCCGCCGTCGGGCGGGCACCGGGGGCGGCCGTGGACGGCACCGCACCGCGGGCCGGCCTGGCCAGGGTGTAGAGCCAGGTCTGCAGCAGGTCGCCCAGCGGCCGGCCGGAGACCTGCTCGGCGAACCGCCGGAAGTCGGCGATCGTCGCACTGCCGTACCGGTACTCGGCCGGCCAGCCCTTGAGGATCCGGAAGAAGGCGTCGTCGCCGACCTCGGTGCGCAGCGCCTGCAGGGCGAGCGCGCCGCGGTCGTACACCGCGCCGTCGAACTGGTGGTCCGCGCCGGGGTCGCCGGGCTTCACCGACCAGAACGGGTCGTCCGCCGGGTGCGAGGAGTACACCCAGTCGGCGAGCTCCTGCGCGGTGCCCTCGCCCTCGTGCTCGGACCAGAGCCACTGCGCGTAGGTCGCGAAGCCCTCGTTCAGCCAGATCTCGCTCCAGCGCCGCACCGAGACGGTGTCGCCGAACCACTGGTGGGCCAGCTCGTGCACCACCACCGAGGTGTTGGAGCCGCGCGAGAACTGCCGCGGGCTGTAGAACACCCGGGTCTGGTTCTCCAACGCGTAGCCCGTCTTGACGTTGGGTACGTAGCCGCCGACCGAGCCGAAGGCGTACGGGCCGAACAGGCCGGAGAGCCAGTCGGCGAGTTCGCCGGTGCGCTCGACGCTGGCGCGGGCCGCGCCGTCGTTGTCGCCGAGGTCCCTGCTGTAGGCGTTGAGCACCGGGATGCCGCCGGGGCTGGTGGAGCGGGTGATGTCGAATCGGCCGACCGCCAGGGTGGCCAGGTAGGTGGCCTGCGGCTTGTTCTGCCGCCAGTTCCAGCGGGTCCAACCGATCTTCGAGCTCTGCGAGACCAGGTCGCCGTTGGAGATCACCTGGGTGCCGTCCGGGACGAGCACCGAGACGTCGAAGGTGGCCTTGTCCGACGGATGGTCGTTGCTCGGGAACCACCACCAGGCGGCCTCCGGCTCGCCGGCCGCCACCCCGCCGTCCGGGGTGCGCAGCCAGGCGGTGAAGCCGTAGCGGGAGACGGCCGAGGGGGTGCCCGCGTAGCGGACGACGACGGTGGTGCGCTGCCCCTTGGCGAGCGGGGTGGCCGGGGTGATCTCCAGCTCCTGTTCGCCGGTCGCGGCGAACTTCGCCGGGCGGCCGTCCACCAGCACCTCGGAGACGTCCAGCGCGAAGTCGAGGTCGAAGCGGGAGAGGTCCTGGGTGGCGGTGGCCAGGATCGTGGTGGTGCCTTCCAGCCGGTCGGTGGCGGGCTGGTACTTCAGCCGGACGTCGTAGTGCGAGACGTCGTAGCCGCCGTTGCCGTAGGTGGGGTAGTAGGCGTCGCCGATGCCCGGGGAGCCGGCGGCCGCCGCGGCCGCCGACGCCGGGTCGGCGAACAGCAGGACGGCGGCGGCAGCCAGGGAGACGATCGTCCTCGTGCGCACAGGGGTCCTCCAGTGCGGTCGGGGTGCAGTCGGATGACGGAGGGTCGGTTCGACCCTCCGTCAGGCGCGCCTCAGTGTCACCTTGATGACGTGTGCATGCAAGGACGCCTTTCGGCCGACCGGCCGACATCCGCCGCACCCCGGACGGCCCCGGACCACTGCCCCGGACGGCCCCGGGCCGCCGACCCGCCGCCGAGGACCCTTCCGGTCCGTCACCCGGGGGGCGTCACCCGCCGGCCGGTGCCGGGTCCTGCCCGGACGGGCCCTCCAGCGCCGCCGCCAGCCGCAGCCAGCGGGCCGCCTCCGCTGCCCGGCCCTGGCGCTCCAGGGTCCGCCCCAGCATCAGGTGCGCGTACTGCTCGACCGGGTCGCGCGCCACCACCTCGCGCAGCTGCTCCTCGGCCCGCCCCAGCTGGGCGGAGTGGTAGTAGGCGCGGGCCAGCAGCAGCCGCGGGCCGACCTGCTCCGGGTGCTGCTCCACCACCGGGGCGAGCAGCTTCGCCGCCTCGGCGTACTCCTTCGTGTCGAAGTACAGTCCGGCCCAGCGCCACTGCTCGGCGGTCTCGCCCGCCAGGTACTCGTGGAACACCGTGCGACTCCTCTCGGTGCGTGTCCGTCCCCCGTCCGGTCCGCCTCGGGACCGATCGGTTGAACGTTCACCGACAGGGCGGCATTCCCGCGGCCTCGCGGAGGGCCGGCCCCGGGTTGTCCCGCCTGCGCCCGCGGGCGCACGCTGGAAGCGGGACCCGCCACGAGGAGGTGCGCGATGCACAACCAGTGGGACATCGAGCTGGTCTTCGAGGAGGACGGTGTCAACACCGCCTGCGACGCCCGGCTGCGCGGCTCGCACGCACCCGGCCTCAGCGGCCACGGCGAAGCGGTGAAGAGCCGCGACGACCGCCCGCTGGCCCGGATCGGCGAGGAGGTGGCCGCCTCCCGCGCACTCGACGAACTCTCCCGCAAACTGCGCTCGGTGGCCGACGGCGAGATCGCCGACGAGGGCCACCGGCCGAACTACCTCATCTACTGACGGCATCCACCGACGGCATCCACGACGGAGGACCGGCTCCGCCGGCCCCGCCCGGACCGTCACGCACCGCGACCGGACGGGCCGCCGTCGACGCACACCGGCCGCCCGCCGGGTGCGCCGACGACGCGCCCGCACACCCGCACCCTGCGTGACCGGCCCGTCCGTCCAGCGATGTGACCGCGCTCACCTCTTGGCCCGGCGGGGCAGACCGGGGTACACATGGGCGTATGGTCCGATTCAGGGACCGATCCCGGGCCCCGTCGGTCCCCGACTCCACCGGTCGACGTCCGTGGTCGGCGTTGCGAATGCGCTCCGTCGCAGGCCAGGTGTTCGTCCTCCAGGTCGTCATCGTGCTGCTCCTGGTGGTCGCCGCAGGCGTCGAACTGGTGCTGCAGTCGCGCCGCGACATCACCCGCGAGGCGGCCAACCGCTCGCTCGCCGTCGCCCAGGCCTTCGCCAACTCGCCCGGCATCATCGAGGCGCTCAGCACACCCGAACCCACCGTCGTCCTGCAGCCGCGGGCCGAGGCCGCGCGGGTCACCTCCGGCGTGGACTTCATCGTCGTGATGAACACCGAGGGCATCCGCTACACCCACCCCATGCCCGACCGGATCGGCAAGAAGTTCGTCGGCACCATCGCCCCCGCCCTCGCCGGGAACACCGTCATCGAGAGCGTCAACGGCACCATCGGCCCGCTCGTCCAGGCCACCGTCCCCGTCAAGGAGACCGACGGCAGCGTCGTCGGCATCGTCTCGGCCGGCGTCCGCAAGGCCAAGATCGCCGACACCGCCGACCAGCAGCTGCCGCTGCTGCTCGCCACCGCGGCCGGCGCCCTCGCCCTCGCCACCATCGGCACCGCCCTGGTCGGCCGCCGCCTGCGCCGGCAGACCCGCGGCCTCGGCCCCGCCGAGATGACGCGCATGTACGAGCACCACGACGCCGTGCTGCACGCCGTCCGCGAGGGCGTCCTCATCCTCGACGGCTCCGGGACGATCCTGCTCGCCAACGACGAGGCCCGCCGCCTGCTGCCGCTGCCCGCCGACACCGAGGGCCGCAAGGTCGCCGCCCTCGGCCTCGACCGCCCGCTCGCCGACCTGCTGATCTCCGGCGAGACCGTCACCGACCGGGTGGTCAGCGCCGGCGAACGGCTGCTCGCCGTCAACGTCCGCGCCACCGACATCCACGGCGGACCGCCCGGCCGGGTCGTCACCCTCCGCGACTCCACCGAACTCCAGGCCCTCTCCGGCCGCGCCGAACTCGCCGGACGCCGCCTCAAACTGCTCTACGACGCCAGCGGCCGGATCGGCACCAGCCTCGACGTCGCCCGCACCGCCCAGGAGCTCGCCGACTCCGCCGTCCCCGTCTTCGCCGACTTCGTCACCGTCGACCTCGCCGAACCCGTGCTGCGCGGCGACGAACCCGGCGGCACGCCCAGCATGATGTTCCGCGCCGGCCACAGCGGGGTCCGCCCCGACTCCCCGTTCATCCCCGTGGGCGAGCCCGTCCCGCTCGTCCCCGACACCCCGCGGGCCCGCGCCATGGCCTCCGGCGACGCCGTCCTCGAACCCGACCTCACCGCCGCCTTCGCGGCCTGGCAGCACTACCACCCCGACCGGGCCACCGGCGTGCAGGAGTACGGCGTGCACGCCCTGCTCACGGTGCCCCTGCAGGCCCGCGGCGTGGTGCTCGGCATGGCCAGCTTCTGGCGCTCCGACCGGCCCGAACCCTTCGACGAGGACGACCGCTCCGTCGCCGAGGAACTCGTCGCCCGGGCCGCCCTGTGCATCGACAACGCCCGCCGCTACACCCGCGAACACGCCATGGCCGTCACCCTGCAGCACAGCCTGCTGCCCGGCGGCCTGCCCGACCAGAGCGCCCTCGACCTCGCCTACCGCTACCTGCCCGCCCAGTCCGGCGTCGGCGGCGACTGGTTCGACGTCATCCCGCTCTCCGGCGCCCGGGTCGCCCTGGTCGTCGGCGACGTCGTCGGCCACGGCCTGCACGCCGCCGCCACCATGGGACGGCTGCGCACCGCCGTCCACACCTTCTCAGCCCTCGACCTGCCCCCCGACGAACTCCTCGGCCACCTCGACGACCTCGTCAACCGCATCGACCAGGACGCCTCCCTGGACGGCGACGCCCCCATCACCGGCGCCACCTGCCTCTACGCCATCTACGACCCCGTCGCGCTGCGCTGCACCATGGCCCGCGCCGGCCACCTGCTGCCCGCCGTCGCCCACCCCGACGGCAGCGTCGAGTTCCCCGAACTCCCGGCCGGCGCCCCGCTCGGCCTGGTCGGCATGCCCTTCGAAGCCGTCGACATCGACCTGCCCGAGGGCAGCCACCTCGTCCTCTACACCGACGGCCTGGTCGAGGACCGCCACCGCGACATCGACGAGGGCCTGGAACTCCTGCGCTCCTCGCTCGCCGCCCGACCCGGCCTCACCCCCGAGAAGACCTGCGACTCCGTGCTGGAGGCTATGCTCCCGGCCAGCCCCACCGACGACATCGCCCTGCTCGTCGCCCGCACCCGCGCGCTGCCCGCCGAGAACGTCGACGCCTGGGAGGTCCCCGCCGACCCCAGCGCCGTCTCCGGCGTCCGCGGCGAGGTCAGCCGCCGCCTGGCGGAGTGGGGCCTGGACGACCTCGCCTTCACCACCGAACTCATCCTCAGCGAGCTCGTCACCAACGCCATCCGCTACGGCGGCGGGCCGATCCGCGTCCGGCTGCTCCGCGACCGCACCCTGATCTGCGAGGTCTCCGACAGCAGCAGCACCTCCCCGCACCTCAAATACGCCGCCAGCACCGACGAGGGCGGCCGCGGCCTCTTCCTGGTCGCCCAGTTCGCGGAGCGCTGGGGCACCCGCTACACCGACACCGGCAAGGTCATCTGGGCCGAGCAGCTGCTGCCCTGAGCGCGGGCCCGGCCCGGCCGCTCACCGCATGCGGTGCTCCACCAGGTCGCGCAACTGCTCCAGGTCCGTCCGGACGGTCCGCTCGATCGCGCTCGCCAGCGCGAAACCGTGCGGCGCACCGCCGAACAGCTCCTCCACCGCCGCCGGCTCGTACTCGATCCGCACCTGCACCTGGGTGCGGTGCTCGTCCAGCGGGCGCAGCGCGAACGTGCCGCGCAGGTGCGGCTCGTCCACCGTCTCCCAGGTCATCACCCGGTTGTGGCCGCGGTCGGTGAAGAACGCGTCGAACTCCCGGTGGCCGCCGTCCACCGCCACGTCCAGACGGGCGCGGTGGCTGCCACGGGCGGAGGCGTGCAGGACGCCCTCGACGAAGCGGGGGTAGTCGGCGATCCGGTGCAGCTGGTCCCAGGCGGCGTCGGCCGGGGCACCGATCTCGATCTGCTCCTCAAGGGTGCTCATCGCTCTCCTCGCCTTCTCGGCTCCCGCATCCAGCCTGCCCCCGCCCCCGGCGGCCCCGCAAAAGACGCGGCCGGTACCGGACGCGGAAACCCGTGCGGATTCCGTGCCCGCCGCCGCCCCGGCCCGGGCCCGGGTGTCAGAGCGACGCCGCCGGCCGCGGCAGCCAGAGCGCGTGCACCAGCACCGCCGCCGCCGCGAAACCGGCGATCACCACCGCCATCGCCAGGGCCGACCCCGAACCGCCCAGACCCACCAGCGGCGCGGCCAGCCCGCCCAGCGCGAACTGCAGCAGCCCCAACAGGGCCGAGGCCGTGCCCGCGTCGTCCCGTCCGGACAGCGCCAACGCCGTCGAGTTCGGCATCACCAGCCCCACCGCCGCCACCACCAGCAGCAGCGAGCCGCACACCGCCCACAGCCCCAGCCCCGCGACGACCGCCAGCAGCAGCCCGGCCCCGCCCGACGCCGATACCGCCAGACCCGCCCGCAGCATCACCTCCGGGGACCGGCTGCGCAGCAGCCGCGCGTTCAGCTGGCCCAGCAGCACCAGGCCCAGCGCATTGCCGCCGAACACCAGGCTGAACTGCTGGGCGTCCAGCCCGTACACCTGCTGCAGCACGAACGAGGAACCGGAGATGTACGCGAACATCGCGGCGAAGGCGCACCCGGCGCCCACCGCGTACCCCATGAACCGGCGGTCGGCGAGCAGCCCGCCGAAGCTGCGCACCGTCCGGGGCAGGCCGCCGCCGCTGCGCCGCTCGGCGGGCAGCGACTCGGGCAGCGCGAGCGCCGCGGCCGCGAGCAGTGCGGCGCCGACGGCGGCGAGCACCGCGAACACCGCCCGCCAGTCGGCGAAGCGCAGCAACTGACTGCCCACCACGGGGGCGAGGATCGGCGCGAGGCCGTTCACCAGCATCAGCAGCGAGAAGAAGCGGGCCGCCTCGACGCCGTCGTAGAGGTCGCGGACGACCGCCCGGCTGATCACGATGCCCGCGGCGCCGGCCAGGCCCTGCAGCAGCCGCGCGGCGGTCAGGACCTCGGCGTCGGGCGCCACCGCGCAGAGTGCGGACGCGGCGACGTAGCCGGCCAGGCCGACCAGCAGCGGGCCGCGCCGGCCCCGGCGGTCGCTGAGCGGCCCGGCCACCAGCTGGCCGAGGGCGAGGCCGAGCAGGCAGGCGGTCAGGGTGAGCTGCACGTCGGCGTCCCGCACACCGAGGTCCCCGGCGAGGGCGGGGAGGGCCGGGAGGTACATGTCGAGCGAGAGCGGCCCGAAGGCGGAGAGCGCGCCGAGCACCATGATCAGCCGCAGGCGCCGGCCCCGGCCGGGCGCCGCGGACCCGGCGGGGGAGGCCGCGGAGGCGGTGGCGGAGGCCGCGGAGGCGGCGGCGGAGGCCGCGGAGGCGGTGGCGGACGCGGTGGCCGGGCGGGCCGGCCGGGCGGAGGCGGGGTTCATCGGCGGTCTCTCCGTCTTCTCCGGCGGTCGGCCTTCTCCGGCGGTCGGCCCGGGTGGCGCGGGTGCGGGACCGGGTGTGCCGGACCAGGGTAGCCGGATAGCTGACTGCTCAGCAATTGACTGCTCAGTCGATTCGGCAGGGCACGGCGCCGGAAACGATCAGTAGACTCACCGGCCATGGAGATCGCACCGGCGGCGGCCGGCCGGCCGTCCGGGGAACACCGGACGGCGGCGGAGCTCGCGGCGGCGGCCGACCGCCCGGCCGTCCACGAGCTCGGCCTGCTGCTGCGCGCCGCGGCCCGCCTCGACCGGGCCGTGGACACCGCGATGCGGGCCGAGTGCGGGCTCAGCCACACCATGTTCGAGGTGCTGCTGATGCTCGCCCGCGCCCGCGGCGAAGGGGTTCCGCAGCGGGAGCTCGCCGAGGGCCTCACCCTGACCAGCGGCGGCACCACCCGGCTGGTCGACCGCATGGAGCAGGCCGGCCTCGTCCGGCGCGCCCCCTCGCCCGCGGACCGCCGGATCACCCTGGTCGGGGCCACCCCCGAGGGCGCCGTGGCGTTCGGCCGCGCCTCGGAGGTGCACGCCCGGATCGTCGACCGGCTGCTGCTCGCCCCGGTCGCCCCCGACGACCGGCCGCACCTGCTGGCCGCCCTCCGCGCCGTCGTGGAGAACCCCGAGCGCTGAGACCGGGCCCGACCGGACATCCCGGACGCCCGGCGGCACGACGGCGGGACGGTCGGGCGGCCGCGGATCTCAGAGCGCCGGGTCGGTCAGCCCGGCGAAGACGCCGCAGATCTCCCGGGCGGCCTCCCGCATCCCGGTGCTCTCGTGCGGCCGGGCGACCAGCTCGGTGAGGATCAGCAGGGCCGCCTGCAGGGCCGCCATCGGCACCTCGACGGTCCGCAGGCCGCTCAGCACGTCGCTGGCCTGTTCCGCCGCACTGGTCGTCCAGCTCTGGGTCTGCTGCGGCGCCCGGACGGCGGCGGGCCGCCGCACGGCGGGGCCGCCGGCGGATCCGAACTCCTGGTGCACGAGGGGGAGGGCGAGGGCCTGCGGAGGGACGGCGGCCGGAGGGGCATCGGGCGCGGACGGGTGGCACGTGTTCATACCGGTACCAACGACGCCGCCGCGGTACGGGTGCTGCCCGATCCCGGCGCGACCCGGACGGCGGGCGGCCCGGACGGCGGCGGGCACGCCGGGCGGCCGACGGGGCCGGGCCGCGGCCGCCAGGTGCCCCACATGCACCTGGTGGCCGCGGGCCGGGAATCTGCGCCGTTCCGGCCGGGGGAGGACCGGAACAGCCGCGGGAGCCCGGTCCCGCGCCGCGGGGGGTGGCGCGGAACCGGGCTGTGTCCAGCATACGGGAGCGCTCCCATCTGCCGGCACGGGGTCCCCGGGCGTCCCGGGCCGGGTCAGCCGCCGGTCTTCTCGGTGATCTGCTTCACCACGGCGTTCCAGGCCTTCTTCGGGTCGGTGCCGTTGCGGGCGACGTCCACCAGGGCGACGTCGCTGATGGCGGCCTTGACCGCGCCGTCCATCCGCCCGATCGGGGCGGGCAGGACCGTGCGGGCCGCGTCGGCGTAGATCCGGCCGGTGGGGGCGTTGTTGAAGTACGGGTTGGTGGCGTCCTGGACGGCCTTCGACTCCAGCGCGGCGGTGGCCGAGGGCAGGTTGCCGGTCGCGGCGAACACCTTGGCCTGCTGCTCGGGGGCGGTCAGCCAGGCGGCCAGTGCGGCGGCCTCCCTCTGGTGCTTGCCGGCCTTCGGCACGGTGAGGAAGGCGCCGCCCCAGTTGCCGGCGGCCGGCGCGGGCGCGATGTCCCACAGGCCCTCGCCGCGGTCGCCCGCGTACTTGCTGATCACGCCGGTCATCCAGGACGGGCAGACGATCGTCGCGAAGCCGGAGAGGTACAGCGCTTCGTTCCACTCCGGACCGAACTGCTTGAGGCCGCTGGTGAGTCCGGAACGTGCGGCGGACACCGAGAGGTCCCAGGCCTTCCTCACCCCGGGGCTGTCCTCGTAGACCAGCTCACCGCGGGCGTTCGAGAACTGCTCGGGCTGGCTCGACAGCACGGCGTTGAACAGGCCGCCGGCCGAGTCGGTGAACATGGTCCTCGCCGGTGCGTGCGCCTTGTAGCGGCGGCCGACGTCCACGAACTTCGACCAGTCGCCGGCCCACAGCCGGCCCACCGCCTCACGGTCGGACGGGAGGCCGGCCTTCTGGAAGAGGTCCTTGCGGTAGCAGACGGCCATCGGCCCGGTGTCGGTGCCGAGCCCGACCAGCGCGCCGGAGGCGGTGGTCGCCTGGGCCGACTTCCACGGCAGCCAGGACGAGGCGTGGACCCCGGGGGCCGCCTGCAGGTCGGCGAGCTTGTCGGCGAGCGGGCCGGTGGCCTCGGAGATGTAGCCGACCTCCACGGCCTGGATGTCGGCCAGCGGCTTGCCGCCCCGGCCGGTGAGCCCCGCGGTGAGGTCCGCCCAGTACTCCTCGCTGTCCTGGGTCGCCGCCTCGGTGATGACGACCTCCGGGTGCTTGGCCATGTAGTCCGCGTACAGCCCGGCCTCGCGGTAGCCGAAGGAGCCGAAGGTGCCCACCTTGAGGGTGATGGTCTCGCCGAACGGGGACTCGGACTGCGGTGCGGCGACCGGGCCGCTGCTGCACGCGGTCAGGGCGAGCGCCACACAGCCCAGCGCGGCGGCCGCCCTGAGCAGTCGTCGGCGGCGGCGGGGCTCGGCGCCCCCCGGGGAGGGGGCCGTCCGGCGTCCGGATCCGGCCGCGGCGGGGGAGCCGGTCGTGCGGCGTCTGGTACCTGACATGTGGTGCCTCGTTCACTGACGGATCGGGTGGGAGGCGCCCCACGGGCCCGGCGGGAACACCTGGGGAACACCTGGTGGGAGCGCTCCCAGGACCTTGCTGGCACCGTCCGGTGCCTGTCAAGGGTTCGGCGGGGTCGGCTTGCGGCGGAACGCGGCCGTTGCGCATGCCGGATCGGCATGGGCCCTTTGCGAAGGGGGCCGGACGCGGGCGGGCGGCTGGCGGACCGTCGGCGGCGGGCCGTCTCGGTACGGCCCGCCGCCCGCGGGTCCGGGCGGCTCGCGCCCGGCCGCCCGTCAGTCCTGCGCGTCCTCGGCCAGCACCACCAGCGTCCGGTCGGCCGCCACCAGGCCGTTCAGGGTGCACCTGACCTCGGCCACCACGCCGGAGAAGGGCGCGAGGATGCGGTTCTCCATCTTCATCGCCTCGACGACGACCAGGACGGCTCCTTCCTCGACCCGGTCCCCGACCGCGCACGGCAGGCCGACGACCACCCCCGGCATGGTCGAGCGCACCTCGTTGCCGACGGCGTCCGCGTCGCCCCGGGCGAAGGTCGGGACGTCGAGGGCGGTGCGGTACCCGTCGACGGTGATCTCGAAGCCGGTGGGCGTGCGGACGCCCCACCACGCGCGGTCGCCGAGCGTGCCCCGGTACAGCCCGTCCCGGTGAGCGACGGTCAGCTCGAAGGACCGTCCGTCCACCGTGCCGCGGACCCGTCCGGGCCCGACCTCGGTGAGCCCGGCCTCCCACTCCCGCCCGGCGGCGCGGGTCACCACCCGGCCGAGCGGCGCGACCGGGTCCAGCGCGCCCCGGTCGAGCGCGCCGGCGGCGCCGTGCCACGGCGAGGCCGGACCGCCGGGCAGGGCCGGCACCTCCATGGCCGCGGCGCACGCGGCGGCCCGCCAGGCGCGCTCGACCCGGCCGGCCTCCGCAACGAACCCGTCGACCAGGTGGGTGTCGAGGCGCCCGGCGACCACCCGCCGGTCGCGCAGCAGGTCGCCGAGGAAGCCCAGATTGGTCGTCAGGCCGACGACGGCGGTGGCCCGCAGCGCGTCCGTGAGGGTGCGCAGCGCCGCCACCCGGTCCGGTCCGTGCGCCACCAGCTTGGCGATCATCGGATCGTAGAAGGCGGAGACCTCGCCGGCCCGGTCGAAGGCGGCCTCGACCCGGACGCCGGCCGGCCACTCGACGCGCTCCGCCCGGCCGGGCGCGGGCCGGAAGGCCTCGTCCGGGTCCTCGGCGTAGACGCGGCACTCGATCGCGTGGCCGGTGGCGGTGATCTCGTGCTGGGCGAGCGGCAGGCGCTCCCCGGCGGCGACCCGCAACTGCCACTCCACCAGGTCGACGCCGGTGATCTCCTCGGTGACGGGGTGTTCGACCTGGAGCCGGGTGTTGGCCTCCAGGAAGTAGAACCGGTCGTCGGCGTCGAGGATGAACTCGAACGTCCCGGCGTTCACGTAGCCGAGCGCCCCGGCGCCGCGCACCGCCGCGTCCAGCATCGCCGCGCGGACCCCGGCCGGCAGGCCCGCCGCCGGCGCCTCCTCGACGATCTTCTGGTGGCGGCGCTGCAGGGAGCACTCCCGCTCGAAGAGGTGCACCACCGAACCGTGGGTGTCCCCGAAGACCTGCACCTCGATGTGGCGCGGACGCGGCACGTAGCGCTCGGCGAGCAGCCGGCCGTCGCCGAAGCTGCTGCGGCCGAGCCGGACGGCCGCGGCCACCGCCTCGGCCAGCCGGTCGGGGTGGTCGACCACCTGCATGCCCTTGCCCCCGCCGCCGGCGACCGGCTTGAGGATCACCGGGTAGCCGATCCGCCCGGCGTCGGCGGCCAGTTGCTCCGGCGACTCGGTGGCGTGCTCGGAGCCCGGCAGCACGGGCACCCCGGCGGCGGCCATCAGCTCGCGGGCGGTGGCCTTGTCGCCCATGGCGGCGATCATCCGGGCGTCCGGACCGATCAGGACCAGGCCCGCCCCGGCGACGGCCGCCGCGAACGCCGGGCTCTCGGAGAGGAACCCGTAGCCGGGGTGCACGGAGTCGCAGCCGGTGCGCAGCGCCGCGTCGACCAGCGCCTCGATCCGCAGGTAGCTGTCGGCGGCGGGGCCGGGGCCGAGCCGGACGGTGTCGACCGCGCCCTCCAGGTGGGCGGCCGAGCGGTCGGCGTCGGAGTGGACGGCGACGTACTCCACGCCGAGGCGGCGGCAGGTCCGGGCGATCCGGCGGGCGATCTCGCCGCGGTTGGCGATCAGAACTCGTTTCAGCATCGTCATCACATCCTGAACACGCCGAAGCGCGTCTCCTGCTGGGGACCGTCGGCGGCCATCGCCAGGCACAGCGTCAGCCACTCGCGGGTGTCGGTCGGGTCCACCACGGCGTCCACCCACATCCGGGCCGCGTAGTACAGCGGGTGCGACTGGCGCTCGTAGGTGTCGATGATCGGCCGCTTGATGGACTCCTCCTCCTCGGCGGAGAGGGTCCGGCCCTCCTTGGCGAGCTGGTCGCCGCGGATCAGCGCCATCACGGTCGCGGTCTGCTCCCCGCCCACCGCCGTCGACTTGGCGCTCGGCCACATCGCCATCATCCGCGGGCCCATCGAGCGGCCGCACATGGCGAAGTTGCCGGCGCCGAAGCTGCCGCCGATCACCAGGCTGAACTTCGGCACCCTCGCGCAGGAGACCGCGTTGACCAGCTTGGCGCCGTGCTTGGCGATGCCGGCCGCCTCGTACTCGGCGCCCACCATGAAGCCGTTGATGTTGTGCAGGAACAGCAGCGGGAGGTCCCGCTGGACGCACAACTCGATGAAGTTGGCGGCCTTCTGGGCGCTCTCGGGGAACAGCACGCCGTCGTTGACGACCACACCGACGGGGTAGCCGCCGACGTGTCCGGTGCCGCAGACGATCGTCGGCCCGTAGCGGCTGCGGTACTCGGTGAACTCGCTGCCGTCGAGCAGCCGGGCCAGCACCTCGCGGGCCGGGATGTGCTCGCGCAGGCCGGCGCTGACGATGCCGGGCAGTTCGGCCGGGTCGTACAGCGGCGGGCGCGGCTCGCGCGGCGGCCCCGACACGGCCCTGCGGCTGTTGCGGACGGCGATCTCCCGGACGAGTTCCAGCGCGTGCTCGTCGTTCTCGGCGATGTGGTCCGCGACCCCGGTCACCCGGGTGTGCAGGTCGGCGCCGCCGAGCGTCTGCGCGTCGACGACCTCGCCGGTCGCCGCGCGCACCAGCTGCGGCCCGCCGAGGAAGATCGTGCCGTTGCCCCGGACGATCACCGCCTCGTCGCACATGGCCGGGATGTAGGCCCCGCCCGCCGTGCACGACCCCATCACTGCGGCGATCTGCGGCAGTCCGAGGGCGGACATCTCGGCGATGTTCCGGAACATCCGGCCCAGGTGGTACTCGTCGGGGAAGAGGTCCTCCTGGAGCGGCAGGTAGATGCCGCCGGAGTCGACCAGGTAGATGCAGGGCAGGCCGTTCTGCCGGGCCACCTTCTGGGCCCGCAGGTGCTTCTGCACGGTCAGCGGGAAGTACGTCCCGCCCTTGACGGTCGCGTCGTTGGCGAAGACCATCGTCGGCCGGCCGCCGACCGTGCCGACCCCGGTGACCAGGGCGGCGGACGGGACGGGTTCGTCGTACACGTCGTGCGCGACCAGCTGCCCGACCTCCAGGAACGGGGTCCCGGGGTCCAGCAGGCGCATCACGCGCTCGCGGGCGGTGAGCTTGCCGCGTTCGGCGTGCCGGCGGTGGGCCTTCGCGTCGCCGCCGGCCAGCGCGGCCGCCCGGGCCTCCGCGATGATGCGGCGCTTGTCGTCGAAGGCCGCGGCGTTGCGGCGGAACGTCTCCGACGTGGTGTCGATGTGGGAACGGAGTGTCGTCATGGGACCTTGCTGATCGCTGTGGAGTACGGGGGGGCTTGCGGCCGGGGCGGGCGAGGATCAGGTACGTGGGTGTGCGGGGCGCGGGCCGTGCCGGCCGACCAGCAGCAGGGCCGCGGCGCTGAGGCCGGTCGCGACGGCCGACCAGGCGAGGTCCGCGTGCAGCAGGACGGCGGCGGTGGCGGCGACCCCGGCGACGGACTGCGCGAGGAAGCCGCACAGGGCCACCGCGTAGGCGCCGTGCTCGGTCACGGCACTCACCGCGACCGCCATGCTGCTGGGGAACAGCGCCGCCTGGCCGAAGGTGGTGGCGCAGTAGAGCGCCACGAACACCGCCAGCGCCGCCGTCGTCCCGAGATCCGGCACCAGCCAGAGCGCGACCGTCAGCAGCCCCGAACCGGTCATCACCAGGGCGCCCAGGCGCATCAGCCAGGACGATCCCACCGTGGCGACCAGCCGGTTCACCAGCAGCGCCCCGGCCAGGTACGCCAGGCCGAACAGCAGCCCCAGGTCGCCGTACTCGCCGGTGGTCAGGCCGAAGTGCTGCTGGGTCACGAAGGGCGCCACCTCCTGGAGCAGGACGATGGTGGCGAACCCGAGACCGCCCGCGACGGTGGGCAGCAGGAACTGCCGGACAGCCAGGATGCCCAGGTAGATCCGGACCATGCCGGCCTGCTCCTGCCGGCCGCGGCCCGGCTCCAGCGGGAGCGTGAGCACACCGACCGCACCCGCCGCACCGACGGCGGCCAGGACGGCGAAACCGGCCCGCCAGTCCGCGTACCGGCCGATCAGGCCGCCCAGGAACTGGCCGCCGCCGAGCGCCGAGACGAACGCGACGGACAGCACCGACAGCCGGCGGGCGAGCGCGTCGCCGCCGCCGAGGTCCCGGACGAAGATCCGGGCGATGATGGCGGCGCCACCCGCACCGACGCCCTGCACGGCGCGCAGCACCAGCAGCGCGGTGACCGAGCCGGCGGCCGCGAGCAGCGCACTGGAGCCGGTGAAGAGGGCCAGCGAGGCGAGCACCGCCGCCCGCCGGCCGTACCGGTCGGCGGCCCGCCCCCAGAACACCACGGGGGCGGCCGCGCCGACCACGAACAGCGAGACGGACAGTGCGGCGAGGCTGCGCGAGACGCCCAGGTCCCGCTCGACGGCCGGCAGCGACGGCAGGTAGACGGTGGTGGCCATCTGGGCCATGAACACCAGCACGCACCCCACCAGCAGGGTGCGCCGCTCAGGCCGGGGCGCCGCCACCGCGGGCGGCTGCGCCCGGAGCACCGCCCGCGGCGACCCGTCAGACATGGCTCGCCCGCAGCTGCCGGAGCCGGTGGCAGAAGTCCTCGATCTCCGCCGTACCCATGTTGGCGCGCAGCATCAGCCGCAGGCCGGCCTTGCCGCGGGCGATCACCGGGAAGAAGATCGGCGAGGCGTAGTAGCCCTGCTCCAGGAGGGCCCGGCCGAGGGCCACGGTGGCGTCCTCGGAGCCGATGTCGACGAACCGGATGGGCAGCCCGTCACCGGCCCGCGCCGTCGGCAGCAGGCTGTCGAACAGGTCGACGTTCTGCTGCAACCGCTTCTGCAGCAGGCCGAGTTCCTCGGAGCGGTGCAGCTCGGCCGAGGCCATCACGGCGCCCAGGCCGGCCGTGTTGATCCGCTGCGACCACATCAGCGGCCCGCCGTTGCGCAGCGCGACGTCGCGGCGCTCCCGCGAGCCCCGCGGGCCCAGGAAGATCGCGCCGCCGGAGGCGCCGAAGCCCTTGTTCAGCGAGGTGATGATCAGCGTCCGGTCGTTGATCGCGCCCATCGTCTCCAGCACGACGCCGCGGCCGTTGGCCCCGACCGTGGAGATGCCGTGGGCCTCGTCGAAGAACAGGAACAGGCCGTACTTCTCCTGCAGCCGTAGCAGGTCCGCGACCGGCGCCCTGCCGCCCGTGCTGTAGACGCCGTCGGCGACGTACGCGACCCGGGGGTGCTTGCGGCAGAGGTCCTCCAGCGCGTCCAGGTCGTCGTGGGCGACGGTGACGACCTGCGTCTCGTCGGCGACGTTGGCCTTCATCGCGTTGAGGCAGAAGTGGGCGTTCCTGTCGAACACCATCAGCGGCGGCGTCCCGCCGGTGAGCAGCCCGGAGGCGAGCAGCGGCAGGGCGGCCCAGGCGGCGGCCGCGCAGGAGGCCACCGTGACGGCCTCCACGTCGAACAGCTCGGACAGCGCGTCCTCGGCGTCCCTGAGGGCGGCGAAGCGGATGCGCATCCGGGAGGTCGAGGTGTTGAGCGAGCCCTCGGCGAGCACCGCGTCGGCCGCCGCGCGGACGAGCTTCGGGTGCGTGTCGAGGCCCAGGTAGGAGTACGAGGACATGTTGACGAACTCGTGGCCGTCGGCGAGCGACCGGTGCCGGCCGTCGCCCAGACCGGCGGCGACGATGTCGAACATGCCGGCCTCGGTGGTGGTCTCCCAGAAGTCGTGGCTGATCCTCGCCGACTTCTTGATGTTCATGAACGCGTGCATGGCGGTGCTCCGTGGGGAGGTGACAGGGGGGAAGGGGCGGCCGGGGCGGGCCCGGTACGAGGCCCGGCGGCCTCCGGCGGCGGGCTCAGGCGTACTCGTAGAAGCCCCGGCCCGCCTTGCGCCCGAGCAGGCCGGACTCGACCATGCGCGACAGCAGCGGGGACGGGGCGTACAACGGCTCGCGGAACTCGCGGTAGAGGGCGTCGGCGGCGGCCGCGACCACGTCGAGGCCGACCATGTCGCACAGGCGGAGCGGACCCATCGGGTGGCCGCAGCCCAGCTGCATGCCCCGGTCGACGTCCTCGGCGGAGGCGAATCCGGACTCGACCATCCGGACGGCCGCGACCAGGTACGGAACGAGCAGGGCGTTCACCACGAACCCGCTGCGGTCGCCGGACGGGATCGACACCTTGCCCAACCGGTCGGTCAGGAAGGCCTCGACCCGCCGCCGGACCGCGTCGTCGGTGAGCAGCGTGGGCACCACCTCGACCAGCGGCATCGCCGCGACGGGGTTGAAGAAGTGGACGCCGATGACGCGCTGCGGGCGGGTGGTGGCCCGGGCCAGCCGGGTGATGGTGATCGCCGAGGTGGTGGAGGCGAGCACGGCGTCGTCCTCCACCACCTTGTCGAGGGTGCGGAACAGCTCGGTCTTGAGCGCCTCGTCCTCGGGAACCGCCTCGACCACCAGCTGCCGGTCGGCGAGGTCGCCGAGGTCCGTGGTGAAGGAGATCCGGGCCGTCGCCGCGTCCCGCTCCTCAACGGTCAGCCTCTCCTTGGCGACCCGCCGGTCCAGTGCGGCGGCGATCCGCGCCGGTGCGGAGCGCAGCGAGGACTCACGGGAGACCGCCACCCTGACGTCCACCCCGGCGACGGCGCACACCTCGGCGATGCCGGAGCCCATCGCGCCCGAGCCGACCACGCCGACCCGCTCGACGCAATGGAAGCCGTCGTCCTGTGAAATGCCCTCCGCCGCCGAATTCTTCCGCCTGGCCGAGCTGAATGCGTGCACCACGTTCTCCGGGTTCTTCGAATGGAACTCGCCGGGTCGGATCGTGTCCGACCCGGCGGTCGAAAAGACTTCCAACGCATTGCTCGCACTGTCAACCGGCAATTATTTGCCGATTCACCGATCCGGACAAAAGCACACAGGGCGGCGAACCGGAAAATATTTGCCGGTCGCCGCCCGTTGAATCCTGTCCGAATCTCCCTGTATTCAGTTGACGACGACGAAACGCAGACCCTGGTGCCCCGCCGGAATCAGGACCTGGGTCACCGCATCGATCACATCGGGGGACACGTGCGGCAGCCGCAGCCGGAAGAGGTGGCCGTCCCGGTTGGCGACCACGCACGTCCGCTCCTGCCAGAACCGGCGGCACGTCGGGTCCCGCAGGACGTCCGTGAGCAGGGCGGCCAGCCCGGGGTCGTCCGGGTGCTGCGCCATCGCGAAGCGGACCATGGCCAGGTACATCCGGGCGTGCTGCGGCCAGTCGAGCATCTGCTCGCGCGCTTCGTCGGACGTCAGCCCCCAGCGGATCAGGTTGGCGTCCGGGGCGAGGACCCAGGGGAACCACTCGGCCATCGCCCGGTTGTGGCCGATGACGTTCCACGAGCTGTCGGTCAGGTAGGCGGGCCTGGGCATCTGACGGTCCAGCAGCTCCTGCAGCGCGTGCAGGTCGGGAGCCCGGCCCGGGACGGGCGGGGCGACGTACGGGGTGCCGCCGAGGGCGTACAGGTAGAGCGTGGCGCGCTCGTCGGCGTCCAGGACGAGCACGTCGGCCAGGCCGGCCAGCACCCGGGGGTCCAGGCGCGGCAGGGTGCCGCGCTCCAGATCCCGGTACCAGCGCTCGCTCATGCCGACCCGCCCCGCCACGTCGACCTGCGGCAGGGGCTTGCCGAGCCCGAGTCTGGTGCCGGCCCTGCTGCGCCAGCTGCGCAGCAGCACGTTCAGTCCGGGCAGGGCCTCGGCACGGCGGGCGGCGGATTCCTCGGGCGGCATCTGGGTATTTCTCCGGTCTCGGTCCGATGTTCCGGCGTACCGGCCCCTCGCCCGCGCCCGCAGCTGTGGCTTGCGCCACATTCGGACGGTTGAATTCGAGAACGCCGGAGACCCGGCCGACTCCCGGCCCCGGGAGCGGTCGTCGCGGATCCCGAAAATCCCCCCGGGACGGATGTGCACGTCACGCCTTTCCCGGATTCTACCCCGGTCGATCCGGGCTCCCGGCTGCCCGCGAACGCGGCACCGATTCCGGGTTTCCCGCCGGCCCCGCGGGCCGCCCGCCGCGGTCCTTGAGGCGGTGCTTGAGGGCGAGCAGGGCGCCGGTGGGGCCGTGCGGCAGCAGCAGGGTGGTGTCGTGGCGGTCCACCGCGCCGAACCGGTACTTGTAGGGCTCGGTGCCGCGCAGGAAGTCGAAGGTGTGCAGGCCCTGCTCGGCGCAGGCGCGGACGGCCTCGGAGATCAGCACGGTGCCCAGCCGCAGCGGCGCCCAGCCCACGTCCCAGCCGATCTGGTAGTAGGCGAAGGAGCCGTTCCAGCGGAAGCCGTACAGCGCGCCGACGGTGCGGCCGTCGTGCTCGGCGAGGCAGAAGGCGGGGCCGTCGCCGCCGGGCGCGGTGGTGGCGGCCGAGCGTTCCAGCAGCCGCAGGTGGAGCGGGCGGCGCCGGGCGTCGAAGGTGGTCGGACGGCCGAGGGCGGCGCGGCGCAGCCGGTGCAGGTCGAGGACGGCGTCCAGGTGCTCGGGCCGGGCCTCCTGCGGCGGCACCCAGCGGAAGGCGACCCCGGCGGCCTCCAGCTTGCGCCGGTAGCGGCGCACGGTGGAGCGGAACCGCCGTGAACCGAGCGCGTCGTGGCCGCCCGTCAGGTCGGCGCGCGGGCAGGCCGGGCGGGCCACCGGGCGGGCCGCGGCGGGCAGCGCGGCGGCGGCCTGCGGGTCGAGGTCGGGCAGCCAGAGGGTGGTGCGCCGGGCTTGCGCGGCGAGCCAGTCGCGGACGTCCTCCCGGCGGTGCGCGGCCACCGCCGGCCCGCAGTGGTCGGCCGCGCCCGGGCCGGAGCCGAGCAGGGTGAGGCAGCGGGCGGTGAACGGCAGCCGCGGGTGGAGGCGGAGCCGGGTGCGCAGCAGCGGGAGGACGGCCTCGACGCCGCCCTCCGGGCCGCGCCAGACGGCGACCTCGGCCCGGTCCGCCGCCGGGCTGTCCGCCCCGAGCGTCTCCCACCAGGAGAGCACCCACTCGGGCGTGGCGAACCACGATCCGTGCGGGTCGGCGGCGACCAGGCGCCGCCAGCCGTCGGCGGGTTCGCCGTCGAGCTCCGCCGGCGCGCGGTGGACCTCGGGCCGGCCGGCCGGTGTCGCTGCGGTCATGCGGATCTCCCCCTCCGGCCCGGTGCCCCCGGACCTGGTCCTCCTCCGGTGTGCCGCGCCCGTCAGCGGCCGGCGGCGAAGGCGCGGAAGGCGGGCTGCAGCGGCGAGTGGCGCAGCACGGTGTCGATCCGGTTCCTGCGGATGTCCGCCGGGGCCGTCCTGTCGGCGCCGCCCCCGACGGCGTGTTCGTCCGGCACGCCGCCCCCCTTCGGCCGTCGCTCCGCACCGTTGCGGGCAGCCCGGTCCGCGGTCGTCCGGGCGCAGCTGATGCGACGTCAACGGAATCGGACTTTACCACTCCTTGACCTTTCGGTCGGGGGATTCCTGGGAGTTCGCTGGACGCCCTTGACCTGGGGTGAATACGGAGGAAACTGGTGAATACACCGGAATACCGGACAGAGCCGCACCGCCGACGGAGACGTCCGACGGCCGTCCGAGTGACCCTGATCCAGGCTCTGGCGAGACCCCCGGCGGGTCGATGGGCGACACGTGCAGGAGACGACGGTCCACGTACGCGAACGACGCACCGAACGCCGGGGATCGTCATGTCCGGGGCCGGGAGGTGGCCCACGCGCCCCTTGGGGCATCAGGCGTCCGTCCAGTCGCCGGAGGCGACGGGGGCGGGGGCGGAGAGCAGCGCGGCGGCGACCCGGGGGCCGGCGAGGTAGACCCAGGCGTCGGTCTCGGTGCCGTCGGCGAGCCGGACGGCGAGGCGCTCGCGCACGTACTCGCCGAGGCCGTCGGGCGTGCAGTCCTCCAGCCGGTCCAGGTCGGCGAGCACCCGCGGGTACAGCGCCGGCGGCACGCTCACCAGCTCGCCGCGGACCCGCTGCCCCGGGCAGGGCACCACGTACGGGTAGCCCGGGCCGTGGTGCAGGGCGGCGCCGTCGAGGACGGCGCCGCGCACCTCGGTGCAGCGCCCGGCCAGGTGGCGCCGGTGGTTGCGGTGGCCGGGACGGAGCGTCCCGTAGACGAAGAACGGCAGCTGGGGCGGCACACGGCCCTCCTGGGGAGTCGGGGGTCGCAGCACCGTACCCGTCGGAGTGCGCCCGGTGTCAGCGGACCCCGTGCGGCCGGTACCGGATGCCGATCCGCGGCCCCACCGGGCGGGTGGTCCTGGGCGCGGCGTACTCCCAGGTGCGCCGGCGGCTGCCGCCCGTGACCAGCAGGTCGCCGTGGCCGAGCAGCCGCCGGACGGCCGGGCCGCCGCCGCGCGGGCGCAGCAGCAGCGGGCGCGGCTCGCCGACCGGGACGACGGCCATCACGGTGTCCTGGCGGCCGCCGCGGCCGAGCCGGTCGCCGTGCCGGGCGACGCCGTCCCGGCCGTCGCGGTAGTGGCACAGGCCGGCGGTGGCGAAGGGCTCGCCGAGTTCGTCGGCGTAGTGGGCGCCGAGCGCGGTGCGGGCGGCGGCCGGCGCCGGGTGCGGCAGGGCGTCCGGCCCGGCGGCGAAGTCGTCCTCGCCGTAGAAGGCGAGCAGTCGGGGGACGTCGACCACCCGCTCGTACACGGTCCGGCGTTCGGCCTGGCAGAGGACCTCGGCGGCGAGCCGTTCGAACAGCGCGCCGGCACCGCGCAGCCCGGCTGTTCGTCGATCCAGGCGCCGTCGCCCGGTACCGTCCGGCGGGCGCCGTCCAGCGGGCCGGTGCCGGTTTCCTCGGCGTCGTCGAACAGCGAACCCTGGAGGTGGGGCATGCGGCCGGCCTACGCCCCATGGGAACATCTGTGCGAATAGCGTGGAGGCGTGTCGACCGGTCCACCGCGCGGACGAGGTTTGAACCCGGCGCACCGGCGCCAGGAAACGGGGATGGACCGACCCTCGCCCTCCGCCCCGCTGCGACTCTCCGACGAGGTGGCCACCGCCCTCGCCGCCGGCACCCCCGTGGTCGCCCTGGAGTCGACGATCATCGCCCACGGCCTGCCGCGCCCCCGCAACCTCGCGGTCGCCGTCGAGCTCGAGGACCTCGTCCGGGCCGGCGGCGCCGTCCCCGCGACGATCGCCGTCCTCGACGGCGTCCCGCACATCGGCCTCGACAAGGACGCGCTGGAACGGATCGCCACCGACGGGTCGCTGCGCAAGCTGGGCTTCCGCGAGCTCGCTCCCGCCGTCGCCACCGGCGCCAGCGGCGCGACCACCGTCTCCGGCACGGCCTTCCTCGCCGCCCGGGCCGGCATCCGGGTGTTCGCCACCGGCGGCCTCGGCGGCGTCCACCGCGACTGGACCACCAGCCAGGACGAGTCCGCCGACCTCGGGCTGCTCGCCCGCACCCGGATCACCGTGGTCTGCGCCGGCGTGAAGTCGATCCTCGACGTACCGGCCACCCTGGAGCGGCTGGAGACCCTCGGCGTCGCCGTCCTCGGCTACCGCACCGCCGAGTTCCCCGGCTTCTACCTCACCGGCTCCGGCCTGCCGCTGGACTGGACACTCGACGACCCGGCCCAGGTGGCCGCGGTGATGCGGGCCCAGGACGAGCTCGGCGGCGCGGAGTCCGCCCTGGTGGTCGCCAACCCCGTCCCGGCCGCCGAGCAGCTCGACCCGGAGCTGCACGACCGGGTGCTCGGCGAGGCCCTGGCCGCCGCCCGGGCCGCCGGGGTCACCGGACAGGCCATCACCCCGTTCCTGCTCGCCCACCTCACCGAGCACACCGGCGGCGCCTCGCTGGAGGCCAACCTCGCGGCGGTGCGCGGCAACGTCCGGCTGGCCGCCGGCATCGCCGTCGCCCGGGCCGCCGAGCAGGCGGGGCGGCGGGGATGACCGCGGGCGCGCTGCTCGTCGTCGGCGAGGTCGTCACCGACGTGGTCGCCCTGCACGAGGGCCCGCTCGCCCCGCACACCGACACCGCCGCCCGGATCGCCGTCCGGCCGGGCGGCGCCGGGGCGAACGCGGCCGCCTGGGCCGCCGCCGGCGGAGCGCGGGTGCGGCTGCTCGCCCGGGCCGGCGCCGACTCCGCCGACTGGCACCGGGCCGAACTCGCCGCCGCCGGCGTCACCGCCCACCTCGCCGTCGACCCGCAGGCGCCCACCGCCGTGGTGATCAGCCTGGTCGACGGGCGCGCCGAACGGACCCTCGTCACCGACGGCGGCGCCGCCGTCCGCCTCGGCCCCGAGGACTGGTCGGACGACCTCCTGGACGGCGCCGCCCGGCTGCACCTCTCCGGCTACCAACTGCTCTCCGGACCCGGCCGCGCCCTGGCCGCCCTCGCGGTGCCCGCCGCCCGCGCCGCCGGACTGCCGGTCAGCGCCGACCCGGCGTCCACCGGCTTCCTGCAGCGCAGCGGCCCGGCCGCCGTCCGCGAGGCCTTCGCCGGCATCGGCCTGCTGCTGCCCAACCGGGCCGAGGCCCACCTGCTGGCCGGCACCGGTGACCCGGTCACCGCCGCCGAACGGCTCAGCGCGTTGCACGGCGAGGCCGTGGTCAAGCTCGGCGCCCAAGGGGCGCTGGTGGCCGCGGGCGGCCGGGTGCTGGCCCGGGTGCCCGGGGTGCCCGGCGTCGCCGCGATCGACTCCACCGGCGCCGGCGACGCCTTCACCGGCGGACTGCTGGCCGCCCGGCTGGCCGGCGCGGACCCGGTGGAGGCGGCCCGCGCCGGCTGCCGGTCCGGGGCGGCCGCGGTCGCCCTGGTCGGCGCCCGTCCGCCGGCCGCCCGCCCGCGTCGGGACGTGCCCGACCGTTCCGCGCCGACCGGTCGGGCCGCCGTGCGATGATCGCCCGGTGGAGCGAGCGACGAGGGGCCGGCGACGGATGCGCAGCGGTGCGGCCGCCGCCGGGGCACTGCTGATCCTGCTGGGCCCGGCCGCGCTGCCGGCCGCCGCCGACGAGCGGCCGGAGCGCCTCTTCACCGTCCACGACAAGCGGATCACCGAGTCCAGCGGCCTCGCCGCGAGCCGGGCCCACCCCGGCGTGTACTGGACGCACAACGACAGCGACGACGGCCCGTACGTCTACGCCGTCGACGACGAGGGCCGCACCGTCGCGACCGTCACCCTGCGCGGCATCAAGCCGCGCGACGTGGAGGCGATCTCGCTCGGCCCCGACGGCCGGCTGTACGTCGGCGACATCGGCGACAACCTCGACGGCACCTGGCCCGAGGTGTGGATCTACGCCTTCCCCGAGCCGGCCGAACTCCACGACCAGACGGTCACCGCCGTCCGGTACAAGGTCCGCTACGAGGACGGCCCGCGCGACGCCGAGGCGCTGATGGTGCACCCGGTCACCGGCCGCGCCTACATCGCCAGCAAGAAGCAGTCCGGCGGCGGCCTCTACCAGGGCCCGGAGGCGCTCTCGCCGACCGGCGTCAACACCTTCAAGCGGATCGCCGACGTGCCCTGGGTGACCGACGGCGCCTTCTCGCCGGACGGCCGCCGACTGGTGCTGCGCGGCTACTTCGGCTCGGACCTGTACGCCTGGGACGGCACCCCGAAGAAGCTCCGCCCGCTGGACGTGCCCTTCCAGCGCCAGGGCGAGTCGGTGACCTTCTCCGCGGACGGCACCGCCGTCCTCTACGGCAGCGAGGGCGGCGACAGCGACGTCTGGCGGCTGCGCCTCACCCAGGACGCCGCACCCGCACCGTCCGGCAGCCCGGCCGCCGCCCCCTCGGACGGCGCGCAGACGACCTCCGGCCGGGCCGCCGGCTCCGGATCCGGCGGCGGTACCGACCACGCGCTCGCCGCCCTGATCGCGGTGGTCGCGGCGATCGGCCTCGCCAAGCTCCGGTCCGGCCGGAAGAAGGGGAACTGACGATCCTTCGGATCACCGGAGGGCGCCGGGCGGGCCGGTTCGGGCCGGGCCGCCCGGTGCCCCCGCACCGCGGCGGGTGCTCAGCGGCCGCCGTTCACCACCGCACTGGAGACCGCTCCCGTGTGCAGGTTCCACCGCTCCAGGATCCGGTCGTACTCGCCGTTGCGGATCAGCCGGTCCAGCGCCTTCGCGACGGCCGTGCGCAGCTCGGGCTCCGCCTTGTTCACCGTGATCGCGTACGGGCTGGACTGGATGTGGTCGCCCGTCAGCTCGAACCGGCCGCCGCGCACCGCCGAGGTGTTGAACTGGGCCACCGGGTAGTCGTTGAGGTCCGCCACCGCCGTCCCGGCCGCCACCTCCGCCAGCGCCAGCTCGTCGTCGGCCAGCTGGTGCACGTCCAGCTTCTTGTCGTACCGGCTGCAGGCGCCCGCCTGGCGGATCGCGATCTCCGCCTGCACGGTGCCCTTCTGCACCGCGACGGCGTGCCCGCACAGGCTGTCCAGGCCGTTGATCCGCTCCGGATTGCCGGCCTTCACCAGGATCGAGGTGCTGGTGAAGAAGTAGTCCACGAAGTCGACGCCCGGCCCGGAGGTGCGGCCCGCGTCGTCGATGCCGTTCTGCCGGTCGGTGGTGTCGATCACCGCGGACATCGCCAGGTCGACGTCCTCGGACTGCACGGCCGGGATCAGCCGGTCGAAGGGCATGTCGACGAACTCGATCCGCAGCCCGAGCAGCTTGCCGATCGCCGCGGCCAGGTCCGGGTCGAGGCCGGCCGGCCGCCCGTCGGCCTCCTTGTAGTCCACCGGGGCGTAGTTGAGGTACGAGCCGATCCGCAGCACACCGGCCTTGCGGACGGCCTTCGGCACCCGGTCGCGCAGGTCGGACGAGCCGTCCGCGGCCGGCGAGACCGCACTCGCACAGCCGGACAGCAGCAGGCCGGCCGCACCGGCGGCCGCGAGGGTGCGCCCGGGCACGCGGGCGCGCCGGGGCAGGGGTGACTGGTGCATGGTGAGGGAGCTTCCTGAGGGAGGGAAGAGCGGAGGAAGACTGATGGCACTCACGCCGCCGAGGCCGCAGGGTTACGCGACGCGGACCTGGTCCCGTCACCGGAGGCCGCCGCAGGATGGGCAGGCGGCCTGGTCGACCGAGGTACGCCACCGGGGGCGGACCGCCCATCCTTCCACCCCGGACACCGCCGCGGCCCCCGGGGTCCCTACCCGGTGGTAGGCCGTGCTCGGCTGTCGGCGGCCCGCGATAGCGTCCCGCACCGACGCCGAAGCCGGAGAGGGGAGCACCGATGGGCTGCCGAGGAGTGCACTTCGCGCTGACCGAGGAGCAGGCCGCACGCCTGCTCGCCGCCGCGGACGACGAGGCGGTGCTCGCCGAGGTCGCCGGGATCGAGGAGGCCTGGGACACCAACCACCTCGCCGAGACCGACAAGGCGTGGGACGCCATCCACCGCTGCCTCGCCGACGGCACGCTGTCGTACGACGGCGGCGACTACCCGCTCTCGCACGCCGTCCTCGGCGGCCTGCCGCTGTACGGCGGCGACGACTACGTCGTCGTCCTCACCACCCCGCAGGAGGTCGCCGACGTCGCCGCGGCCCTCGCCGGGATCGACGAGCCCCGGCTGCGCGAGCGCTTCTTCGCGCTCGACCCGGAGGACTACGACGGCGCCCGCGACGAGGAGGACTTCGGCTACACCCGCCACTGGTTCGGCGAACTGCGCGCCTTCTTCGCACGCGCCGCCGCCGACGGGCGGGGCGCGGTGTTCACCGTCAGCCAGTGACCGGCCCGGCGGGACCACCGCGCGCCGCTCGTTGGCGCGCCGACGGGTGGCGGGTCATGGTGAAGGAGGCGGTCGGCCGGCGTTCACCCGGTGATCATCCGGGCCGTGCCACGTGGTGGGGCGCAGTTCCGGCCCGGGCGCGAGAGTGCGGAGGTTCTCGGTCGACGGACCGGTACCCCTGTCGAAAGGTCTGTTGTGAAGCGCACCGCCCGGTTCACGGCCGCCACCGCCACCGCGCCGGCCGCCGCCATGGTGCTGACCGGGGGCACGGCCTCCGCGCACGACCGGTCGGGCGGCCCGCGGGCCGAACGGGACTCCTACGGGACCAGGGCGCCGTACCTCCCGCAGGGGCGGCCGGGCCGCTACCAGCCGGTGCCGAAGGGCTACACCGCGGTGTTCACCGAGAACGTCGCCCGGCACGGCTCCCGGGCCATGACCGACGGCAAGGACGGCGACGCGGTGCTCGCGGTGCTGGCCGAGGCCCGGGACCGCGGCGGCCTGACCGACCTCGGCCGCAGGCTCACCCCACAGGTCCGGTCGCTGCTGGCCGCCGCCGCCGGGATCGGCTACGGCAACCTGTCCGGCCTGGGCGCCCAGGAGCACCGGCAGACCGCCCTGCGGCTGGAGCAGCGGCTGCCCGGGCTGTTCGACACCATCGCCGCCACGGGCGAGCCGATCGTGGTGGAGACCTCCGGAGCGGCCCGCGCGACCGCCAGCGCCAACGCCTTCACCGCGGGCCTGACGGCCGGCCGGCCCGAACTGGCCGGCCTGATCGGAGCACCCGTCACCGACAAGGACCTGCTCTACTTCCACAAGCAACCGCAGAACGCCGACTACCAGGCGTACCTGGCGAAGGACCAGGACCTCGCCGCCGTGCTCGCGGCCGTCGACGGCATGCCGCGCACCGCCGAGGCCGCCCGGCACACCGTCGGCCGCCTCTTCCGCGCCGACTTCGCCGCCACGCTGACCGCCGACCGGCGGATCGCCTTCGCCCGCTCGCTGTACGCCCTGTACAGCGCCGCGCCGGACCTCGCCGTGGAGGCGCCGGACGTCGACCTCGACCCGTTCCTGGCCGACCGCGACGCCCAGTGGTTCGGCTACCTCGACGACGCCGAGGAGTTCTACCAGAAGGGCCCCGCCTTCAGCGGCCGCACCGTCACCTACCGGATGGCGGGCGTCCTGCTCGCCGACCTGTTCGCCCAGGCCGAGGCCCGGGCCGCCGGCACCGGCCGCAACGGTGCGGTGCTGCGCTTCACCCACGCCGAGGAGATCGAGCCGCTCGCCGTCCTGCTCGGCCTGCCCGGCAGCACCGAGCCCGCCGAGGCCGACGAGCCCTACAGCTACCGGAACAACCCCTGGCGGGGCGCCGAGGTCTCGCCGATGGCCGCCAACATCCAGTGGGACCTGTACGCGGGCACCACGGCCGGGGGCGCACCGAGCCACCTCGTCCGGATGTTCTACAACGAGAAGGAGACCGCCTTCCCGGCGTTCTGCAAGCCCGTCGCCAAGGGCAGCCACTTCTACGAGCTCGGCGAGCTGGAGCGCTGTTTCGGCCGCGCCTGACGGACGGATCCGCACGGCCCGCCCCCGCTCCGTCCTGCCGGGGCGGGGGCGGGCCGTGCGGTCGCTCAGCGGCCCGGGGCGCTCGTCGGCGGCCCGTCCAGCACCCGGAAGGAGATGCCCGCGGCGACCAGCCGGTCGATCAGCGGCCGGCCCATCGCCACCGCCGTGGTCAGCTGCCCCGCCACCGGCGGCAGGTCGTCGTAGGCCAGGCAGAGCGCCGACTCGGCGAGCATCTTCGCCGTCTCCTGGTAGCCCGGGTCGCCGCCCGACACCTCGGTGAAGACCGTCCGGCCGCCCTCCGCGCGCGCCACGAACCGGACGGCGAACCAGGACCGCGCCCGCTGCTCCGCGCTCGGCCCCTCGCCCGGGCTGCGCAACCGACCCAGCGCCCGGCGCAGCACCGGCAGCTGGGCGGCCACGGCGACCGCCGCCACCGCGGCGACCCCGCCGAGGGCGATCGGCAGCCGCCGCACCGCCGCGTAGTGCGCGTAGCCGAAGTCCGGGCCGTACTCGTCCAGCGCGGCGGCCGAGCGGGCCACCACCTGCGGGTCGATCGCGGGCATCGGCACCGCCCAGGCCCGCGCGGCCCGCGACCGGTGCGGCCGGCCGGCCGGCGTGCGCACCAGCCGTCCCTTCGGCCGCGGCTCGACCGCGCGGCGCGCCCGGGCGGCCTGCGCCATCGCCCGCGGCCGGGAGAAGGCCGTCATCGCCGAGGCGAAGGTGCCGCCGGAGATGGTGCCGCCGGCGCGGACGAAGCCCTCCACCGAGAGCCGGGCCGCCGGGCCGCCGCGGCGCAGCAGCTCCTCGACGGTGAACAGCACACCGAGGTCGTGCGGCACCGAGTCGAAGCCGCAGGCGTGCACCAGCCGCGCCCCGCTGGCCACCGCCCGCTCGTGGTGCCGCAGGTACATCCGGTCGACGAACTCCGGCTCGCCGGTGAGGTCCACGTAGTCCGTGCCCTGCTCGGCGCAGGCCGCCACCAGCGGCTCGCCGTACCGCAGGTACGGGCCGACCGTGGACACCACCACCCGGGCGGAGGCGGCCACCTCGCGCAGCGCCGCGCGGTCCGCGGCGTCCGCGACCAGCAGCGGGAGGTCCGCGCAGCGCGGGTCGATCTCCGCCAGCCGCGTCCGGACGGCGGCGAGCCTGCGCTCGTCCCGCCCGGCGAGCGCCCAGCGGCAGTCCCGGGGCGCGGCCCGGGCCAGGTACTCGGCGGTGAGCCCGCCGGTGAACCCGGTGGCACCGAACAGGACGAGGTCGTACGGGCGCGGCGCGGCCATCAACAGTCCCTACTCGCGGGTAATCGACTGCGCCACGCTAGGAGCCCGTCGTGGCACTGTCAACGACCGGGACGCGGCGGCCGCGCGCTCAGTGGGCGATGCCGTCGATGAGCTCCTGGGCGCCCTGCCGCTTCAGGGCGAGGGCGGTCGAGGTGCCGAGGTCCTCCGGGCCGAGTGCGCCGGCCCACTCGTGGGCGTCCAGCACTCGCTTGCCGTCCGGCGAGAACACCCGGCCGCGCATGGAGAGCCGCCCGTCGTCCTCGGCCCGCGCGTAGCCGGCGATCGGCGCGTTGCAGTGGCCCTGCAGCACGTGCAGGAACATCCGCTCCGCGGCCGCCTCGCGCCACGTCCGCGGGTCGTTGAGACCGGTCACGGTGTCGACCGTGGCGGTGTCGTCCTCGCGGCACTGCAGGACGAGGATGCCGGCGCCGATCGGCGGGCACATCGCCGCCACGTCCAGCACCTCGCTGATCCGGTCGGCGAGGCCGATCCGCTCCAGGCCGGAGACGGCCAGCAGCAGCGCGTCCGCCTCACCGGCGTCCAGCTTCGCCAGCCGGCTGTTGGCGTTGCCGCGCATCGGCACGCACACCAGGTGCGGGTGCGAGGCGGCCAGCTGGGCGACCCGCCGCACCGAGGAGGTGCCGATCCGGGTGCCGGCCGGGAGCTCGTCCAGCGTCAGTCCGCCCGGGTGCACCAGGGCGTCGCGGATGTCGTCGCGCGCCAGGTGGGCGGCGAACACCGTGCCCGCCGGCAGCGGCCGGTCGGCCGGGACGTCCTTCAGGCAGTGCACCGCCAGGTCCGCCTCGCCGGCCAGCAGCGCGGCGTCGACCTCCTTGGTGAAGGCGCCCTTGCCGCCGAGCGCGGCCAGGTCGCCCGTCCAGCGGTCGCCGGAGGTGGTGACCGGCACGACCTCCGTCCGGATCCCCGGGTGCAGCACGGCGAGTTCGGCGCGGACGCGCTCGACCTGGGCGAGGGCCATCGGTGACGAACGGGTGACGATGCGCAGCGGTTCGGCCATGGGGAGATGATAGGCCGTCACTCGTCCCCGCCCGGACCGCGGCCCGCCGCACCGGCCGGCACCGGCGGGCCCGTTCCGCCCGCCCAGCCCAGCAGCAGGACGGCCGCGACGGCGGCCAGCGCGCACCAGGTCGAGGCGAAGGCGAGGCGCCACACCAGGGCGCACACCACCGCGCCCGCGCCCAGGACGAGGCCGAGCCGCCGCAGCGCGGCGTCCCCGCTCAGCAGCAGCGCACCGACGGTGGCCAGCAGGTATCCGGCGGTCAGCAGCGGAGCCGCGGGCACGCCGACCGCGTACGCCAGCGTGTGGTGGCGGACTTCGGCCGACACCGGGCGGCGCAGCACCGCCACCGCGAGCGGGACGGCGACCACCGCGCCCAGCACGGCGAGCGCGCCCGACGTCCGCCGCCGCGGGTGGCCCGGCCCCGCCGCGCACCACACCCCGAAGGGCACCAGCAGCACCAGCAGCGGCAACGCGATCAGGGCCCACACCGTGCGGGCGGCCAGGGCCGGTCCGGGCCCGATCCGGCCGTCCGCGCCGAGCCAGACCGCCGCCTCCACCAGCTGGTGCACCCCGAGCAGCAGCGGCAGTGCGGCCAGCGGCACCCGCCGCGGATCGCGCACCCGCAGCAGGCAGACCGTGCCGAGCCCGGCGACCACCGCCCCGGCGGCCGCGTCCGCCTCCGCACTCCAGCACATCCGGCCTCCTCGCGAAGGGCCGCCGAGGGTCGCCGAGGCGGGGCTCAGCGTCCGTGCCGACGGGCCGGGGCGTCCGCGAGGGTGTTCCAGAACATCAGCTCGTACGCCTGCAGCAACTGCCCGTACTCGCGGCCCGCGCCGATCCGTCCCCCGTCCGGGGACAGCGCCTCCAGCACCGCCACCGCCGCGTCCTCCGCGGCCGGTGCCGGGCGGGCGAAGAAGTCGAAGAAGGCGCAGTCGGTGTCGTCGAAGCCGTAGTGGCGGCGCAGGCCCGTCGCCACGGCCGCGCAGTAGCCGCCCCAGGCGGCGAAGTTGGCGGTGAGGGCGAGCACCACCCCGGCCGGGTCGCCGTTCAGCGCGAGCCAGGCCAGGTAGGCGGGGTACGCCTGGCAGCCGGGCAGCGGCTTGCGGGCCGCGGCCTCGCGCGGCGACAGCCCGCAGCGGGCGGCGAAGGCCTCGAGCATCCGCAGCGCCTCGCCCTCGCCGTCGGCCAGGCCGGCGAAGTACGCGCCGCCGGGGTCGTCCGCGCAGCGGGCGGCCAGCACCAGCAGGCTCCGCCGGTCGCTCCCGATGATCCGGTACTGCTGGGCGGCGAGCTCCGCCAGAACGGTCAGCGGGGCGGTGCCCGCCGCGATCTCGGGGACGAGGCGGTTCTCCCGTTCGCCCGGGGCGAGCTCCCGGCGGACGTCCTCCAGCACCTGGCGCGGTTTGCGGCTCATGCTCGGCCTCCTCCACTGTCGTCGGCCTGCCCGACGCGCTCCCGTCTGCCCGGGCCGCCGCGCCCCACACGGACGTCCGCGGACCGGTCGCCCCGGCCAGCGTAGGCAGCCCGGGCCCGATCGGGCGGGTTCCCGGCCCGGCGTGGCGGCATCGGGGCACCGGTCGGCGTAGCCCGCGAACCCTGGGAGCGCTCCCAGTATGGGCAGTCGATCACCCTGCGATCCTTCATTAGTCGTACAGGTCAGGCCACCGTTTCCAGCCGGAGTGGCGGTTTGCGGCCCAATCCTTCATGTATTGAAGTCTGTTGGTCGTATTGACGGCTGATCCGCCACTGGCTTTGATGAGGGCGACTCCGGCGCACAGCCCCGTCCACTGTGGGAGCGCTCCCGAAATGATGGGGTGCCGGCATCGGCACTCTCGTACCACGGACCGCCCCCACCCGCCGCGCGCCCGACCGCCGACTTCCCCCGGCGGCGGCGCCCGGACAGCCTCCAGAGAGGAACGAGACCCATGCGCCTTCAGCTGCGCCGGCGCCTCACCCGCCGGCTCGGCCGCGGTGCCGCAGCCCTCGCCGCGGTCACCGCGGTCGTCGCCGCCCCGACCGGCCTTCAGGCCGCGCACGCCGACACCCCCGCCGCCCCGGCCGCCACCGCCTCCGCGGGCGCCGGGTACTGGCACACCAGCGGCCGGCAGATCCTGGACGAGGCCGGCCAGCCCGTCCGGATCGCCGGCATCAACTGGTTCGGCTTCGAGACCGGCAACTACGTGGCGCACGGCCTGTGGAGCCGCGACTACAAGAGCATGATCGACCAGATGAGGTCGCTCGGCTACAACACCATCCGGCTGCCGTACAGCGACGACGTCTTCAAGGGCACCCAGCCCGCCAGCATCAACACCTCCGGCGGCATGAACGCCGACCTGGTCGGGCTCAACTCCCTCCAGGTGATGGACAAGCTGGTCAACTACGCCGGTACGGCCGGCCTCAAGGTGATCCTCGACCGGCACCGCCCGGACTCCGGCGGCCAGTCGGCCCTCTGGTACACCGCCGCCGTCCCGGAGTCGACCTGGCTCGCCAACCTCAAGTCGATCGCCGCCCGCTACGCCGGCAACTCCGCCGTGGTCGGCATCGACCTGCACAACGAGCCGCACGACCCGGCCTGCTGGGGCTGCGGCGACACCGCCACCGACTGGCGGCTGGCCGCCCAGCGCGGCGGCGAGGCCGTCCTCTCGGCCAACTCCAAGCTGCTGATCTTCGTCGAGGGCGTGCAGACCTTCAACGGCAGCTCCACCTGGTGGGGCGGCAACCTGCAGGGCGCCGGCCAGTACCCCGTCCAACTCAGCGTCGCCAACCGGGTGGTGTACTCGGCCCACGACTACGCGACCAGCGTCGCCCAGCAGCCGTGGTTCTCCGACCCGGCCTTCCCGGCCAACATGCCCGGGGTCTGGGACAAGAACTGGGGCTACCTCTTCAAGCAGAACATCGCCCCGGTCTGGGTCGGCGAGTTCGGCACCACCCTGCAGTCCACCGTCGACCAGCAGTGGCTGAAGGCCCTGGTGCAGTACCTGCGGCCCACCGCCCAGTACGGCGCCGACAGCTTCGGCTGGACGTTCTGGTCGTGGAACCCCAACTCCGGTGACACCGGCGGCATCCTGAACGACGACTGGACGACCGTCAACACCGTCAAGGACGGCTACCTCGCCGACATCAAGGCACCCGGCTTCGGCGGCGGCGGGGGCGGAGGCGGCGACACCACCGCACCGACCGTGCCGGCCGGGCTCACCGTCACCGGCACCACGGCGAGCAGCGTCTCGCTCTCCTGGACGGCCGCCACCGACGACACCGCCGTGACCGGCTACGACGTCTACCGCGGCAGCACCAAGGTCGGCAGCAGCACCACCACCGCCTACACCGACGGCGGACTGACCGCCGCCACCGCCTACAGCTACACCGTGCGGGCCAAGGACGCGGCCGGGAACGTCTCCGCCGCCTCGACCACCGTCACCGCCACCACGGCCGGCTCCGGCGGCAACGCCGGCTGCAGCGCGGCGCTCACCCTGAACGACTGGGGCGCCGGCCTGACCGCCAACGTGACCGTCACCAACACCGGCACCGCCGCCACCAAGGGCTGGAAGGTCGTCTGGCAGTGGCCCACCGGCCTCAAGGTCACCAGCAGCTGGAGCGCGGACGTCCAGCAGAACGGGCAGAGCGTCAGCGCCGCCAACCTCTCCTACAACGGGGTGATCGCCCCGGCCGGCTCCACCACCTTCGGCGTCCAGGCCACCCGCACCGACAGCGGGGCCGTCGCCACCGCCGTCCCGACCTGCACCGCCACCTCCTGACCCGTGGCGCGGACCGGTGACCTGACCCCCGTTCCGCGCCCGGCCACGACACCGCCGCCCAGGAGCCCGCACTCCCGGGCGGCGGTGTCACCCCATGCCCGCACGGGCACCGGGCCACGCGGTCGGCGATGCTCGGCGGCCCTGCGTTCGACACCGGCCGGGAACCGGCCGCTCACGCCGTCGCCGTGCGCGACCACGGTCGCGGGTCGTCGAGCGTGGCCACGGCGACGACCTCGACGAGTACGCCAACGACCTCTAACCGAGGGACCAGCGCACGACATCGGCGCCTTCGACGGTGAGCCAGCTGCCGTCACCCGCGGAGACGACGGTCCGGGGCCGGGTCGGCACGGGAGGACGGTCCCGCATCCCCACCGCTCCGCGACCGGCTCGTACGGTCGCCGGATCGGTCACCGGGAAAGACGGTTGACGGCGCACGGGAGCCGCCGCTTGGCTGCCGTCATGAGTGATCTCCACATCCGGCCGGTGGACGACGAGGCCTCGATCGAGGCCTGGCGGCACGTCCACAACGTGATCATCCCGACCGCACCGCTCTCGCTCGACGAGGTGCGACGGAACGCGGACCGCTACCACCTGGAGGTCGCCCGCCTCGACGGCGAACCCGTGGGATGCTCGACCGTCCGCCCGCCGACCGCGGAGGAACCGGCCGCGACCGTGATCGCCCGGGTCCTGCCGGAGTACCGCGGCCGGGGCATCGGGACGGCGATCCACCGCCGGTGCCTCGAACGGGCCCGCGCGACGGGCGCCGAGCGGATCGAGACGATCGTCCTGGCGTCCAACACCGAGGGCGTCGCCTTCGCCCTGGCGCAGGGCTTCGTCCAGGTCGAGGAGTACCTGCTGCCCGGCGACACGGTGCCCTTCCTCACGCTGCGCCTGCCCTGAACCGGGTGGCGGCCCGCCGACATGGCGCTGCGCACGGGTGAACGCGGAACGGCACGGCGGCCGGGGAGCCGCCGTGCCGTCCGCCGTGCCGGTGGCGGGGGATCAACCCGCCGTGCAGGCAGCCACCTTGGGGGCGGTGGTGTTGCCGTTGGACGCCACCGTGAAGCCGAAGCTGGTCGACGCGCCGGCGGCCAGGTTGCCGTTGCCGTTGGGCTTCATCGTCATGACGTTGCCGCTGCTGTCCCAGCTCGGTGAACCGTTCCAGGTGGCTGACACCTTCTGCGGCGGGGTGACGGTCACCGTGACCGTCCAGGAGGTGATCGCGGTGCTGCCCGCCGTCACCGTCACCTGCCCGTTGAAGCCGCCGTTCCAGCTCTGCGTGAGGCTGTAGGTGGCCGTGCAGGAGCCCGAGCCCGTACCGCCTCCGCCGTCCCCGCCGCCCGAGCCCGAACCGCCGAGCGCGGTCAGCACCGCGGTGTACGCGGCCTTCTTGCCGTAGTTGCCGTCGAACAGCAGCGGGGTGCCGCTGCTGCGCCACGAGTACTTGTCGGTGATGCCCCACACCGTGATGCCGGTGCACCGGGTGACGGCCAGGCAGGCGTTGACCACGTTGGTGTAGTTGGCGGCCTGCGCCGAGCCGGAACCCTCGATGTCGAGTTCGGTGATCTGCACGTCCACGCCGAGGTCGGCGAAGCGCTGCAGGTTGGCCCGGTAGTCGCTCGGCACCGGCGAGGCGCTGTTGAAGTGCGACTGGAAGCCCACGCAGTCGATCGGCACGCCGCGCTGCTTGAAGTCCTTCACCATCGCGTAGACCGCGTTGCTCTTCGCGTTCTGCCCGTCGGTGTTGTAGTCGTTGTAGCAGAGCTTGGCGTTGGGGTCGACGGAGCGGGCGGTGCGGAACGCCTCCTCGATGTACCCGTTGCCGAGCTTGTCCTGGAAGGGCGAGCTGCGCCGGGCGCCGCTGCCGCCGTCCTGGAAGGCCTCGTTGACGACGTCCCAGGCGTAGATCTTGCCCTTGTAGTGCGTCATCACCTGGGTGATGTGGTTGTTCATCGCGGTGCGCAGGTCGGTGGCGGACAGGCCGCCGACCCAGCCGGGAAGCTGGGAGTACCAGACCAGCGTGTGGCCGCGGACCTTCATGTTCTTGCCCTGCGCGTGGGCGACGATCTGGTCGGCGGACGCGAAGTTGAACGAGTTGCGGGTGGCCTCGACGGCGTCCCACTTCATCTCGTTCTCCGGGGTGACCGCGGTGAACTCGGTGTCCAGGGTGCTGGCGTAGGCGGACTCGCCGAGGTGGCCCGCGGCCACGGCGGTGCCGAAGTAGCGGCCCTTGGCGGCGGCGGACGCGCCGAGCGTGCTCGCGGCGTCGGCGGTGCCGGCCGCACCGGCCAGGCCCGCCGCGGCGAGCACACCGGCCGTGCCGGCCAGCAGCACGCGGCGGAGCAGCCCCGGGGCACCGGGGGAGCGGTGGATCATCGACAACCTCTTCTTCCGTCGGCCGGACGGCCGTGGGGCCCGTCCGGACAGGCTGGGTGGGACCTGTTGCGGTGCTGTGCGTCCGCCACGCGGCCAGCGGCGGGAGGTCGATCGCCGACGAGTATGTCCCTGTTGTCGAATGCCGGTCAATACCGTGTTTCGAATTGACTGGCGAAAGTTTCCATCGGTGGATGACGGGCTTCTTGGCGTGCTGGCGAAGGTGTCTGACGGAATGCCAGGTCGTAGTTCTGGCCGAGTGCGGCCAGGAGCGGCGTTTCCAGCTTCGAAAACTTTCGCCCGTGTGTGGACATGCAGAAGGGCCGGGCGCCGCAGCGGTGCTGTGGGGCGTGCGGCGCCCGGCGGGCGGCCCGGCGGGTGGGGTCCGGGGCCGCCGATGGGGGGTGGTCAGCGGTGCGTGCCGGCCGGCAGGCCGAAGGCCAGCGCGGGTGAGGCGTTGGCGGCCAGGGTGTGGGCCTGGGCGGGCCACCACGCGCCGGCGGCCGGGTCGGCGGCGCCGTACTCGGGGTCGGTGCCGCCGGTGGTGCCGCGGGTGCAACTGCCGTCGGACTCGCCCGGCACCTTGACCCAGAGGAAGGCGTCCAACAGCGGCGTGCCGGTGTCGGCGGTCGGGCGGGTGCCGAGGCCGCGGCCCGGCGGGTTGCACCAGGTCTGGGGGTCCGGGTAGGTCGCGGTGGGCGTCCACGGGCCCTGCCCGTTGCGGCTGCTGTCGACCACGAAGTGCGGCAGCTTCGCGTCGGCGGGGACGTGCGCGGTGTACCAGGCGTCCGCGTCGGCCTGCGGCCAGTACTGGTTGGCGCAGTCGTCGGCGACCGCGCCCGGGGTGTGCGAGAGGTACCAGCTGCACTTGGCGACCTGGGTGCCGTAGCGGATCAGGTCGGCGTCGCGCTGGTAGTTGGAGACGTTGAGGAAGAAGCCCTGGGCGCGCTCGACGCCGCCGTCCACCAGCAGCTTCGCCATGGTGCCGGTGGACTGCCAGGCGCTGTGGCCGGCGTCCAGGTAGACGGCCGCGTGCGGCTGCTCGGCGAGGCGGTCGACGGCGCCGTTGATCTCGGCGAGCCGGTCGGCCTGCTGCCGGGCGGTGCCGCCGCAGTAGGCGGGGCTCAGGGCGAGGCCGTCCGGCTCCAGGACCACCACCGTGCGGCGGTCGCCGATGCCCCGGGCGAGGCCGTCGACCCAGGCCGCGTACTCGGCGGAGTTGGAGGCGCCGCCGGCGGAGTACTGCGAGCAGTCCCGGCCGGGCACGTTGTACGCCACCACCACCGGGGTCTGATGCTGCCGCGCGGCCTTGGCCTGCAGCTGCGCCATCGCGGTGGTGGTCTCCTGCGGGGTCGCGGTGCCGTTGAACCACTGGGCCACCGGGTACGAGCCCATCTTCGCCATGGCGAGCGCGTTGTCCCAGTCGCCCGCCCTGAGGTCGGCGGCGGCCTGGTGCAGGGCCTTGCTGTCGAGGTCGACGTAGAAGCTGGTGCCGGGGCCGGGTGCCCGGCCCGCGGCCCGGTCGCCGCCGGGGGCGGCGGGCGCGGCGGATGCGCTGGCGGGCAGGCAGCAGACCGCGGCGGCGGCGACGGCGGCGCTCGCGGCCGCGATTCGACGGCGTGGGCGGGACACGTGCGGCTCCTAGGGGCTGGCGTACGGGCTGCGCAGGGCGAGGGTGCGGGCGGCTCGTGGGAGCGCTCCCAAGCGCGAGGGAAGTTCTAGTCGCACCCGCCCGCCGCGTCAAGGCTCCGCGCAGGACGGGCGGTTGGGCGCCTGGCCGACATGCGTGCGGGGCTCCGGGCGCTGTCGGGGTGCCGCGGCCGGGTCGTTCACTCCGCTGAATCCGCTGCCGGGCCTGCGGGCGGCGCGGAGGCGCACTGCGATCAATGCTCCCCTGCGTGAAGGGCGTTGACGTGTTGTCGGCTCCGCGTCCACGGTCTGGCCATGGATGAAACCATCGTTCATCGATGTGAACGTCGATGGTTGACTTCGGGGTCGCCCCCGGCCGCCCGGCACCGGCCGGATCCGGCGCCGGAACGGCAGGACGCCGGCGGACCCGGGAGCGTCCCGGGGCCGCCGGCGTCGGTGCGCCTGCGGTGCCGCTGTTACTTGATCTTCAGGACCTGGCCCGGCTTGATGAGGTTCGGGTCCTGGCCGATGGTGCCCTCGTTGCCGTCGTAGACCTGCTTCCAGCCGCCGAGCTTGTTCTTGTCGGAGATGTCGGAGAGCGTGTCGCCGGCCGCCACCGTGTACGTGTCGGGCTGCGCGGCGGGCGTGGTGGCCTGCGGGGCCGGGGTGGCCGTGGTGGCGGCCGGGTCGGCGGTGGTGCCCGGGCCGGTGGTGGCCGGCGCGGTGGTGCTCGGGGCGGGCGTGCCGGGGGTGGTGGCCGGCGCGCTGGTCGTGCCGGGGGTGACCGGCTGGCCCGTGATCGGGTCGATGACCGGGGGCGCGGCGTCCGGTGCGGCGGTGCCCGGGGCGGGCATGCCGGGGGCCGTGGTGGTGCCCGGCACCGGGGCGGTCGTGGTGCCGGTCGGGTCGGGGGTGACCGGGAGGCCCGTGATCGGGTCGATGGTCGGAGGCGTGGTGGCGTTGCCCTGCGCGGTGGGCGAGGCCGGCGCGGTGGTGGCCTGGCCCGGCGCCGTGGACTGGCTCTGGGCGGTCGGGGCCGTCGGGCCGGTGTAGTAGTCGTAGATCTCCTGGCTGGTCGTCCAGTACCACTGACCGTCCACCAGGTACCAGTAGACGCCGCTGGCGTCCCGGCCCTGCATGCCGGTGAAGACCGGCGCCGAGGCGCCGCGGTCGGTCGGCGCGGTGGTGGCGGTCGGCGCCGTCGAGCCCTGGTCGCCCCGGGAGTTCTGGTCGACCGTCTCCGGCTTGCCCTCGCCGGTGAGGCCCGCGGACTTGCCGCAGTTTCCCCAGGCCTTCGCGCCGCGGTCCTCGAGGACGCGCTCGGCGACGGCGATCTGCTCCTCCTTGGTGGCCCGGTCGGGCGTGGAGGCGAACTTGTCGCCGCCGTAGGCGACCCAGGTGCGCAGGTCGAGCTGGAGGCCGCCGTACTCGCCGTTGCCGACGCTCTTGCCCCAGTTGCCCGCGCTGGCGCACTGGGCCACCGCGTCCCAGGTGGTGACCGGGGCGGCGTGGGCGCCCGTCGCGGTGAGCAGCGGGATCGCCAGACCCGCACCTGCCACACCTGCGGCCGCGACGGCGCGCTCGGTCTGGGTGGGGCGGCGGTGACGGCCCGAGCCGATGAAACCCATCGAGTTCCCTCTCCGCACGCCTGCGAGGTGAGCTGTCGGGTTCGGACCGGGAGGTGGCCCGGCCGCACTGAGGCGGCTTCACCCCTAGCCGTGTGGGGGCGGCGTCGAAACTGGGTCCCCCGTCCCTGCCCAGGGTCTGGTCGGTGACCCGGTCGACGCGGTGGGCAGGGTTCGGCGTGCCGCGCCTCGGGCGCCCGTGCTGTCGGGCTGAGGTGGACATTAGAGGGATCATCACTGCGATAACAAGCCAGCATCCCGAACATCACACAATCATCACGAGTGCTTCGGTGCCGCATGCGTGCATTTCGGCCGCACGCCGCCCCGCGCGCCACCGCCGGCCCGGGCCGCGCCGCAGGTCGCGGGGGGCGGCAGCGGCCCTGACGTGTCCGCGGCGGCGCGGATCGGACGAATTCCGTGGAAATTCCCTGGGAAATTCCCGGTGGCATTTCCGTGCGGCAGGGCGGCGAAGTCGGCCGAAAATGCACGCATGCGGGGCTCGGCGGGTCCGCCGCCGGGCCCCGCCGGGACGATCACGGCACGAACCGAGGGGCCGGAGCGGGCCGAAACGGAAGGTTCGGGTCCGCCGGGCGCCCGCGGCGGCCGTCCGTTCGTGTCGGAACGGGGATCGCGCGGCGGGTGTCCGCTCAGCCCTCCGCGGGCCAGCAGGCCCGCACGTCGGCGGCCTCCGCCGCGGTCAGCGGCCGGTGGCCGAACACGACGTCGTCCTCGTCGAAGGACCACTCGGCGTACATCAGCAGCACCGACCGGCCGTCGCCCTCCCACAGCACCGCCCGGCGGCCCAGATCGCCCTGGGCGGACCACTCCACGTACCGCAGCGCACCGCGGCGGACGCTGCAGCGGTCCACGGAGGCGCCCTCCGGCGGGAACAGGCCCGCGACCGAACCGGCCGAGGACGGCACCCAGCGCTCCCGCACCTCCGTCAGCCGCACCACCTCCTCGACCGCGACGCGCACCCAGGCACCGCCCGGACGGACGTCGGCCACCGCCAGCGGGGTGCAGCGGACCAGGGCGTGCTCGGGCAGCCCGTCCGGGTCGTCGGGCACCCCGTTCAGCGCCGTCGCGGCCGGGGCGAACAGGCACCAGAACGGCCCCTCGACGAGCAGCGGGCCGTCCAGCCCGAGCATCCGCTCCTCGCCGGCCACCGGCATCCGGTCGGTCTGCACGACGCCCCGCCCCTCGTACGGCGACTCGGCGCAGTCGGGATCGGGCCAGCGGGCGAGGGCGGTTCCGGCGGCCGCCGCCCACGCGGGCGCGGGCGAGGCGGACCAGGCGCGGCGCGGCGCACAGCCGCAACCGGCGCCCGCCACGGAGACGATGAGGGTCATGCCCGCATGGTGGCAAACCGGCCGGAGCCGGCGCCCCGGGGGGCGCCCCACCGCCCCGGCCGCGGGGCCGTACGGGCCGTCAGGCCGCCTCGGCGGCGGGCGCCGGCGCGGGAACGGGCCGCTCGGCGGCCGGCCGGCCGCGCAGACCGGCGAGGACGGCGAGGGCGGCGAGCAGCACCGGCACGGCGACCACCCGGAGCCCGGTGGCCATGCCCGCGGTGAACTCGGCCGGGCCGTGGGCCGCGCCGGTACGGGAGGCGAGCACCGTGCCGACCACGGCCACGCCGAGCGCCGCACCCAGCTCCCGGGCCGCGGTGTTCAGTCCGGCACCCAGCCCGGCCTGCCCGGGCGGGAGTTCGGAGACCACGGCGTGGGTCAGGCCCGGGGCGGACAGCCCCATGCCGGCCGAGAGCAGCAGCAGCCACAGCGCGTACACCGGGTACGGGGTGCCCGGGCCCGCGGTGGAGACGCCCAGCAGCCCGGCGCCGATCAGCGCCAGCCCGCCGCCGGCCACCCACCGCACCCCGTGCCGGGCCTGCAGCCGCCCGGCGAACCGCGGCACCAGCGCCATGCCGACGGTCAGCGGCACGATGGCGAAGCCGGTCCGGGCCGGCGAGTAGCCCTTGGCGTACTGCAGGAACTGCGAGTTGACGAAGAACAGCGCGAACAGGCCGAAGAACGAGGCCGCCGTGCCCAGCACCGCGGCCCGCAGCCGCCGCGAACGGAACACCCGTGGGTCGACCAGCGGCCGCCGCGTCACCAGGCCGTACCGGGTGAAGACCGCCAACAGGGCGGCGCCGAGCGCGAATCCGACCAGCACGGGCACCGAGAGCCAGCCGTGCGAAGGGCCCTCGATGATGCCGTACAGCACGGCGGCGGTGCCGGCGACGAGCAGGGCCGAGCCGGTGGGGTCGAGGGCGGCGGCGTGCCGCGGCAGCTCGGGGACGGTGCGCAGCACCGCCGCCGCGAGCAGGACGGACAGCGGCACCATCGCCCAGAACAGCGCCTGCCAGGGCAGGAACTGCGCGGTCAGGCCGCCGCCGACGTTGCCGGCCAGCCCGCCGAGCCCGACCGCGAGGGTCCACGAGGCGAGGGCCTGGACACGCCGCTCGGGGCCGGCCAGGTGGACGAGGACCGCCATGGTGGCGGGCATGACGAGGGCGGCACCGGCGCCGGAGACCGCGCGGCCCGCGATCAGTGCGGCCACCGAGCCGAGCGAGCCGCCCGCGGCGCTCAGGCAGGCGCCGGAGGCGAACAGCGCGAGGCCGACGAGCAGCGCCCGCCGCCGCCCCCACCGGTCGCCGCAGGCGCCGGCCGGGATCAGCAGGCCGGCGAAGACGATGACGTAGGCGTCGACCGTCCACAGCAGGGCGCCGGGGGAGGGGTGCAGGGCGGAGGCCGCGAGCTGGGGGATCATCAGGTTGATCGCGGCGACCATGCTCTGGGCGACGAGCACGCAGGCGCACATCGCGAAGAGGGTGGACCGGCGGAGGGCCGGTGGGGCGTTTTCGGACATGGCGGACGGGCTCCTTCCGGAGCAGAGGCGTCTGGGTTCCCGTCCACGCTAGGCGGATGCTTGGATTGCTTCCAGTGCATGTTTCGCAAGAGAGGAGTGCGTCCAGTGCAATCCGGAATGGACCTCAACCTGCTGGTGGCGCTGGACGTCCTGCTGGAGGAGTGCAGCGTCTCCGGGGCGGCGGCCCGGCTGCACCTCTCCGAGCCGGCGATGAGCCGCACCCTGGGCAGGATCCGCAAGGCCCTCGGCGACCCCGTGCTCGTCCGGGCCGGCCGCTCGATGGTGCCGACCCCGCACGCGCTGGCCCTCCACCCGGAGGTCCGGGCGGTCGTGGAGCGCGCCCGCGGACTGTTCAGCGCCGCCGGGCAGGTCGACCTGCGCACCCTCGAGCGGACGTTCACCGTGCTCGCGCACGACGCCTTCGCCGCCGCGCACGCCGCCGCACTGTTCGCCCGCACCGCGGCGCAGGCGCCCGGCGTCCGCCTGCGGTTCCTCGGCGAGAGCCACGTGGACGCGCCCGCCCTGCGCGAGGGCACCGCCGACCTGGAGGTCGGGGTGATCGACACCACCGCTCCCGAGGTGCGGGTGGAACAGCTCTACGAGGACCGGATGCTGGCCGTCGTCCGGCCCGGCCACCCGCTGCTCGACGGGCCGCCGACCCCGGAACGGTTCGCGGCCGGCCGGCACCTCGGCGTCTCCCGCCGAGGCCGCCTGCACGGACCGATCGACACCGCACTCGCCGAACTCGGCCTCTCCCGCACGGTGGTGGGCACCGTGGCGACCTACCCGGCGGCACTCTTCGTGCTCCGGAGCACCGACCTGGTCGGCCTCACCACCACGCGCAGCCGGGGCCTCGCCGAGGCGCTCGGACTGGTGACGGTCGACATCCCGCTCGACCTGCCGGCCCTGCCGTTCGGCCTGGCCTGGCACCCGCGGCACGACGCCGACCCGGCGCACGCGTGGCTGCGGGGGTGCATCCGCGAGCGCCTGGCCGGCGAGGGGCTCTGAGCCGGCCGGGATGTGTCCGCGAGCCGTATCCGAATCGGGTGGGTCGAGCCCGCGGGCGTGGTGGTCAGGCGGGGAGCGGGGGGACGTCCTCGGGGGTGATGGCGTGGTCGGCGGGGGTGACGGGGGAGGGGAGTTCGTCGCGGCCGGTGAGGTAGCGGTGGACGGCGGCCGCGACCGCGCGGCCCTCGGCGATGGCCCAGACGACCAGGGACTGGCCGCGGCCGGCGTCGCCCGCGACGAAGACGCCGTCCGGCCCGGCGGCGAAGCGGTCGTCCCGGGCCAGGTTGCCGCGGGTGTCCAGGCCGAGGCCCAACTGCTGCGCCAGGCCGGTGTCGTGCTCGGGGCCGGCGAAGCCGAGGGCGAGCAGCACCAGGTCGGCGGGGAGGGCGTGCTCGGTGCCGGGCACCGGGGCCCGGCCGCCCGGTTCGGTGTCGGCGAAGCGGACGGCCGAGACCTGTCCGCGGGCGTCGGCGTCGAAGCGGACGGTGGCCGAGGCGTAGGCCCGGATGTCCGGGTCGGGCAGGTCGGGCGGGCGGAGCTCGGCCGCCTCCTCGTGCGAGGTGGTGGCCCGGTGGACCTTGGGGTGGACGGGCCAGGGCTGCGTCTGCGGACGGTCCTCGGGCGGGCGCGGGTGGATGTCCAACTGTCTTACGTCCAGGGCCTCCTGGCGGAGCGCGGTGCCGACGCAGTCGGCGGCGGTGTCGCCGCCGCCGATCACCACCACGTGCCGCCCGTGGGCGTCGACCGGGGACCGGTCGAGGTCGCCCGCGACCACCCGGTTGGCCAGCGGCAGGTACTCCATGGCCTGGTGGATGCCGGTGGATTCCCGCCCCGGTACCGGGAGTTCGCGCCAGGCGGTGGCGCCGACGGCGATCACCACGGCGTCGCAGCCGGCCCGCAGTTCGTCCGCCGGCAGGTCCCGGCCGACGGCCACGCCGGTGCAAAACCGCGTTCCCTCGGCGCGCAGTTGCTCGATCCGGCGGTCGAGCCGGTGCTTCTCCAGCCGGAAGTCCGGGATGCCGTAGCGCAGCAACCCGCCGGGCCGGTCGGTGCGTTCGTAGACGGTGACGGTGTGGCCGGCCCGGGTGAGCTGCTGGGCGGCGGCCAGCCCGGCGGGGCCCGATCCGACCACCGCGACGGTGCGCCCGGTGCGGCGCTCCGGCGGCCGCGGCGGCTCCAGCCCGTGTTCCCAGGCATGGTCGGCGATGGCGAGTTCGACGTTCTTGATGGTCACCGCGTCGGCGTTGATGGCCAGCACGCAGGCGCTCTCGCAGGGGGCGGGGCAGAGCCGGCCGGTGAACTCCGGGAAGTTGTTGGTGGCGCCGAGGCGCTCCACCGCGTCGCGCCAGTCGTCCGCGGAGACCAGCCGGTTCCACTCGGGGACGAGGTTGCCGAGCGGGCAGGCCTGGTGGCAGAACGGCAGCCCGCAGTCCATGCACCGGGCCGCCTGGCCGCTGATGATCGGGAGCAGCGCGCGCCGCTGGTAGACCTCCTCCCAGTCGTGCACCCGGGCCGCCACCGCCCGGCGGGCGCGGAGCAGCCGGGGCGTGTTCAGGAACGCCTTGGGGTCGGCCATGGTCGGCCTCCAGCGGTGCGGTTCGCCGCCGGGCGTCAGGGCGGGGAGGGCCGGGCAAGAGGGGTGCACAGGAGCGGGGGCGCGGGGCCGGGGGAGCACGGGTCGGCAGTCGCAGCCGGGCGGGCGGGCGTACGGCGCCGTGTGGCCACCGTACGCCCGCCCGCCCGGCTTGGACAGTGGGCGGTGCCCCGCTCAGCGGGCCGCCGGCACCTGCTCGCCGACCGGCTCGGCCGGGCTGTCCGACGGGTCGATCCGGGCCGGCCACCAGGCACGCGGCCCGAGGTCGTGGACGAGTGCCGGGACGAGCAGCGAGCGGACCAGCAGGGTGTCCAGCAGGACGCCGAAGGCGACGATGAAGGCGATCTGCACCAGGAAGGCCAGCGGGATCACCCCGAGCGCGGCGAAGGTCGCGGCCAGCACCACGCCGGCCGAGGTGATCACCCCGCCGGTCGCGGTGAGCGCCCGCAGCACGCCCTCCCGGGTGCCGTGCCGCAGCGACTCCTCGCGGGCGCGGGTCATCAGGAAGATGTTGTAGTCCACGCCCAGCGCGACCAGGAACACGTAGCCGTACAGCGGGACGGACGGGTCGGTGGCCGGGAAGCCGAACACGTGCGGGAAGACGACCGCACAGACCCCGAGCACCGCCAGGTAGGAGAGCGCGACGGTCGCCGCCAGCAGCAGCGGCGCCACCAGCGAGCGCAGCAGCACGATCAGGACCAGCAGGATGCAGACCAGCACCACCGGCACGATCACCGTGCGGTCCCGGGAGGCCGTCGCCCGGGTGTCCTCCTGCTGGGCGGTGTAGCCGCCGACCAGGGCGTCGGCGCCGTCCACCGCGTGCACCGCGGTGCGCAGCCGCAGCACGGTGGAGACCGCGGCGTCGCCGTCCGCCGGGTCGGCGAGCGTGGCGTCCAGCCGGACGAGGCCGTCGACCGCCTTGGCCGGGCCGCCGGGTGCTCCGCCGGTGAAGGCGGCGACCGCGCTCACCCCGGGCACCGCGCGGGCGGCGGCCGCGACCGCGTCCGCCCGGTCGGCCTTCGCGACGATCACCGCGGGGTTGCCGGAGCCGCCGGGGAAGTGCGCGGAGAGCACCCGCTGCGCGACCACGCTGGGCTGCTCCTTGACGAACAGGTCGGTCTGGGCGACGCCGCGGGCGTCCAGCGCGGGCGCGAAGGCCGCGCAGGCCAGCAGCACGGCCAGGGCCGAGGCCCAGACGGCCCGGGGCCGCCGCCCGACCAGGGCGGCCACCCGACGCCAGACGCCGTGCACCGGGGCGCTGCCGTCCGCCGGCGGGCGGGCCGGCCAGTAGGCGGCGCGACCGCAGAGCACCAGGGCGGCCGGCAGGAAGGTCAGCGCCGACACCACCGCGCAGCCGATGCCGATCGCGCCGACCGGGCCGAGCGCCCGGTTGTTCGTCAGGTCGGAGAGCAGTAGCACCAGCAGGCCCAGGGCCACGGTCAGCCCGGAGGCGACGATCGGCTCGGCCGAGCGCCGCCAGGCCGTCCGCATGGCCGCGAACCGGTCCGCGTGCAGCGGGAGCTCCTCACGGAACCGGGCGGAGAGCAGCAGCGCGTAGTCGGTCGCGGCGCCGATCACCAGGATCGACAGCAGGCCCTGGATCTGCCCGTCCACCCGGACGACGCCGTGCTGCGCCAGCACGTACACCAGGGCGCAGGCGACGCCGAGGGCGAAGACCGCGCCGACGATCACCAGCAGCGGCAGCAGCAGGCTGCGGTAGACGGCGAGCAGGATCACCAGCACCACGCCGAGGGCCACGCCCAGCAGCAGGCCGTCGATGCCGGCGAAGGCGCCGCCGAGGTCGGCGGCGATGGCGGCCGGGCCGGCCAGCGCGACGGTGGTGCCGGGCACCGGGGCGACCCGTTCGCGGACGGCGTCCACGCTGTCCACGGTCTGCCGGCCGAGGTCGGAGCGGAGCGCCACCACGCCCTGCAGGGCGCGTCCGTCCTTCGAGGGCAGGGCGGGGGAGACCTGGCCGGTGGCGCCCGGCACCGTGGCGGCGGCGCGCAGCGCCCGGTCGGCGGCGGTGCGCTGCTCGGCGGTGACCGAGCCGTCGCGCGCCTCCCAGACGACGATCACCGGGAGGCTGCCCTGGGCCTGGAAGCCCTTCTCCAGGGCGGCGACCCGGGTGGACTCGGCGCTCTGCGGCAGGAAGGCGGCCCGGTCGTTGGTGGACACCTCGGTGAGGCGGCCCGCGAAGGAGCCGAAGGCGCCGCCTAGGGCGAGCCAGGCGAGCACGAGGGCCAGCGGGATCAGGAACCGGATACGGCGAGGTGGCACGACTGGTCCTCCGGATGGGTCGACGGTCGGCGCGATGATATCTCAATCATCGAAAGACTTGACCATTGAGATAATCGGACGAGGTGCCCGGTGTCTTCGAAGGCCCTCGCGGATCGGATTGGAGTGCGAGGGCGGGGTCGGGGTGCGCGGGCCCCGGCGCGAGCGGCGGAGCACGCCCTAGGCTGGTGGCCGCCCGAGCCCGAGCGGTCCGTCCGCCGGCCGTCGACCGACCGAGAGGTGACCCTTGTCCGACCAGGAGCCGACCCCCGAGGCGCCCCGGCCGCCCGACAGCAGGGCCTTCGGCACCCTCCTGCAAGGGCTCGCCTCCGAGATGAACCTGCTCGGCCACGACTTCGCCGCCGCGCAGGGCCTGCACGCCACCGACGTCCAGGCGCTGCTCGCGATCATGCGCGGCTCCGCCGGCGTCACCCCCGGCCCGGTCACCCCGAGCCGGCTGCGCGAGGAGCTCGCCCTCACCTCCGGCGCGGTGACCGCCGTGCTCGACCGGCTGGAGCGCGCCGGCCACATCCACCGCAGCCGCGACGCCGCCGACCGCCGCCAGGTCCAGGTGCACTACAACCCCGGTGCGAGCCGGATGGCCGCCGCCTGGTTCGCCCCCGTCGCCGCCTGCACCGACGAGGTCGCCGCCGGGTTCAGCCCGGACGAGCTGCGCACCGTCGCCCGTTTCCTCGGCCGGATGACCACCGGCCTGGAGGAACTGCGCCGCACCCGCCGCGAGGACGCGCAGGGCGTCCAGGCCCCCCGCGGCGGGGCGCGGACCGGTCCGGATTCGGAACCTCCGAGTTCGCATATGACGAACCGTAACGGGTAATGCACTCCCAGTGATTGACGGCGTCCGCCCAAAACGCGGCGGACCGGCACACCGGGAGACGGCGATGGCAACGGTCTTCAGCGCGGACTTCACGTCGACACGGCAGTGGGTGGCGGGGCGCAGCAGCGCCTACCCCCGGATGGGGCCCACCAACAGGAGCGACCACAAGCTCGACCACCTCGTCCCCGATTACTGCCCGGGTGGCGTCTTCGCCGCGACCCGCCGGCCCGGCAGCGACCTGTGGAACTGCAACCTGCTCACCACCGAGGGCAGCCCGGACGGCTTCCAGCTGCGGTCCGGCGACGTGATGCTCGCCCGGGTCACCCTGCCCACCGCCCTCGGCGCCTGGCCCGCCATCTGGACCTGGCGGGACGGCGGCAACGAGATCGACGTCTTCGAGTACCACCCCGACAACCCCGACCTGCTGGAGGTCTCCAACCACGTCCGCGGCGGCTACCGCTACTGGCACGGCGGAGCGGCCGGCATAGCCCCCGGCGCCACCGTCGAGCTCCGCACCGTCTTCGGCCGCACCTCCGTCGACTGGTACGCCAACGGTGCCGCCGTCTACTCCGACCGCCGGGGCGTGGGCTCCACCTGGCACGCCCACCTGATCGTCAACCTCTCCGTCTCCGACGGCACCTACCACCCGCGCCCGCCCGTCGGCGGCCCCTCCCGGCTCAGCTGGACCTGCCACAGCCTGGTCGTCGAACGCTAACCGCACGCCCCGCCCGCCCCCGGCCGAGCCGCACCGGCACGGCCGAACGGACCACCACCACCCGCCGACCGGGCGAGCGGCACCCCGCCGCGAGTGACCGGGGCGCCCGCCGGCCGTTGGGCCGGGCATGAAGAAGACCTTCACCTCCGCGGCCCTCACCGCCGCCCTCCTCGCCCCGGCGGCCGTCCTGGCCCCGGCCGCCCCCGCAGCCGCCGACACCACCGACAGCCTCGTCGGGGCGATCATCGCCGCCGACGACTGGAACTTCTCCGCCGCCGCGGTCTGCCTCCAGGAACTCGCCGTCGTCCCCGTCGGCGCGGCCTGGACGGGCACCACCGCCAACAGCTGCACCGACGGGAACGTCGTCAACGACCCCCGGCCCATCAACGGCTGAACCGCTCCGGCCCCGGGCGCCCCGGGGCACCGCACCCGGCCCTCCGCCCCGCCGGGCGGGGGCCGCTGACACCCCGTCCGGCCCGCCCCGCCCGCTCCCGGCCATCACCCGAACGGCCGTACCTGGCCGCCTCGGCGCCGGTGGCCCACCCTGGAAGGGACGGCCGCACCCCGCGGGGACACCCGCCGGGCGACGGCCGGCCGGCGACGGGAGGACGTGATGACCGCGACGAAGACCAGGAGAGTCCTGGTGGCCTACGGCAGCAAGCACGGCGCCACCGCCGGGATCGCCGCCGAGATCGGACTCACCCTCCGGCAGGACGGCTTCGACGCCGCCGTCCTCCCGGCCGGCGAGGTCCGCGACGTCTCCGGGTACGACGCCGTCATCCTCGGCGGCTCGCTCTACGCCGGCCACTGGCACCGCGACGCGCTGCGCTGCGCCCACCGCAACGCCGAGGCCCTCACCGAGCGGCCGGTCTGGCTGTTCAGCAGCGGCCCGGTCGACGGCTCCGCCGAGCAGGAGGACCTGCTGCCCGTCCCCGGCGCCGCCCGCGAGATGGAACGCCTGCACGCCCGCGGCCACGTCACCTTCGGCGGCCGGGTCACCTCCGACACCCCCGGCCTGCTCGCCCGCCTGATGGTCCGCCGCGGCACCAGCGGCGACTACCGCAACGCCGAGCAGATCCGGGCCTGGACCCACCGGGTCGCCGGGGAACTCCGCCGAGCCGCCTGAGACCGGCCCGCGGGTCGGGACCTGCGGGCCCCGACCCGGGCCGATCGGCCCAAGCGTCCGGCCGCCCCGGCCGCGCACGATGGTGGTGGGCGATCCGCCTGCGATCCGTCCGTGACCGGCGGAGGAGGCCGTGATGATGTACTGGAACGGCCATGGCATGAACGGCTGGGGCTTCGGCTTCATGACCGTCGGCATGGTGCTCTTCTGGGCCCTGCTCGTCCTCGGCATCGTGGTCCTGGTCCGCCACCTGGGCCGCACCGGACCACCGCCCCCCGGCCCGCCCGCCCCGCCGCCCGCGGACCCCGGACGGCCCCGTACCGACCCCGAGCAGCTGCTCGCCGAACGCTTCGCCCGCGGCGAGATCGACGCCGAGGAGTACCGGCACCGGCTGGAGACGCTCCGCACCGCAGGCGGACCCGGCAGCGGCTGACCGCCGCCGGGCCCGCCGATCCCACCCCAGGAGGCCGCCATGCGCACCGAGGCACTGGACGCCGCCGCGCTCGAGAAGCTCATCTCCGCCGCCGTCGCCGCGCCGTCCGTCCACAACAGCCAGCCGTGGCGCTTCCGGCTGCGCCCCGAGACCTCCACCCTGGAGGTGCACGCCGCCCCGGAACGCGGTCTGCCGATCGCCGACCCCGGGGGGCGCGCACTGCACATCTCGGTCGGTGCCGCCTTGTTCAACCTGCGCACCGCCGCCCGCCACCTCGGCTGGGCGCCCCGGGTCCGGCTGCTGCCCGACTCCACCGAGCCCGGACTGCTCGCCGCGGTCGACCTCGACGAGCCCTCCCCGGTCGACCTGCCCGGGACCACCGAGCTGTACGACGCGATCTGGCGCCGGCACAGCGTCCGCACGCCCTTCGACGGCCGCCCCGTGCCGCCCGCCGTGCTCGACCTGCTCGCCCGGGCGGCCCACGGCGAGGGAGCCTTCCTGCTGCTGCCCGACCGCGCCGAGCGCGACCGCCTGCTGCGGCTGACCGCCGAGGCCGAGCGCCGCAACACCACCGACCCGGGCCGCCGCGCGGAGAGCCGCAACTGGGTCCGCCCCCTGCCCGACCCCGCCGCCGACGGACTCCCCGCGGCCGTCCTCGGCCCGCAGGACGCCGGCGGGCACCTGCCGATGCGGGACTTCTCCGCCATCCACCCGGCCGAACACCTGCCGCCCGCGCCCTTCGAGGCCGACCCGTGCATCGCCGTCCTGGCCACCCACGGGGACCACCCCGAGGACTGGCTGACCGCGGGACTCGCGCTGCAGCACGTCCTGCTGCTCGCCACCACGCACGGGCTGCGCGCCTCGCTGCTGCACCAGGCGATGGAGTGGCCGGGCCTGCGGGACGAGGCCCGCGACGCCCGGCAGGGCCCGTACCACGTCCACCTGCTGATCCGGCTCGGCCACGGGCCGGAGGGCGCGCCCACTCCGCGGCGGCCGCTCGCCGAGGTCGTGGACGCCGGCCCGGCACCGCTCTGAGGCCCGCCCCGGCACGGGCACGCCCCGGCACGGGCACGCCTCAGTGCGGTGCTCCGACCGCCAGCGCCTCGCGGGCGGCGAGCAGTTCGTGGAGCAGCTCCAGGACGGGCGCGCGGTGCCCGGCCCGGGCGGCGAGCCGGACGGCGGCCCCCGTCCAGGCGTCGAGCTCCGAGGGCCGGCCCGCCAGGACGTCCCGCTGCAGCGAGGAGGTCGCGTCCGGGGCCTGCCGGTCCACCAGTCCGACGGCGGTGTCGACGGCGTCCTCCGGCAGGCCGATCCCGAGCCGGACAGCCGTCCCGTGGATCTCCCGCATGGCCGCGACCAGCAGCCGCCGGGTGCCGGCGCGCGAGCGGAGCTCGCCGACGGTCGCCCCGCCGGTGGCGGCGCCGAGACCGCCGACCGGCACCACCACCAGGAACTTCGCCCACAGCTCGGCCCAGACGTCGGCAGGCTCCGCCGCCGTCAGCGCGGCGGCGCGCAGCGCCTCGCGCAGCCGCAGCACCCGCTCCGAGACGCCGCCGTCCCACTCGGTGAACCCCAGCGCGCCGGGAGGTCCCAGGTGCCGCACCACGCCGGGACGGACCGGCACGGCGACGACCCTGGCCAGTCCGGGCAGCACCCGGTCACGGCCGAGGACGGACGCCACCTGATCGGGCGCCTCCACCCCGTTCTGCACGGTGACCACGGCGGTGTCCTCCCCGAGCAGCGGGGCGAGTGCGCGGGCGGCCGCGGTCAGCTGCGGAGTCTTGACGCACAGCAGGACGGCGTCGACCTCGCCGAGCTCCGCCGGGTCGGCCGAGGCCCGCACGGCGGGCACGTGGCGGTCGGCGGACGGGCCGCCCGGGCCGCCGGTGATGCGCAGGCCGTCCCGTCGGAGCGCGGCGAGGGTCTCGCCGCGGGCCAGGAAACGCACGTCGCCTCCCGCGGCGGCGAGCATGCCGCCGACGTAGCCGCCCACCGCGCCGGCCCCCACCACGGCGAGGCGCAGACCGCCCGCCGTCCCGGTCATCGCTGCCCCGCTTCCTGGGGACCCTGCCGCGGCAGCCGCTTCCCGACCAGGACCGGCAGGGCCTCCAGGCCCCGGCTGAGCGAGCTGTCGGCGAGCCAGGCGATCTCCTCCGGCGCCACCGCGAGCTCCAGCTGCGGCAGTCGGCGCAGCAGGGTCGTGAAGGCGATCTCGCCCTGGAGCCGGCCGAGCGGGGCACCCACGCAGAAGTGCGGCCCGTGACCGAAGGCCAGGTGGTGGTTGGGCGAGCGGGTGACGTCGAAACGCTCCGGGTCCTCGTGGACCTCCGGGTCGTGGCCGGCGGCGGCCAGCGAGAGGTGCACGAAGCTCCCCTCGGGGATGTCCACGCCGCCGAGCCGCAGGTCGGACGCGGCGATCCGCAGCGAGGCCCAGGAGGCCGACCCCTCGTAGCGCAGGATCTCCTCCACCGCCGAGGGCACCAGTTCGGGGGCGGCGCGGAGCACCGCGAGCTGGTCGGGCCGGCCGAGCAGCAGCGCCGTCCCGTTGCCCAGCATGTTGGCCACCGTCTTGTGGCCCGCGATGAGCAGCAGGAGGATCGTCGAGTACAGCTCCCGGTCGCTGAACACGCCCTCGTCGCGGCCCCGGACGAGGTCGCTCAGCAGGTCGTCGCGCAGGTCCTTGCGCCGCTCGGCCACCAGGTGGCCGAAGTAGTCGGTGAACGCGTCGGTCGCGGCCTTCAGCTCCGCCTCCGCGTGCTGGAACGGGTCCTGGCTGAGGACGTAGCCCCACTGCCGGAACAGCGGGCGGTCCTCGACCGGCACCCCCAGGTACTCGCAGATCACGGTGAGCGGCAGCGGCAGGGCGAAGGCGTCCATCAGGTCGGTCCGGCCGGACTCCGGCAGGGCGTCGACCAGGTCGTCGACGATCTCCTGGATGCGCGGACGCAGGCCGGCGATCCGGGCGGGCAGGAACGCCCGGCTGATGGGCCGGCGCAGCCTGGTGTGCTCCGGCGGATCGGCGAACCCCAGGTTGCGGACCATGAGGAGGCTCTTCGCCGCCCTGTCCCGGTACCGCTCGGGGAGGTTCTCGGCCTGCTTGGACAGCCGGGGGTCGCCGAACGCCGCCACGACCTCCCGGTGGCCGAGGACCGCGAACGCCTCGGCGCCTGGCGGGTAGTCGATCCGGTGGACCGGGCACGCGGCGCGCAGTTCCGCGGTCGCCGCGTGCGGCGACGGCCCGGGATCGGTGAAGAACCGCGGGGGGAGCACGTCCGACATCAGCGGCTCCCGGGGGTGCGCCGGGCCCCGGCGCCGGCGGGGGCGCCGCTGCCGCCCGCGACGGCGGGGATGATCCAGATCACGTCACGGTCCGTCACTTCCGTCTCCAGACCGTCGAGGCTCCGGATGTCGGTGTCGTTCTGGTAGATGTTCACGTAGCGCTTCACGGCCCCTTCCACGTCCACGATGCGTTCGAGGGTGCCGGGACAGTCCCGGTCGAGTGCGCGGAGCACCTCCCGGATGTTCCCGCCACCGCCCGGGACCTGCCGCCGCCCGCCGGTCAGGGCGTGGAAGGCGGCGGGAAGCCGGACGGTCACGGCCGGCGCCGGAAGACCCCGGCCGACGCGCTGTGCGGTTTCGGGCATGCGACTGCTCTCCTGGGATGCGGGCCCGCCGGCCCCGGGGGCCGGAACGGGACGGTCAGTGGGAGGACTGCACGCCGAACTCGGCGCAGAGGTCCGGCGGGAGCCGGAGGCGGAGCGCTTCGCAGCGCTCCGGGCCGGGCCGCCAGCCCGCCACCCGGTGCGCCAGGCCGCCGTCGTCGGCGGTGTGGACGTACCAGATCACGTTCACCGGCCAGCACGACTGGCGGAAGAGGTACTCGTCCATCGGCGTCGGGTTCTCGCTGAGCCGCTGGCGCCGTTCGTGCGGCGGGCCGATCTCGTGCCAGTCCGGATGCGAGTGGACGGAGCCCATCGGCTCCAGGCCGGCCGCCGCCTGCCGTTGGACCGCCCGGAGCACGGCGCCCTCGTCGCTCCAGAACCCCCGGCCGGGATTGCGGTACACCTCGCCGAACCGGGGCGCGATGGTCGTCTCGAACTCGGCCATCACGGCCTCGTCGCTGTCGCGGACGTTCGGGACGAACTCGACGTCGCAGACGGTGATCCCGAGGTCGTCGACACGGCCGAACAGCAGGCCGGAGGCGCGCGGGAGGTGGCTCGGCGTGCCGTCGGCGCCGCGGCTGTCCAGGCACCTCCGGTACTCGCCGACGGCGTGTTCGAGGAAGCGCAGGGCGGGTTCGTGCTCGAAGCGGACGAGCCGGGGCAGCTCCCCGAACGGTGCGGTGGCGTCGTCGGTCAACTGCCCTCCTCCGGCTTCTTGCCGGCCGAGGCCAGGGTGCCGCCCAGCAGGGCGGCTCCCAGCGGCCAGCTGCGCATGTGCACCGGCAGGGTCACGCAGTGCTCGCCGAGGCACAGGAGCAGGCCCGCGTCCACCAGGCGCTCCGCGGCGCGCCGCTGCTCCCCGGTCAGGTCGGCCCGCGCACGGCCGCCCAGGCACCAGGTGAAGACGTCCACCGTGACGGGGTCGTCGAGGACGGCCCGCCCGGCGGACCCCGACCGGCGGTCGACGACCGACAGGAAGCCCGGCCCCCTGCGGAAGTAGAGGAGACCGAAGCTGCCGGTGGAGCGCCACTCGTCCGGGGACGCGCTGCCGTCCCCGAGCACCGTGACCGCCTCCGGCGCCGGCAGATGGTCGAGACGGGGGACCAGGCCGAGCTGGTGCGCGCCCAGCACGAGCGACCAGGTGACCCGGACGCCGATCGAGGCGCACTCGCGGATCAGCGCGACCGTCCGCACGACCGCCCGGTCGGGGAGCGCCGTGAGGTCGGCCGCCTCCGCCAGCCGTACCCCGGCGACGGGCACCCGGGTCAGCAGCGCCGCCAGTTCGGCGGCCGTCGGAAGGCCGTCCCCCGCAGCCCCGAGGGTCAGCGTCGCGGCCGCGGGCCGGCCGCCGCCCGGCAGGTGCCCGTCGTCCGAGGCCCGGGCCCTGAGTTCACCGATGTCCATCAGCACGCTCATCGGGACGCCGACACCTCCCGCCCGTCGACGAGCTTGCGGCGGTACGGGTCGACCTCCAGCGCGACGGCCACGTAGCGGCCCCCGTCCTCGAAGGCCAGACCGCGGTCGACGAAGTACCGCAGCATCCGGTCGAGTTCCTCCTCGGTGACGGCGAATCCGCCTTCGGCGAGCCGCCGGCGGATGCCCGCCCGTCCGGCGCCCTGGAACATGCCCAGGTACACGTTGCTCCTGCGGTCGTCCAGCTCGATCACCTCCTCCGGCCAGCTCGCCCGGCGGTCCTCGACGGTCACCCGGCCCCCGTCGTCCGTCCAGTACGAGAGGCTGCTCCGTGCGTAGGCCCCGGCCCAGGCCTCGACCGCCTTCTTGAGTTCGTCCTCGATCGGGCCGGAGATTCCCCGGTCGGGCGTGTCGAAGAGGTAGACGAGGTCGTACAGCTCGTCCGGCGGCAATCGGTAGATGTGGTCGTAGATCTCGGCCGGGCGGCGGACGGCGAATCCCAGCGACGGCTCCTCGAAGTACGGACTGAACCGTTCGAGCGCTATGCGCCAGGCGCCGGTCGGCGGTTGCAGGTGTTCGAGTGCGGAGAGCTTCCCGAGGAGTCCGCGGTAGTCCTCCTCGGTCTCGCCCGGGAATCCGTAGAGGATGTTCCAGGTGACGTTGAGTCCGAGGTCCTCGCCGTCACGGAGCATCCGCACGTTGTGCGCGGCGCTGACCCCCTTGTCCATGAGGCGCAGGACGTGGTCGCTCAGTCCCTCGATACCGGGCTGGACGTAGAGCACGTTCGCCTCGCGCAGGCTGCGCAACTGCTCCCGCGTCAGGTTCGACTTGATCTCGTAATGGATCCGCAGATCGCAGTCGAGGGCGGCCATTTCGGGCATCACCGTGTCGAGGTACTTCATGTCGAGGATGTTGTCCACCATGACCAGGTCGAGGACCCGGTGGCGTTCGGCGAGGTCCCTGACCTCCTGCGCGATGCGCCCGGGCGCCTTGCTCCGGAAGTCGATGGCGGATCCGTTGAGGCCGCAGAACGTGCACTGGTGGCGCTCGCCCCACCAGCACCCGCGGGAGGTCTCCAGGACCAGCATCGGACGGACGCGGTGCCGGACGGGGGAGTCCCCGAGCGAGCGGAAGTAGCTGTCGTAGTCGGGCGCGGGGACCGCGGCGAAGGGCAGCGCCGCGGCGGCCGGCGGGTTCGCGACCGCCTCGCCCCGGTCGTCGCGCCAGCTGAGGCCCGGCACGTCGGCGAAGGACCTGCCCTGCGCGATGCGGTTGAGGAGCGCGGGCAGTGCGCGTTCGCCCTCGCCGCTGACCACGAAGTCGAACTGCTCGAAGTTGCGGTGCAGGGTCGGCCCCTGCGGGCCGTCGCAGTTGCTGCCGCCGAGGACCGTCCGGATGCCCGGGACGAGCCGCTTCAGCTCCTTGGCGAGCGCGAGGGACGGCACGTTCTGCATGAAGGTGCTGGTGAACCCGACCAGGTCCGGCGGGTCGGCGGCGATCTCGGCCGCGAGGTCGCGGACGAATCCGCGGGCGTGCCTCTGCATCTCGACGGGAATCCGCGGATCGATCCCGCGGCTGCGCAGGAACGCGGAGAATTCGTCGACCCGGTAGCCGTCGGTGTCGTACAGCGCCGGGGTGAACACCCAGTCGCCCACGCCGTGGAAGACCTGGACGGCGACCTCGCCGTAATCCTCCGCGGATATGGCGCCGCCGCTCTCGCGCATCAGGTGCTCGGCCCACCGCATGTTGGCGTACAACTCGTCGACGGTCCAGTGCGCGGCGTTCTTCCGGATGCTCGGCCCGAGTATTCCCAGCGCACTCGACGGAGTGTCGAGTCCTTGCCACGGCATGGCTACCATCAGGAGCTTCATCAAGGGATGCCTGCCCTAGGAGGTCTGTAGGGGAAGACGCACAGGGGTGCAGAAAGGGGCGCGCGGCAGGGGAATTCCGAGCCCGGTCTCCCGTCCCGGCGGCTGCGGCCGCACGGCGCGCCGCACCTGCTCCGGCGGGCGGGTCGACGGGGCTGCGAACCCCCCGGACTCCACTTGTCGTCCGCGCGTCAACCTGCCTTCTGCATGCTAACCAGAAGCCGGCGACTTTTACCAGAGGATCCGTGGGACCGGACGGAGCGATCGGCGCCGGTGATGCATACGTGCTGATGCATGCTCAGATCCTGTGTGTGGTACCGGAGTTCGGGCCGGGTGTGCAGATAGCGAAGGCACGGCCTCCGTCGTGGTGGGAGGCCGTGCCCGCGCGGTCGGAGGTCGGTCGTAGTCAGTAGTGGCTGTTCATGGCGGCGCGGACCTCGGCGAGGGTGGCGTCGGCCACCGCCCGGGCGCGCTCGTTGCCCTCGCGCAGCGTCCGCCGCAGGTGGGCGCGGTCGTCCGCGTACTCGGCGCGGCGGGCCCGGATCGGCGCCAGGTACTCGTTGACCGCCTCGGTCACCGTCTTCTTCAGCGCGGCTGCCCCGGCGGCGCCGATGTCGGAGGCCACCTCCTGCGGCGTCCGGCCCTGGCAGAGCGCCGCGAGCAGCAGCAGGGACGAGACCTCGGGGCGGTCGACCGGGTCGTAGGTGATGTGGCGTTCGGCGTCGGTCTTCGCCCCCTTGAGCAGCCGGGCGGTCTCGTCGGCGGTCGCGGCCAGGGCGATGGCGTTGCCCCGGCTCTTGCTCATCTTGGTGCCGTCCGTGCCGAGCAGCAGCGGCGCGCTCGACAGCAGGGCCTCCGGCTGCGGGAACACGGCGGTGCCGTTGCCGTACCGGTCGTTGAAGCGGCGGGCGATCGTCCGGGTGAGCTCCAGGTGCGGCAGCTGGTCCTGGCCGACCGGGACGAGGTTGGCCTTGCAGGACAGGATGTCCGCGGCCTGGTGGACGGGGTAGGTGAGCATCAGGCCGCTGACGGCGGACTGCCGCGAGTGCGCGATCTCGTCCTTGACCGTGGGGTTGCGGTTCAGCTCGGCGACCGAGACCAGGCTGAGGAAGGGCAGCATCAGCTGGTTCAGGGAGGGCAGCGCGCTGTGCGTGAAGACGGTGCTGCGGGCCGGGTCCACGCCGATGGCGAGGTAGTCCAGCACCAGTTCCTCGACGTGCCAGGTCAGGTTGTCGGCGACGTCGCGATCGGTCAGGACCTGGTAGTCCGGAATGATCACGAACATCTCCACGCCGAGGTCCTGGAGCCGCACGCGGTTGTGGAGCGTGCCGAAGTAGTGCCCCAGGTGCAGGCGGCCGGTCGGCCGGTCACCCGTGAGGATCCGGAACTGCCCCGGGTCCTTGAGGATCAGCTCCTCGAGCGCCGCGCTGCGGACCTGCGCGGCGGACGTCCCGAGCGCGTCGACGGCGGGACCGGCGGCGGTGTCGGGATCCGCGGTGGTGGGTGTGGTGTTCACGAGTCTCCTGGAAGGTCGTTCTTGCCGTCAGGATGACATGTCACTTCCACAACACAAAAGCGAGACTTGTGACATGAGGGGGCATCAGGTCACCCGGCGGAACCGGAGGAAGGAGCTGCTCCGGGGTGCCGTCCCCCGTCCGCACCGGCCGTGCGGTCGAACTCCGCGAGGATCTCGCGGGCGCTCCTCCTCGCCTCCCGCGCGGCTTCCGGGTCGCCCGCGGCGTCCGCCGAGTCACCCAGGTGGGTGAGCAGGGAGGCCTCGTTGAAGCGGTCGCCGAACTCCCGGTAGATCTGCAGCGCCTGCTCGTAGCAGGCGATGGCCTCGTGGTGGTCGCCGACCCGGTGGTGCACCAGGCCGAGGGTGTCGAGGGTGGCGCTCTCGCCGTTGCGGTCACCCGTCTCCCGCTGCAGCGCGAGCGCCTGCTCGCAGCACCGGCGGGCCGCCTGGTACCGGCCGAGCCGGGTGTTGCACCAGCCCATGTTGTTGAGCGCCCGGGCCTGCCCCGTCAGGTTGCCGGCCGCCCGGTACTTCGCCAGCGCGGAGGCGGCCTCCTCCAGGGCGGAGACGAAGTCGTGCCGCCGCTCGAACACCAAGGTCCGGCTGTTGTGGCAGTGCGCCTCGCCGAGCGGGTCGGCCAGCTCCTGGAAGAGCGGGACGGCCCGGCGCAGCAGCCGGTCCGCCTCGTCGTAGCGGCCCATCCTCGCATTGGCGCGGCCCAGTTCGCCGAGCGCCGCGGCGATCCCCGGCCGGTCGTCCAGCCGCTGCGCCGCGTCCAGCGCCGCGTGCTGCGTGGTCACCCAGTCCGGCCAGTGGCCGCGCTGTTCCAGGTAGGTCGCCACGGCCCGGGCGAGCGGGCCGACCAGGCCGTCGGGGGCCGCGTCGACCGCGGCGAGCAGGCACTGGTGCTCGGCGGCGAACCAGGCCGAGGCGCCGTCGAGGTCGGTGAAGGCCGCCGGCGGCACGTCGGGCGCGGGCGGCGGGAGGGCGATCGGTTCGTGACGGCCCAGCAGCACGGAGGCGGCGCTCGCGGTGTGCAGGTAGTAGTCGACGAGCCGGCGCTGGGCGGCCGTCCGGTCGGCGGGGGTGACGTGGTCGTGCGCGAGCGTGGTCGCGTAGGCCCGCAGCAGGTCGTGCATGCCGTACCGGTCCGGGCCGAGCGGGTGGACCAGGTGGGCCCGGCTGAGCGCGGTCAGGGCGCTCCGGGTGTCGTCCGGGCCGCGTCCGGTGAGGGCGGCCGACGCGCTCAGCGACACGTGGGGCCCGTACTGCAGGCCGAGCAGCCGGAAGGTGCGCGCCGCCGTCGCCGGCAGGTGCTGGTAGGACCAGGAGAAGACCGCGCTGACCGAGTTGCCGACCGTGTCCAGCAGGTGGAGCCGCCTGCGGCGGTCGGCCAGTTCGGACACCAGGTCCGGCAGCGGGGTGGTGTGCTGTGCGGCCGCGAGCTCGGCGGCCACCCGTAAGGCGAGCGGCAGCCCGACGCACTGCTCGGCCAGGTCCTGGCCGACCGCCGCCTCGCGGTCGAGCCGGTCGCCGATCAGTCTGCGCAGCAGGTCGAGCGAGTCGGTCATCGGCAGCAGGTCGAGGTCGAGCCGCCGGGCGCCGTGCCGGGCCACCAGCTCGCCCAGGGTGTCGCGGCTGGTCACCAGCACCGCGCAGGACCCGGTGCCGGGCAGCAGCGGCCGGACCTGGTCCACCGAGGAGACGTTGTCGAGCAGGACGAGGACGCGCTGCCCGTTGAGCTCCGTCCGGTACCGGGCCACCCGGTCGGCCTCGTCCAGCGGGATCTCGTGGGCGGGCAGGCCCATCGCGGACAGCAGCCTGGCGAGCGCGTCGCTGCCGGACAGCGGCTGCTGCGGGTCGTAACCCCGCAGGTCGACGTAGAGCTGGCCGTCGGGGAAGCGCGGGCGGACCTGGTGCGACCAGTGCAGGGCGAGCGCCGTCTTGCCGACGCCGGCCGTGCCGGAGACCACCGCGACGGGCACCGCGGCGCCCGCCGGCCGGGTCAGGGTCCGCCCCAGCCAGGAGAGTTCGCGCTGTCGTCCGACGAAGTCGGGCACGTCCCCGGGCAGGGTCGCGGGCACCGGCCGGCGCCTCGGGGGCGCGGTGGTGTGCCAGGCGTCGTCCGCCAGCAGCGCCTGGTAGGCGGCGGCGAGTTCGGGGCCCGGGCCGATCCCGAGCTCCTCGGCGAGCCGGCGCCGCACCTCGTGGTAGGCGTCGACGGCCGCGGCCCGCCGCCCGGCGGCGTCGTAGCCGCGGATCAGTCGGGCGAGCGCGGCCTCGTCCAGCGGGCGTGCGTGGGCGGCCTGTTCGAAGACCGCCACCGCTTCGTCGGCCGCCCCGACGGACAGCAGCGTCTCGCCCTTGGCCGCCAGCGCCGTGAAACGCTCCTCGACCAAGGCCAGGACCGCGGGATGGGCGGCCAGCGCGGGGACGTCGGCGAGCGGGGAGTCGGCCCGCCAGAGCGCCAGCGCCGCGTCGAACAGGGCAAGGGCGCCCGCGTGGTCGCCCGCCTGCCGGGCCGCCGCGGCGCGGTTGAGCACGTCGCGGAAGACGCGGACGTCGACGACGCAGGCCTCGGTGGGCAGCAGGTAGCCGTCGCCGACCGAGAGCAGGACCGAACTCGGGGCGCGGGCCGCGCGTTCGGGTTCGAGCAGCTTCCGCAGGTGCTTCACATGGGTCTGGATCACGTTGACCGCGGAGTTGGGCGGGCCGTCGGACCACAGCGCGTCGACCAGCTCCGTGCGGGAGACCTGCCGGCCGGCGGCCAGGGCGAGCAGGCCGAGCACCGCGCGCCGCCCCGCCGTCGGCACGTCGTGCCGGGCCGCGCCCTGGAGGACCCTGACCGGTCCCAGGAGCTGAACCTGCACGTGTGCGCCCCCCTGCACCATCTCCGCGCCCCCGCCCCGTGTGAAGGAAAAGTTGTCGTCCAGTCGTCATCCAGTCGCGGTTCCTACCGTAATCGAAAGATCGAATCGAGGGGGACGATGCTGCGTCTGCATGCAAACGAACACCCGCAGGGACCACCGGCCGGGGTGGCCGAGGCCCTGCACGCACTGGTGCCGGACGTGCACCGGTACCCGGTGGGGGAGGGCGCCCTGCAGGCGGCGATCGCCGAACTGCACGACGTCCCGCTGAACCGGGTGCTGGTCGGTGCGGGCAGCGCCGAGATCATCGGCCTGGCCTGGCGCGCGTTCACCGGGCCGGAGCGGCCGGCGTTCTTCCACGAACCCGAGTTCGACTTCTACCCGATGCTGGGCGTCCAGTGCGGCACTCCGACGGTGACCCGCCCCTGGCCGCCCGGCGAGGACCTGGCCGACCACCTCCGACAGGCGCAGGTCGGTCTGGTCGCGCTCTCCAACCCGCACAACCCCACCGGCTCCTGGCAGCCCCGGCAGGCGGTCGCCGACCTGGCCGGCCGGCTGCCCGACGGCACCGTCGTGCTCAACGACGAGGCGTACCACGACTACGCGGACGATGCGGACGCCGGGCCCTCGCTCAAGACCCTGTCGGAACTGCCCAACCTGCTGACCACCAGGACCTTCTCGAAGATCCACGGTCTGGCCGGCCTGCGGGTCGGCTACGGCATCGGCCACGCCCGGCTGATCGGCGCGCTGCGCTCGCTGCAGACGCCGTTCACCGTCAGCAGCGCGGCCTGCTCCGCCGCGCTCGCCTCGCTCGCCGACCCGGCCTCGCTCAAGGAGCGCCGCATCCGCAACCGGGAGAACCGCGAGGCACTCGCCGGCGAACTGGCCCGGCGCGGCTTCGAGGTGACGCCCAGCCAGGCCAACTTCCTTTACGTACGACCGCCGGACGGCCCCGCGGACTGGGCGGCCGTCCTGCTGGACCGGGGGGTCCGGGTCCATCCCGTCGGCGCCGCCCTGCGGGTGACCGTCGGCACCGCCGCCGAGACCGCGGCCCTCGTCGCCGCGGTCGACGCGATCCTGATCGGCTCTCGCACACAACACCTGGGGGAACCATGACCGTCTCGGTCATCGACGACGTCTTCAACCACACGCTCTCCGCCTACGCCATCTCGGCCGCCTGGGAGACCGGTCTGCTGGGCCGCCTGGACGGCTCCGAAGCACCCGTGGACCTGCGGGAGTTCGCCCGCGAGCAGGACCTCGACGCGCCCTCCGTCGAGGCCGTCGCCCGGGGCCTGGCCCTCGCCGGGATCGTCGCGCTCGACCCGGACCACCGCTGTGCCGAGCCCGGCCCGCAGTTCGCCGAGACCATGGCGAAGAAGGGCTTCTTCTACTGGCTGACCCGCGGCTGCGGCGAACTCTTCACCACCATGCCGGAGCTGATCCGCACCGCGAACCGCCCCGACGGGTTCACCGTCCGGCGCGACTACAAGGCCATCGGCCTGGGCGCCCGCGACGCCGGATTCTCCTACGTCGACCCCGCGTTCTACCGGATCGTCGCCGAACGCGGCCTGCGCTGCGGCGCCGACCTCGGCTGCGGCAGCGGCGAGCGGCTGATCAAGCTGGCCGGGCGGGACCCGGAGTTCCGGGGCATCGGCGTCGACTTCGCCGCCGGCGCGGTGGCCCTGGCCACCGAGTCGGTCGCCCGGGCCGGCCTCGCCGACCGGATCTCCGTGGTCCACGGCGACGCGACCGCGATGGAGCACCGCCCCGAGTTCGACCAGGTCGACTTCGTCTGCACCTTCATGATGGGTCACGACCTGTGGCCGCGCGAGGAGTGCCTGACCAGCCTCAAGCTGATCGGCGAGGCCTTCCCGGCGGCGACCGACCTCATCATCTGCGACACCTACCGCTCGGACCTGCCCTCCACCGACCGGCACCCGGTCTTCACGCTCGGGTTCGAGACCGCGCACGCCGTGATGGGCCAGATGATCCCCTCGCTCGCCGAGTGGAAGGACGTCCTCGCCGAGGCCGGCTGGAACCTCGCCGACGTCGTCGACTTCGACCTGCCCCCGTACACGGCGCTGATGCACCTGACCCGCGAGAGGACGCACGGATGAGCGAGCGCGCTGCGACCGGCAGGCACATCCTCGTCCTCAACCGCTTCGACCGGTCGGTCGGCTGCGACTACACCGCGTACATCGACCACGGCACCGACCGGGTCGCCTACCTCTGCTCGGCGGCGGGCGCCGACGGCGTCGACGCCGCCGCGGCGGAGACCGTGGCCGTCGTCGACGACCTCGCGGACCGGCCGGCCGTCGCCGAACTGGCCCGCGGCATCGTGGACCGCCACGGCCCGCTGGACCAGGTCGTCGCGCTCTTCGAACGCGACCTCGAGGTCGCCGCGGACCTGCGCGAACTGCTCGGCGTCCCCGGCCCCCGGCCGGACGACGTGGCGCGGGTCCGCGACAAGGTGACGATGAAGCAGCTGGTCGCCGCGGCGGGCCTGCGGGTGCCGCGGTTCGTCGACGCCGACGATCCCGCGCAGGTCCGCCGGTTCGCCGCCGAGGTCGGCTTCCCGGTGGTGCTCAAACCCCGCGACGGCTCCGGGAGCCAGGGCATCTGCCTGGTCAACTCCCAGGTCTCGCTGGAGGAGACGCTCGCCGCCCCGCTGCCGAACCACGTCTGCGAGGAGTACGTCAGCGGCCCGATGTACCAGGTCGACGGGGTGATCCAGGACGGGCGGGTGCGGGTGCTGCGGGCCTTCCGGCTGCTCAACACCTGCCTGGACTACGCCCTGGGCGACTCGTTCGGCTCGGTGGCCGCGGACGACCCCGAGCTGGAACGGCGGCTGACGGGGTACTCGGAGGTCGCCCTCACCGCCCTCGGCGTGCGCAGCAGCGTCTTCCACCTCGAAGTGTTCGTGGTCGACCCGACCGGGCCCGGCGAGTACGACGGGCTGGTGTTCCTGGAGGTGGCCGCGCGCGCCGGCGGTGCGGAACTCCCGCACATCTGGCGCGACGTGTACGGGCTCGACCTGCTGGAGGTCGCCACCCGGCTGACCCTCGGGGAGTCCCCGGACCTGACCCCGCCCGACCCTGCGGGCGAGGCCGGCGGCTACCTGCTGATCCCGGAGCCCCCGGTGCGTCCCTGCCGGGTGCTGTCGACCAGGTCGCTGCTCGCCGAGGTGCCCGAGATGTACGCGGAGGTCCTGCCCGAGGTGGGCGCGATCCTCAACGGCACCGGCGGGGCGAAGGAGACCGGCGGCCGCTACCGGTTCAGGGCGGGTAGCGGCCGCCGCATCGAGGAGGCGATCGGCCGGGTGCTCGCCGAGTACCGGCTCGACTGGGAGCCGGTGGAGGACCGGCCGGTGGTGCGGGTGGCCGGACGGGCGCAGTCGGTGGCGCGCCCGTGAGCAGGCCGCCGACGGCCGGCTTCGGCCAGGTGCTCGCCGTCCGCGAGTTCCGGATGCTGTGGCTGGCCCAGCTGGTCTCGGTGGGCGGCAACCAGCTCACCCGGGTGGCGCTGTCCCTGCTCGTCTTCGACCGCAGCGCATCGGCGGGGCTGGCCGCGCTCACCTACGCCCTGACCCTGCTGCCGGAACTCGTCGGCGGGCCGATGCTGTCCTGGCTGGCGGACCGCTGCGCGCGGCGCGGGCTGATGGTGGTGTGCGACCTCGTCCGCACCGGCCTGGTCGCCGTCATGGCGATCCCCGGCACGCCGCTGTGGCTGCTGTGTTCACTGGTCGTCGCGGTGCAACTGGCCCAGTCGCCGCACCTGGCGGCCCGGTCGGCACTGCTGCCGACGATCGCCCCCGGGGACCACTACCTGCCCGCGTCGGCGGTGGTCAACCTGACCGCCCAGCTCGGCCAGCTCGCCGGGTTCGCGGCGGGCGGCGCGGCGGTCGCGGTGCTCGGGCCCTCCCGGGCCCTGCTGCTCAACGCGGCCACCTTCACCGTCTCGGCCGTGCTGACCCGGTACGGCCTGGAGCGGCGCCCGCGGCCGGCCGGCGGCCCGCCGACCGGCGGCCGGTGGAGCGTGATCACCGGCGGCGCCGGCCTCGTCCGGGCCGACCGTCGGCTGCGCCTGCTGGTGGCGTTCGGCACCGTCTCCGGCTTCTACGCCTGCAAGGAGGGCCTGGCCACGCCGTACGCCCACGCCCTGGGGCAGGGGCCGACCGGGGTGGGCCTGCTGCTCGCGGCCAGCCCGGCCGGCGCGGTCGTCGGCATGGTCGTGCTGACCCGCTGGGTGAGCCCGGACCGCGGCCTGCGGCTGCTCGGGCCGCTGTCCGTCGCCTCCTGCGCGGTGCTGACCTTCACCGTGCTGTCCTCGAACACCGCCGTGACCTGCGCGCTGTGGGCGGCCTCCGGAGTGTTCTCGGCGTTCCAGGTCCCGGCGAACGCCGAGTACAGCCGCTCCGTCCCCGACTCCGAGCGCGGCAAGGCGTTCGGACTGGCCTCGGCGGCGGTCCGGATGGCCCAGGGGGTCGGCATCTCCCTGGCCGGCCTCGCCGCCGACCACGCCCCGGCGTCCGTCGTCATCACCGTGTTCGGCGCCGTCGGGGCGGCGGTCTCCGCTGTCCTGGCGCTGCGGTGGTCCCGGATGCCGGGCCGCCCCGCCGAAGCAGCGGTGGTCGAACCCGTCACGACCCCGATCCGTCACTTCCCCCGTCCCCGTGCCTCGTCCAAGGACCTCGAATGACCCTCACCGCTCCACCCGCCACCGAGCCGCGACCGGGGGAGCACCTGCGCGGCACCCTGCGCCAGCGCCACCTGGGCATGCTCGCCATGGGAGGCGTGATCGGGTCCGGCCTGTTCGTCGGCTCCGGCGCGGGCATCGCCGCGGCCGGACCGGGGATCGTGCTGTCCTTCGCGGCGGCCGGCGTCCTCACCGTGCTGGTGATGCGGATGATGGCCGAGATGGCCGCCGCCCACCCGTCCAGCGGCTCGTTCTCCGAGCACGCGGAACGTGCCTTCGGCGCATGGGCCGGGTTCACCATCGGCTGGCTGTACTGGCTGACCCTGGTCGTGGTGCTCGCCCTGGAGTCGACCGCGGCCGCCGTCATCGTGCACGGCTGGCTCCCGGCCGTCCCGCAGTGGCTCATGGTGCTGCTGTTCATGTCGGTCTTCACCGCGGTCAACCTCACCGACGTGCGGAACTTCGGCGAGTTCGAGTTCTGGTTCGCCCTGGTCAAGGTCGCCGCGATCGTCGCCTTCCTGGTCGTCGGCGTGCTGGCGATCGCCGGGGTGCTCCCCGGCGGGGACACCGGAGCCCTGGACGGCGACCTGCTGCCGCGCGGCTGGGCCGGCGTCGCGGCCGGACTCACCACCGCCGTCCCGGCGTTCGGCGGCCTGGAGGTCGTCACCATCGCCGCCGCCGAGTCCGACGACCCGGCCCGGGCCACCGGGCGGGCCGTCCGCGCGGCGGTCTGGCGGATCGCCGTCTTCTACCTCGGCTCCATGGCCGTCGTGGTCAGCCTGCTGCCGTGGTCCGACCCGCAGGTCGGCGCCGGCCCGTTCGCCGCCGTCCTCGACCACGTCGGCGTTCCCGCCGCGGGGCAGGTCATGCGGGTCGTCGTGCTGCTCGCCCTGCTGTCCGCGCTCAACGCCAACACCTACGCCGCCGCCCGGATGGCCTTCTCGCTGGCCCGCCGCCGCCAGGCGCCCGCGCTGCTGGCACGGCTCGGCCGGACGGGCGTCCCCCGTGCGGCCGTGCTCGCCTCGGCCGCGTTCGGATTCGTCGGAGTCGTGCTCAACCTGCTCTGGCCGCGCACGGTCTTCCTCCACCTGCTCGACGCGGTCGGCACGGTGCTGCTGCTGGTCTGGATCCTGGTCGCCTGCTCCCAGCTGCGCCTGCGCCGGCGCCTGCCGGCCGACCCGCCGGTGCGGATGTGGGGCCACCCGTACCTGAGCTGGACCGCGCTGGCCGCCATGGTCGCGCTGCTCGGGCTGATGCTCGTCGATCCCGGCACCAGGATCCAGCTGATCAGCACGGCCGTGCTCGCCGCGGTCGTCCTCGCCGCCGCCCTGATCCGTGGCCGCCGCGCAACCGCGGCTGCCGAACAGTAGAGAGAGATCCATGGACCGCATCTCCCTGACCCGCGCGTACCTGGCCGAACTGGGCCGGCCCGGCGCCGACGCCCGGACGGCCGGACCGGCGGGCCCGGTCGGCCCGGTCGGCTCGGCGTTCCTCGACGGGATGTACGAGGGCAGGTACCTGTCCCGGCCGCTGTTCCTCGGCCACGCCGAACAGGTGCAGCTCCACGCCGACCTGGAGAACCTGCGCACCGCCCTGGCGGCCCTCCCCGACCTGCTCTTCGGCGGCGACTTCGAGGCGTTCGCCCGGGCCGTCGGACTGACCGACGTCCAGGTCTCCGCCGTGATGCGCGGCCGCGGCGCGACCGTGAGCCGGCAGACCCGGGCCGACCTCTACGCCGACGACACCGGCTTCAAGCTGCTCGAACTCAACATCGGCAGCGCCGTCGGCGGGATGGACAACCCCGACATGTGCCGGGAGCTGCTCGCCCGCCCGCACCTCGCGGACTTCGCCGAACGCCACAAGCTCGGCTTCGTGGACTCGCTCCGCGAACAGGTCGAGAACATCGTGGTGGAGAGCGGCTACGGCCCCGGGGACAACCCCGTGGTCGCGCTGACCGACTGGCCGGACGCGTACGGGCGGATGCTCCCCTACATGGAGGCGCTCTGCGAACGCTGGGGCGAGTACGGGCTGGAGGCGTACCCCTGCCACGTCGGGCAGCTGGAGGCGCGGGACGGCCGGGTGTGGCTGGGGGAGCGGCCCGTCGACATCGTCTTCCGGGTGTTCCTGATCGGCGACCTGCTCAAGTCGCCGCAGTCCCTGCAGCTGGTCGACCCGATCCTCGACGCCGCCGACCGCGGCGAGGTCCGGATCTTCACACCGCTGGACTCGGCCGTGTACGCCAGCAAGGGCGCCCTCGCCCTGCTCTCCGACGAGCGGAACCGGCGGCTGTTCGGTGCCGACGTGCTGGCGGGTCTCGACCGGATCCTCACCTGGACGCGGATGGTCCGCCCGGGCCCGGTCACCCTGGAGGACGGGGAGTCCGTCGACCTCGTCGAGTACGCCCTGGCCCACCAGCACGACCTGGTGCTCAAGCCCACCTCGCTGGCCGGCGGCACCGGCGTGCTGCCCGGCTGGACACCGGGCCTGACCGCGCAGGAGTGGAGCACGCGCATCCACGCGGCGCTCGACCGCCCGTACATCCTCCAGCGGCGGGTCCGGCCCTCCGTCGAGCTCTTCGCCGACGACAACGGCGAACTCCGCCCCTGGACACCGCTGTGGGGGGTGTTCACCGTGGTCAACGGCTACGGCGGCGCCTACGTACGCGCCACCCCCGCCGACGGCGGAGGACTGGTCGTCAACCTCGCCACGGGGGCGCACGCCGGTCCCGTCCTCCACGGACTCGCCCCGAGCTGAGCAGCGGTGCACCGCCGCCCGCCCCGCCCCGACCTGCCGCCGCCCGGCCGAACTGGCCGGCGTTCTCGCCGACGCCCGCACCCGGTACGGCCTGCACACCGCGGCCTGATCCGCGCACGGCCCTGCGCCGGGGGTCTCAACGGCCCCCGGCGGCACGCCAGTCGGTGGCGAGGGCGGCGACGGTCGGGTGGCGCCCGGCCGGATCGGGGTCGGTGACCCGGGCGATCACCGCGAGACCGGCCGGACCGCCGGGCCAGGCGCGTTCCTCGTCGCCGGCGTCCAGCAGCAGGCGGGCGGCCCGGCCTGGGGCGAACACCGTCGACCGGGTGTCGACCACGGCTCCCCGGGTCCACTGCTCCGGTGCCAGGTAGCGGCGCGAGCCCGGCAACCGGTCCTCCGTCAGGACGAAGGGCCCGGGTCGGTACTCGTCCAGGTCGACCAGCCGCAGGGTGCGGGCCGCGAAGTCGTACAGCATCGAGCCGTCGTAGAGGTCGACCGCGACGAGGCCTGCGGCCTCGACCGCGAGACGGGCGTCCAGCAGCCGGTCCACCGCCGTCAGGACCTCCGGCAGCGGCAGCGCCCGGCGGGTCAGTGCCCGCGCGGTGCGTACATGATGACGGCGACCCCGGCCAGGCAGACCAGGGCGCCGACCACGTCGTAGCGGTCCGGCCGGTAGCCGTCCACGACCATGCCCCAGGCGAGCGAACCCGCGACGAAGACACCGCCGTACGCGGCCAGGATCCGGCCGAAGTCCGCGTCGTCCTGCAGGGTCGCCACGAAGCCGTACGCGCCGAGCGCCAGCACCCCGGCGCCGATCCACACCCACCCGCGGTGCTCCCGGGTGCCCTGCCACACCAGCCAGGCGCCGCCGATCTCCAGCAGGGCGGCGAGCAGGAACAGCAGGACGGAACGCAGGACGGTCATGGCCCGACCCTATGCGTGGCGACGGCCCTGCCCGCCCGGGCGTGCACACCCGGGCGGGCAGGGCCGGGCCCGTCGTCAGACCGCGGCGGGGACGGGGCGGCGGTCCTTGAGGTGGATGCCCAGGGCCACCAGGGCCGTCGCCGCGGCCAGGACGCCCACCGCCGCCGCCAGGGAGCCGACCAGCGCGGCGGCGGCCAGCAGCACGAGCGGGCAGGCGAACTCGCCGAGGAAGAAGGCCGCCGTCCACAGACCGGTGCCGCGGCCGCGGTCCGCGTGGTCCAGCAGGGCCATCGCCCGGGTCAGCAGCAGCGGAAGCAGGACGCCGGTGCCGAGACAGTTGACCACGGCGCCGGCCACCAGCAGCGGCGCCCGGTCGGCGACCGCCATCAGCACGAATCCGGCCGCGCAGAGCGCCAGCACCTGCGGCAGGAAGCGCTGCGCCCGGGTCGTGAAGCGGGCGAAGCCGGCCGCCCCGGCGACGGTGGCCGCACTGGCCAGTGCGGTCGCCGCGCCGATCACGGCCGGTGCGGTCACCCCCAGGTCGTCCAGCAGGTAGGAGGTCTCCACCGGCACGGTGTAGAACACCACCGCGCCGAACACCGTCAGTCCGCAGGTCGGCGCCAACCGCCGCCAGGGGAATGGCCGTTCCTCGTCGCCGCCCGGCCCGGCCGGCTCCGCCGGAGCGTCCGCGACAGCGGTGGCAGCGGCGGCGGCCTTCGGCGCGGGCCGCAGCACGGTCGCCATCAGCGGCGCCAGCAGCAGGCTCACCGCGTACGCCCAGAACGGCGCCCGCCAGCCGGCCGAGCCGACGGCCCCGCCGATCGCGAAGAACGCGGTGGCGGAGACGGCGGCGCACATCGTCTGCAGGGCGAGGTAGCGGTCCCGGGTACGGCCGCTCCAGTAGTCGCCGATCAGGGTGGTGCAGCAGGTCATGATGACGGCCTCGGTGACGCCGACGAGCGCCCGGCTGGCGACGATCGCCCCGAGCGAGTCGAGCCAGAGCGGCGCCGTGCCGACGAACGCGTACGCGACGGTCGCCCCGACCAGCAGCCGGTGCCGGCCGAGCCGGTCGATCAGCACGCCGGCGAACGGGGCGAGCAGGGCGAGCGCCAGGGCGGGGATCGTCAGGGCGACCGGCACCAGTGCGTCGGCGCCGGGGGTGGCGGCGAAGTGGTCCTGGATCCCGGGCAGGACGGGGGCGATGAGGACGGCGCCCAGGATCGGCAGGCAACTGCCGGCCATCAGCAGCACGGCCTTGAGCCGCAGGCCGGGAACGGACACGGCCGGGGCGGCGGCGACCGTCGGTCCGTCGGCGACCGCCGGCGCGGGGGCGGCGGGCAGGTCGGGGTCGGCGGTCGCCGCGGGGGCGTCGGTACTGTCGTCGGGGGCGATGGGGGCGGGCACTTGATCTCCGTTCACGGACGGTGGGCAGGCGGGGCGCTCGACTGTCGGCGTGGAACGCGCCTACTACTACCAGCAGTTCGTTGCGGCTCCCAGCCCTCGCCCACCCCGTGGGACGGCCCCGCCCCGGCCCGGCAGCGCCCGGTGGCGGCCGCTACCAGGGCACGACCTGCCCGCGGTGGTCGACGAAGCGGAGTCCGGGCTTCCCGCGGTGGGCCTCGATCGTGTCCACCACCCCGGGAACGCTCTCCTCCACACCGAGTTCGGCCTCCGGACCGCCGAGTCCGGTGCGGACCCAGCCCGGGTCCATCAGCAACAGTGTCCGCGGGTCGTCCGCGTGCCGGGCGGCGTGACAGCGCATCAGCTGGTTCAGCGCGGACTTGCTCGCCCGGTACAGGTCCTGCCCGCCGTCGGTGTTGAGGGCGATGCTGCCCTGGTCGGAGGACATCACGCCGATCGTCCCGGCCGGGGCGACCAGCGGGCGCAGCCACTCGACGACGCGCATCGGGCCGAGCGCGTTGGTGGCCATCACCTCGGTGAACATCTCCGTCGGGACGTCGCCGATCGGGAGGTCGCCGCGGGTGACGGCGGCGTTGACGAAGAGCAGGTCGAGCGTGCGTCCCGCCAGCCGGCCGCGCAGGGCGGTGATCCCCCCGGGGTCGGTCATCTCCAGCGACTCGACGGCGAGGCGGCCCCCGGACTCCTCGGCCAGGTCGTGCAGACCGGTGCGCCGGCTGCCACGGACGGTGCCGACGACGTCCCAGCCGCGGCGCAGGTACTCCGCGGCCAGTTCGAGGCCCAAGGTCCGGGAGGCGCCGACGATCAGGGCGGTCGGGCGGGTGTCGGTCATGTCGTTTCCCGTCGTGCGTGGGGAGCGCCGCGTCGGCGGCGACTCCGCGGAAGTGGTGACGAACCGTTAAGGTGGGCCGCCCGTCGGGCGGCCGGGCCGTCGTCGGTGCGTCACCGCGCGCCGACGGGCCGTCGTGCACCGAGTCTCCGACGGGCCCGACCGGCCGTCCAATACCCTTCGGTCCGCATTGATACCGTCCGGGTATGGATCTCGACCTGCGGAAGCTCCGCTACTTCGTCGCGGTGGCCGAACACCGGCACTTCGGCCGGGCCGCGCGGGCCCTGTTCATCGCCCAGCCCGTCCTCAGCCGCCAGATCCGGGTCTTCGAGCGGGAGTTCGGCTGCCCGTTGCTCGAACGGACCACCCGCAGCGTCGAACTGACCCCGGCCGGGCAGCGGTTGTACGAGGAGGCGCGGAGGATCACCGCGGTGGTGGACTCGGCCGTCCGCCGCGTGCACGAGGCCGCGCGCGGCGAACAGCGCCTGGTCGTCGCCTTCGCACCGGGCCTGCACGTCTCGCACGCCGTCCGGGCCTTCGCCCGGAGCCACCCGGACGTCGCCGTCGACGTCTTCCCGCTGCGCTGGTGGGAGCGGGACGCGCCGCTGCGCGACGGCCGCGTCCACGTCGCGTACCTCCGCCGGCCGTTCGACGACACGGCGCTGCGCACCGTCGCCGTCGACCGGGAGACCAAGGTGGCGTGCCTGCCCGTCACGCATCCACTGGCCGGGCGCCCCGCACTCACCACGGCGGACCTCGACGGCGAGCCCCTCCTCGACGGCAAGGAACGGCGGACCTCCACGCTGGAGGGCAAGTTCGAACTCATCGCCTCCGGGCAGGGCATCGCACTCGTCCCCGCCGGCGTCGCCGACTCGTACTCCCGCCCGGACCTCGTCTACCTGCCGGTGACCGACCTCCAGCCGGTCGAGACCTGCCTCGTCGTGCCGCAGGACGACTGCACCGGCCCCACAGCCGACTTCCTCGACCTCGCCGCCGCCCTCCTCCTGCGCCCCCACACGGACGGCGCCGCTGCCCCGGCCCCCGCCGCCGACGAGTAGGACCTGTCCTCCAAGGGCGTGCGGGCGCCTCACGGGGGCGCGTCGGGAGGCGCCTTCCGGCCGGAGGTCGGGGGGCACCCCCCGCGCGCGCTTGAACCGACCGTTCGAGCGCCCTTCGGACAAGCCGGGCAGGCCCGTCAACGGTAGGGGACCACCGCCACCGGGCAGGTGACGTGGTGGATCGCCGCATGGGTCACCGGGCCGACGTGGCCGCCGAAGGTCACCCGCCGGTCGTGGCGGCCGACCACCAGCAGGCCGACGTCCTCGCCGACGGCCTCCACCACCGCGAGCGCGGCGCTGCCGGGCACCACGGTCGCCTCCACCTCGACGTCCGGATGCTCGGTGCGCCACGGCTGCAACGCCTCGGCGAGCGCCTGCTCCTCGGCCGACGCCAGGTCCGCGGAGATCGCCGCGATCGCGCCGAAGGCCATGTACTCGCTGCCCACCGGCGGCCCGGCCGCGTGCAGCACCCGCAGCGGCACCCCGCGCTGCGCGGCGGCCCGGAAGGCGAAGTCCAGCACCTCGGGGCAGTCGTGGCGGAGGTCCAGCGCCAGGGCGACGGCACCGCGGGCCGGGGCCGGGCCGCCCCCGCCGCCGGCCCGGACGAGCACCACCGGGCAGGGCGCCCCGGCCAGCACCTCCTGGCTGACCGAGCCGACCAGGAAGCCGCGCAGCGTGCTCAGCCCGCGCGAGCCCAGCACCAGCACGGACGCCTTCTCGCCGGCGGCCTTCAGCGCGGCGGCGGGCGCGTCGGGCACCAGCCGCGAGGTGACCGCCACGTCGCCGGCGGACGCCCGTACCGCGGCCTCCTGGTCGGCCAGTTGCTGCCGGACCCAGTGGTTCGCGTCCTCGCCGCCGAGGACGTGGTGCTCGGGCCACGGCCAGGCCTGGACGAGTTCCAGCGGCAGCCCGCGCAGCGCCGCCTCGACGGTCGCCCACTGCAGGGCGGCGATGCTCTCGGCCGAGCCGTCGTAACCGACGACGACGGGTCCGTTCACGGGATCCTCCCGGTGGTGCGATCGTTCGGCGCCGGTACGGCCGGGCCGGGCCGGCGGGCACGGCGTGCGGGCACGGGGCGGGCGGCGCCGGGAACGCGCCGCCGGGGTACGCCCGTGCCGCGTGCGCCCCATCGCACCAGTCTCGCGCGATCGGAGACAGGGCCGGACGGCCCTTCCCCGGACGACGGCCGGGGGACGCCAGGCCGAGCCCCGGCGAACCACGCCGACCGGTACGGCCACGGGGTACCTCGGGTCACCCGGGAGGGCGGACCGAATGCCCTACCGGGGTACCGCGCCGCAGCGCAACGGCAGGGCACCGACCCACCGCGTCCGCCCGGCCCCGTTCGGCGGACCGGCCGCCCCGGCGGACCCGGCAGCCTGGCGGTCCGGGCGGCCCCGGGCTCTACTGGGGCGAGACGGCCGAGGAACCGGCCGCCGACAGCGCGCGCCCGGTGCGCCCGCCGTGCCCGCCGGAGGACAGCCGTGAACGACAACGCCCGCCCCGAGCCCGGCCGCGACCCGAACGGGGACCCGTCGCAGGGCCCCGACGAGCCGGACCCCGCCGCGATCGCCCGCCGGATCGGCGAACGCCGCGACGCCCTGGGCCTGACCGAGGCCGAACTCGCCGCCAAGGCCGGGATGGCGACCCGCTACCTGCAGCACCTCGCCGAAGCCGGACCGGCCTTCGACCCCGGAGGGTTCCTCCGTCTCGCGAGCGCCCTCGGGCTCAGCCGCCGCGAACTCGTCGAGGGCCGCACCGACGAGGCACCGGGCCGGGCCGCGGCCCCGGAGCACCCCGTGCTGGTCCGGCTCACCGTCCGCGAGTGCTGGGACCGGATCGGCGACCACGGCGTCGGCCGGGTCGCCGTCCCCGCCGGCCCCGGCCCCGCCGTCCTCCCGGTGAACTACGTCGTCGACGCGGGCACCGTCGCCTACCGGACCGTCCCGCACAGCGCCGCCGCACCGGACTCCGGCACCGCCCTCTCCTTCCAGATCGACCGGATCGACGAGCGGCTCAGCCGCGGCTGGAGCGTGCTGCTGGCCGGCACCGCCGAACACGTGACCGCGCACGAGGAGGTCGACCGCCTCGCCGGGCACCCCGGGTCCGAACCGTGGTCGGGCGGCGACAACCCGCTCTGGATCCGGATCCGGCCCACCCGGGTCACCGGCCGCCGCGTCGGCTCACTCTGAGCCCGGCCGCCGCACGGGAGGCACGCCGCCCGGCCACCACCGGCACGGCCGCTCCGATCGACAGGCCCTCTCCCACGGATCCCACGGATCCCACGGATCCTGCCGGGCGCGCGACTCCGGGCGCCCACCACCGCGTGCCGATCCGACACGATCCGAACGGGAGGGCCTAGCCTGGCCGGGCCATGACGATCGCCATCGCCCTGCTCACCCAGGACCTCCGCCTGCACGACAACCCGGTGTTGCACGCCGCCGCCCGCAGCGCCGACGAGGTCGTCCCGCTCTTCGTGCTCGACCCCGGCGTCGAGGCGGCCGGATTCGCCGCCCCCAACCGCCGGGCCTTCCTCGCGGACTGCCTGGCCGACCTCGACGCCTCGCTCCGCCGGATCGGCGGGCGGCTGCTGATCCGGCGGGGCTCCGCGGCGGCCGAGACGGCGCGCCTCGCGGAGGAGACCGGCGCGATCGCCGTCCACGTCGCCGCCGGCGTCAGCTCCTTCGCGCGGCGCCGCGAGAGCGCCCTGCGGAAGCACCTCGGCGACCGCCTCCACGTGCACGACGGCTCCCTCACCGCCCTCGTGCCCGGCGCAGCCGCGCCCGCCGGCAAGGACCACTACGCCGTCTTCACTCCGTACTTCCGGGCCTGGCAGCGCGGTTCGCGCCGCCCGCCGCACCGGGCACCGCGGAGCCTGCGCACCCCCGCGGGCCTCGCCGGGACGGACCCGGACGCGATCCGCCCCGAGCGCGCCGACTCGCCGGGCCTGCCGCCCGGCGGGGAGACCGAGGCCCGCAGACGCTGGAAGGCCTGGGACGTCACCGCCTACGAGGAGGTGCACGACGACCTGGCCGCCGACGGGACGTCACGTCTCTCCCCCTACCTGCACTTCGGCTGCCTCTCCGCGACCGAGCTGGTCGACCTCGCCGAACGCCACGGCGGCCCCGGCGCGGAGGCCTTCGTCCGGCAGCTCGTCTGGCGGGACTTCCACCACCAGGTGCTCGCCGCCCGGCCGGACGCCGCCTGGCAGGACTACCGCGGCAAGGGCGACCGGTGGCGCGAGGACTCCCGCGAGGCCGAGGCCTGGCGGCAGGGCCGCACCGGCTTCCCCGTGGTCGACGCCGGGATGCGCCAACTCGCCCACGAGGGCTGGATGCACAACCGGGCCAGGCTGCTCACCGCCTCCTTCCTGACCAAGACGCTGTACCAGGACTGGCGGACCGGAGCCCGGCACTTCCTGCACCTGCTGGTGGACGGCGACCTCGCCAACAACCAGCTCAACTGGCAGTGGGTGGCCGGCACCGGCACGGACACCCGGCCCAACCGGGTGCTCAACCCGCTCACCCAGGCCGACCGGCTCGACCCGGACGGCGCCTACGTACGCCGGTGGGTGCCCGAACTCGCCCACCTCCGGGGCCGATCCGTCCACCGGCCCTGGCTGCTGGAGCGTCCGCCGGCCGACTACCCGGCGCCCCTGGTCGACCCGGGCGAGGTGGCGGCGCGACTGCGGCGGGGCCGGGGCCTGGACTGACCGGGCCGGCCCGGCCGCCCCTGGACCACCCGCCCCTGGACCACCCGCCGACCGCCCGACCTGCGAGGCCGAATGGACGCCGTGCTGCACGCGCTGGAGATCACCGGCGCGATGACCTGGGAGATCACCTGGGCCCTGATCCTCGGCTTCCTGCTGTCGGCGGTCGTCCAGGCGGTGGTCCACCGGGAGACGGTCGCCCGGGCACTGGGCGACGACCGGCCGCGGACGCTGGCGCTCGCCTCCGGGCTCGGCATGGCCTCCTCCTCCTGCTCGTACGCCGCCGTCGCACTGGCCCGCTCGCTGTTCCGCAAGGGCGCCGACTTCACCGCGGCGATGGCCTTCGAGATCGCCTCGACCAACCTGGTCGTCGAACTCGGGGTGATCCTGGCGCTGCTGATGGGATGGCAGTTCACGGCGGCCGAGTTCACCGGCGGCCCGATCATGATCGTGGTGCTGGCGGTGCTCTTCCGGCGGTTCCTCCGGGCGCCGATGGTCCGGGAGGCGCGGGAGCACGCCGACCGCGGGGCGGCCGGCTCGATGGAGGGCCACGCCGCGATGGACATGGGCGTGCGCCGCGACGGCGGCTTCCTCCGGCGGCTGGCCTCGCCCGAGGGCTTCACCTCGGTCTCGCACGTCTTCGTGATGGAGTGGGCCGCGATCCTGCGGGACCTCGTCCTCGGCCTGCTGATCGCCGGGGCGGTCGCCGCCTGGGTGCCGGACTCCTTCTGGGAGGCCTTCTTCTTCACCGGCCACCCCGTCGCGGCGAAGATCTGGGGCCCGCTGATCGGTCCGGTGGTGGCCGTCGCCTCGTTCGTCTGCTCGATCGGCAACGTGCCGCTCGCGGTGGTCCTGTGGAAGGGCGGCATCAGCTTCGGCGGCGTGGTCTCGTTCATCTTCGCCGACCTGCTGATCCTGCCGATCCTCAACATCTACCGGAAGTACTACGGACGCCGGACGACGCTCTTCCTGCTCGCCACCTTCTACACCGCGACGGTCGCCGCCGGGTACGCCGTGGAGGTCGTCTTCGGCGCGCTCGGCCTGATCCCCGACCAGGCGGACGCCACCGTGCCCTCCGAAGGGGTCCGCTGGGACTACACCACCTGGCTGAACATCGCCTTCCTGCTGCTCGCCGCGGTGCTGATGGTCCGCTTCCTGCGCACCGGCGGCGCCGGAATGCTGCGGGCGATGGGCGGCGGCCCCGACGCGGCGCGGCACGGGCACGGCACCGTCCCCGGGGCGGGTCCCCCCGTGTGATCGCGCTCCGGCGGGGCAGGCGCGTCCCGATCGGGGCCGCCGGCCCCGCGGCAGCGAACGGAGGTCGATCATGGCCGAGTCTGTGCCACCCCCGGGGCGCGCCACCCGTGCCGACCGGGCGAGCAGCCCGCAGAAGGGCACGATCAGGACGAACGTGCCGGCCCGCCTGGACCGGCTGCCCTGGTCGCGCTGGCACTGGCGCATCGTCATCGGCCTCGGGACGGTCTGGATCCTGGACGGCCTCGAAGTCACCATCGTCGGCAACATGGCCTCCCGGCTGGCCGAGTCGGGCAGCGGCATCGACATCAGCGCCGCCCAGGTGACCACCACCGCGGCGGCCCTCTACGTCGCCGGTGCGTGCAGCGGCGCCCTCTTCTTCGGCTGGCTGACCGACCGCCTCGGCCGGAAGAAGCTCTTCATGGTGACGCTCGGCGTCTACCTCGCGGCGACCGCCGTCACCGCCCTCGCCTGGACGCCCTGGTTCTTCTTCCTCTGCCGGTTCTTCACCGGCTTCGGCATCGGCGGCGAGTACGCGGCGATCAACTCGGCGATCGACGAGCTGATCCCGGCCAGGGTCCGCGGCAGGGTCGACCTGATCATCAACGGCAGCTTCTGGATCGGTGCCGCGATCGGCGCCTTCGCCTCGATCGCCCTGCTGAACACCGCGCTGTTCGCGACCGACGTCGGCTGGCGGCTCTCCTTCGCCCTCGGCGTCGTTCTCGGCCTCGTCATCCTGCTGGTGCGGCGGCACGTCCCGGAGAGCCCCCGCTGGCTCTTCACGCACGGCCGCGCCGAGGAGGCCGAACGTCTGGTGGACGACGTGGAACGGACGGTCGCGGAGGAGACCGGGGAGGAGCTCCCGCCCGCCACCGAGGAGATCACCATCAGGCCCAGGGGCGCGCTCGGGTTCATCACCATCGCCCGGACGGTGACCTCCACCTATCCGCGGCGGACGATCCTCGGCCTCGCCCTCTTCGTCGGCCAGGCCTTCCTCTACAACTCCGTCACCTTCGGCTACGCGGTGATCCTGACGACGTTCTTCGACGTCCCGGACGGCAACACCGGGTACTACTTCGCCGTCATCGCCGTCGGCAACTTCCTCGGACCGCTGCTGCTCGGCCACCTCTTCGACTCGGTCGGCCGCAAACCGATGATCGCCGGCACCTACATCGGCTCGGGCGTGCTGCTCTTCCTGACGGCCTACCTCTTCCAGCAGGGCACGCTCGACGCGACGACCATGACGGTGTGCTGGACGGCCGTGCTGTTCCTCGCCTCCGCCGGCGCCAGCGCCGCCTACCTGACCGTCAGCGAGATCTTCCCGCTGGAGACCAGGGCGCTGTGCATCGCGTTCTTCTACGCCGTCGGCACCGCGATCGGCGGCATCACCGGACCGCTGCTCTTCAACGGCCTGGTCAGCAGCGGCAAGACCGCCGACACCACGCTCGCCTTCTCGATCGGCGCCGCACTGATGGTGGTGGCGGGACTCGTCGAGGCGGCGATCGGGGTGAAGGCCGAGCGCCGCAGCCTGGAGTCGCTCGCCGCGCCGCTCAGCCAGGTGCAGGCCGCGGCCGCCGGGCCTTCCTGACGGCGGGGCGGCAGGCCGTGACACCGGTGCGCGGCACCGGTCCGGCCGGACGGCGACCGCGCCACCCGCGGTCCCCCGCCCGGCCGGGTTCTTCCCGGCTGAGCCGGGCAGACGCGGAACGGAGCCCCTCCGGCCGCGGCGGACCGGACCGCGGCCGCCGGACGGCAGCCGCGGGCGGGGGACAGCCGCTCCGACGGGAGCAGCGCACACAGTGGTCGGACACGGTCGACGGGATGAGCACATGGCGAAGGGCGCCGCAGGTCGGCCACGGCACACCGCCGGGGCCGCACGGACCGTCTCCGAACGCCGCCGGTGCTACTTCGGCGCACCCGGGGACATCCGGTCGGGCCGCGACTTCACCACCAGGGTCCTCGACGAGTGGGGGCGTCCCGGCGGCGAGGAGCGCCGTGCCGACATGCTGCTGGTGGTCTCCGAACTGCTCTCCAACGCCCTCCTGCACGGCGGCAGCCCGATCGAACTCACCCTGGTGCGGGACGGCCCGTCCGCCCGGGTCGAGGTCTTCGACGGCGGACCGGGCAGCCCCGCCCCCCGCGAACCGCTGGAGGCCGCCAACCGGCCCGGCGGCCGGGGGCTGCACATCGTCGACCGGCTGAGCACCGGCTGGGGGGTCGTCCCGCACCACCACGGCAAGACCGTCTGGGCGGACCTCAGCCTCGCCGGCCAGGACGGGCCGGCCGGCGAGGAGCACCACTGACCCGGCCCGTGCATCGGACGGCGGCGCCGGGGCAGACGCGGGTGGGGGAACCTCCCCCGCAAGCCCGAAAGGAGACAGCCGATGCTCGCGCTCGGACTCCTGCTGCTGGCGGCGACCGGTGCCTTCACCGGACTGCTGATCGCCGACAACCTCGACGGCGGACCGACCACCACGGTGGCCGTGCTCGGCAACCACATCGCCACCATGAACAGCCTCGCGGTCTTCCTCGCAGGGATCGCGCTGACCCTGATCTTCGTCTTCGGCTGCCTGCTGGTGGCCGCCGGCAGCCGCCGGCACCGCCGCCGCAGCGCCGAACTGCGCACCTCCCGCCGGGCCCGCGCCGCGGCCGCCCCGGCGGAGCCCGCCACCACCGGGCCGTACACCGACCAGCCCTACGCCGCCGCGCCCGAGCCGCAGCCGTACGCGGACCGGGCACCGCTCGGCGGCGCCACGGGCGGCCCGGCCGACCCCGGGACGCACGCCCCGACCACCACCGGGCTGCGGGCCGACGACACGGCGGCCGAGCCCGCCCCGCAGCCGCAGCCGCAGCCGAAGCGGAGGCAGGGTCTGATCCACCGCCTCGGCCACTGAGCCCCGGCACGTCCGGGACGCCGGGCGCGGGCGTGCGCCGTACGCTGCGCATGCCCGCGCCCGTCCCCGCGCCGGCCCTCTGGAGGGAGTAGAGCATGCCGTCCGCAGCCCTCTTCGACGTCGACGGAACGCTGCTCGACACCAACTACCTGCACACCGCCGCCTGGTCGGAGGCGCTCGCCCAGTTCGGGTACGAGCCGGCGACCGCGCGCATCCACCGGGCGATCGGCATGGCCGGCGACCACCTGCTCGACCACCTGCTCGGCACCGACCGGGACCACGCGCAGGACGACGCGATCAGCGCCGCCCAGCAGGCGCTCTACGCCCGCTTCTGGCCCCGGCTGCGGGCCTTCGACGGCGCGGCGGACCTGCTCCGCGAGGTCGCCGCACGCGGACGGCGGGTGGTGCTGGCGAGTTCGGCCTCCGGACGCGACCTGGAGGTGATGCGGCGGGTGCTCGGGGCCGAGGACGTGCTCTGGGCGGCCACCGGCGCCGACGACGTCGAGACCTCCAAACCCGCCCCCGACCTGGTGCACGCGGCCCTCGACCGGGCCGAGGCAGGCCCCGGCCAGGCCCTGTTCGTCGGTGACACCCGGTGGGACGTCCAGGCCGCGGCGGCGGCCGGCGTCCCGTGCATCGCCGTCACCTGCGGCGGGGTGGGGGAGTGCGAGCTGCGCGCCGCCGGCGCCCTGGAGGTCCACGCCGATCCGGCCGCACTGCTCACAGCCCTCGACGACAGCGCCCTGGGCCGGGCCTGACGGTCCCACGCGCCCCCCTGCGGCATCCGTAGGCCTTTCAAGTCACGTCCTAGCGCCCGCGGCGGGCGCGTCGGCGGGCGCCCCGGAGCAGGACGAACACGGCGACCGCGGCCGCCGCCCCGCAGACCGTCCGCAGGGCCACCGCCGCGGCCGGGACTCCCGCGGTGGCCAGCCCCACCGCGCACACGGCGACCAGTAGCAGCGCGCACGGCGGCAGCCGCCGCAGCGCCCGCCGGACGCCGTCCCACCGACCGAGCCGCATGGTGCGGAGCCGCAGTTCGAGGTCCGCGTCCTGGCCGAGCCGGAGTTCTATCTGGCGGAGTATCCGCCGTTCACGCCAGGAGAGGTCGGGACCGTCCACCGCCGTCACCTCCGTCCGCCCCGGCGGCTCCGGGGAAGTCGCTCCGCCTCCCGAGGCGCGCCGGGCCCGGGGATCCGTTGCACGCCTACCCGGGCGGACCCGCCGGACACCGCCGATCCGCGGGCAGCCGACCAGTGGATTCGCACCTTTCGTCGTTCTCGTTCCGGTTTCATCCACTGTGTGGGGTTAGCGACCCGCCGAGCGGGTAGAACGACCAGACGGAGGTGTCGGGCCCGAGCTGCCCCCCTCCACGACCCGGTGGCCTTCGGCCGTCGGGGATTCCGGCACCTCGACGTGCCGGGGCGCCACCGTCTGAAGCCGTCGGGCGGCCGGGTGTCCCACCCCCGCAGCGTGCTGCGCCGTGCGCGCACGTCCTGCGGTCCCCCCGCCCCACGGAGATGACTCCCCGTGTCCGCTGTTGCCGCTTCCACGACCACCGCCGCCCCTGCGGCGCCCGTCGAACCCACCACCGCCCCGGCCCCGCGCCCGACCCAGCAGGAGATGCGGGCCATGGGCAAGGCCGAGGCCCGGGCCCTCAGCGACGCGCTCTTCGAGCGCCTCGCCGCCCTCGAACCCGGCACCCACGAGTACAGCTACGTCCGCGGCACCATCATCGAGCTGAACATGCCGCTGGTCCGCTTCGTCGCCGCGGGCTTCCGCCACCGCGCCGCCGACATGGACGACATCCTGCAGGTCGGGACGGTCGGCCTGATCAAGGCGGTGGACGGCTACGACCACCGGCGCGGCGTCGAGTTCGTCACCTACGCGATCCCGACGATCACCGGCGAGGTCAAGCGGTTCTTCCGCGACACCACCTGGCCGGTGCGGGTGCCGCGCAGCCTGCAGGAGCTCTACCTGACCGTGGCGCGCTCCTCCGACCGGCTGGAGCAGGACCTCGGCCGGCTGCCCACCCCGCAGGAGCTCGCCGAGGAGCTCGGACTCGCGCCCGACCAGGTCGCCGCAGGCCTCACCGCCGGCCGCGCCTACCGCTCGGACTCGCTGGACGCGCTCCGCGAGGACAGCCCGGACGAGCCCGGCAGCTCCCTCCTGGACCGCCTCGGCGTCTGCGACGCGGACTTCGACCTGGTCGACTTCCGGGAGTCCGTCCGCCCGCTGCTGCAGGAGCTGCCGGAGCGCGAGCGGACGGTGCTGAAGCTGCGGTTCTGGGGCGGCCACACCCAGTCGGAGATCGCGGCCCGGATCGGCGTCTCCCAGATGCACGTCTCCCGCATCCTCGCCGCCACGCTCCGCCAGCTGCGCGAACGCCTGGACGACGCAGGCTCGGACGGCGCCCGCCGGCCCGCCCCGACCGGATGACCCGAAGACCGCGGGTGCACCTCGAGGGGCGCGGGGACCGCGCAACGAGGATGCGGGCCACCCTACGGACCGCGTTCGGGCCCGGGCCGCCGTGACACCGGCCCGGATCGCGCGGACCCGCGCCCCTGGGCGGACCACCCGAACGCCATGACCGGCTCGGGCGGGCCGGGCGCGGCCGCCGGGCTACGCTGGCTCCGTGGCAGGCCGCGCCGAACACCGCCCCGCGGCGCCGCCCGCCCCGGAGCCCGACAACGGCGCCGGGGCGGACGAGCGGTCCGTGCTGCAGGCCACCGTCGACCGGCTGCGGGCCGAGGTCGAGGGCCTGCAGACCGCCATGCGCACCCGCGCCGTCATCGAACAGGCCAAGGGCATGCTCGCGGAGCGCGAGGGCGGCACCCCCGACCAGGCCTTCGACCGGCTCGTCCAGCTCTCCCAGGACACCAACCGCAAGCTGGTGGAGATCGCCGCCGAGGTGGTGGGCGTCGCCGCCCCCATCGAGGACCGGACGGCCGGACCGGACCGCCCCGGCCCGGTGGCCGCCGGCGCGGAGCCGGTCGAGCCGCCCGGTCCGACGCCCGGCCCCGGCCCGGACGCCCCGGAACCCGCCGCCGACGGGCTGCCCGCCCGCGGACTCGCCGCCCGCTACCACCTCGCCGCGGCCGCGCTGGCCTCCGCCGGCACCACCGAGGACCTCGCCCGGCTGCTGCACGACACCGCCCTGGCCCCGCTCGGCGTCACCGCCGCCGTCCTCGCCCTGCTCGAACCCGACGGCGCGCTGCGCCTGGTCGGCAGCCACGGAGTCTCCGCGCGCCGGCTCAGCCAGTGGCAGCGGATCCCGCCGATGACCGCCCTGCCGCTCACCGAGGCCGCCCAGTCGGGCGCCCCCGTCTGGGTCGCCACCCGCAAGGACTTCGCGGCCCGCTACCCCGACGTCCCCGGCGAGGACCTCGTCCCCGGCCGCACGGTGTGCGCGCTGCCGCTGCGCACCGGCGGCCGGGTGATCGGCGCGATGAAGCTCGGCTGGGCCGAGGAGTACCGGCCCGATCCGGACACCGAGCGGTACCTCGCCGCGGTGGCCGCGCTCTGCGCCGCCGAACTGGAACGGGTCGGCGCGGGCGGCACCGCCGGGCCCGGCCGGGCCGCGCCGGTCGCCGAGCCGTGGTTCCGGGCCGTGCTGGACGCGCTGCTCGACCCGGTGCTGATCCTCGGCGCCGTCCGCGACACCGGCGGCGGCGTCACCGACCTGCGGGTCGAGCACGCCAACGCGGCCACCGTCGACCTGGCCGGCCGCACCCCCGGCGACATGGTGGGCCGCCGGCTCACCGAGCTGTACCCGGGCATGGTCGCCTCCGGCACCTTCGGCCGGCTGCTGGAGGTCGCCGCCACCGGTGTCCCGTACGAGGGCGGTGCCGAACGCTTCGAGGAGGTCGTCGGCGGCGCCGTCCGGGCCTCCGCGATGACCCTGCACGCCACGCCGTTCCTGGACGGCGTGCTGGTCAGCTGGCACGCCCACGACGAGCGGGACCGGCGGGAGACCCAGCTCGCCCAGGCCCAGCGGCTCGCCCGGCTCGGCACCTGGAGCTGGGAGCCGGGCAGCACCCGGCTCACCTGCTCGCCCGAGGTCCCCCGGCTGCTCGGCCTGCCCGACGACGGCAGCGGCGGGATCGGCCTCGCCCAGGCCCTGGCCGCCGTCGCACCGGGCGACCGCGAGGAGGTCCGCTCCGCCGCCGCCGGACTGCTCGCCGGGGCCGCCGACACCACGCTGGAGTTCCGGGTCGGCCGGGAGGCGGAGGCGCGCAGCCTGCGGGTGCTCGCCACCGCCGTCCCCGGCCTCGACCGCTCCGCCGCCGTCGCCGTCCGCGGCGTGGTGCAGGACGTCACCGGCCGGCGCCGCGCCGAGCAGGCCCTCGCCGGCACCCGGACCCGGCTCGCCGAGCAGCGCCGCCGCGCCGACACCGAGCACCGGGCCGTCGTCGCCCTGCAGCGCGCCCTGATGGACGCCCCGGCCGGCCCGCGCACCCCCGGACTGCGCACCGCCGCCCGCTACCTGCCCGCCGGGCGGGGCAACAAGGTCGGCGGCGACTGGTGGGACGTCCTCGCCCTGCCCGACGGCACCGTGCTCGTCGTGGTCGGCGACGTCTCCGGCCACGGCCTGCCCGCCGCCGCCGGCATGGCCAACCTGCGGCACGCCCTGCGCGGCCTCGCCTACACCGGCGCACCGCCCGAGGAACTGCTCGCCCGGCTCAACCGGATGCTCTGCCACGAACGCGGCAACTACACCGCCACCGCCGTCTGCGGCCGCCTCGACCCGGCCGCCCGCACCCTCGACTGGGCCCGGGCCGGCCACCTGCCGCCCGTCGTCACCCGCGGCGGCGGCGAGGCCCGGCTGCTGGAGATGCCCGACGGCATGCTCCTCGGCGCGGTGCCCGGCGCCCGCTACCGCCCCGCCCGGCTGCGCCTGGAACCCGGCGACACCCTGCTGCTCTACACCGACGGCCTGGTCGAGCGCCGCGGCGGCGACCTCGGCCAGGGCGTGCACCGCCTGGTCGAGGCACTGCGCGACTACCGCGCCGACGACATCGAGGGCTGCCTCGACCACGTGCTGCGCCGCCTCGGCGCCCCCAACCCGCTCGACGACACCTGCCTGGTCGGGCTGCGCCTGGGCTGACCGGGGCCGCCGGCACGGCGCTGCCGGGGACGGCGGCCCGCGCCGACCTATGGTGGAGGTGAGCACCCCCTCGTACGGGAGGAGCCGGCGATGGACGCCGACACTGCGGCGCGCGGCGGACCCGCGGGCGCCGACCAGCTGACCGTCTCCGTGGACCGGTCGGCCGGCCGCTGGGTGCTGGCGCCGACCGGCGAGCTCGACCACGACAGCGCCGAGCCGTTCCGGGAGGCCCTCGACGGGGCGCTCCGCGACCCTCCCGACCTGGTCGTGGTGGACTGCTCCGGCCTGTTGTTCTGCGACTCCACCGGGCTGAACCTGCTGCTGCGCGCCCGGCTGTCGGCCCAGGCGGACGGCGGCGAGGTGGTGCTCGCCGCCCCCACCGCGATGGTGCGGCGGATGCTGGAGATCACCGGCGCCGGCGAGATCTTCCGGGTGGTCGACAGCACCGCCGAGGCGGGGCCCGGACCGGGCGGCGGTGGATGACCGGGCCCTACGGGCCGGCCGGGCAGGTGCGGCGGCTGGCCCTCTACGAGTCCCGCGGCGCGGTGCAGCACTGCCGGGACTTCACCCGCGAGGCCCTGCACGACTGGGGCTGGCTGCCCGCCGTCGACGGCGAACGCCTGGCGGTGGCCGAGGACGTGCTGCTGATGGTGAGCGAACTGGTCACCAACGCCTGCCTGCACGCCGGCGGGCCGCGCGAACTCGTCCTGCAGCGCACCGGCGGCGGACTGCGGGTCGAGGTGTCCGACGACAGCGTCGACCTGCCCGTGCTGCAGACCGACCGCCCGCGGTCATCGCCCGGCGGGCACGGACTGCGGGTGGTGGACCGGCTGGCCGCGTCCTGGGGCAGCGTGCCGCGCCCGCCCGGCAAGACCGTGTGGCTGGAAGTCGAGCAACCGCTGGACGACCACTGAGCGCGCACCCGTCGTCGCCCGCGGCGGACGGGCGCCCCGGAGGCGGAGCGCCCGGCCCCCCGACGGTGGCAGAGTGGACGTGGAGGACACCCGTTCGGACGTGCCGCACCGTGCCGAGGACGACGATGAACCGACCGATCCCGCCCGAACACCACGGCCCCGGCGGACCCGACCGGTCCGCGGGCCGGTTCCTGCGCTCCGCCGGACCGGACCCCGGGCAGGCCCCCGGGCCGCTGCCCGAGGACGACCTGCGCCGGCTGCTCGCCGGGCTGACGGCCGTCCGCGACGGCGACTTCGGGACCCGACTGCCGGACGGCGGCCCCGGGCTGCTCGGCGAGATCGCCGAGGTCTTCAACGGCATGGCCGACCAGTTGTCCCGGGTGACCGCCGAGGTGACCCGGGTCGCCCGCGAGGTCGGCAGCGAGGGCCGGCTCGGCGGCCAGGCCGAGGTCGAGGGCGTCTCCGGCACCTGGCGCGAGCTGACCGACTCGGTCAACGCCATGGCCGGCAACCTGACCGGCCAGGTCCGCAACATCGCCCAGGTCACCACCGCCGTCGCGGAGGGCGATCTGACGCAGAAGATCGAGGTGGCGGCGCGCGGGGAGATCCTGGAGCTCAAGGACACCGTGAACACGATGGTCGACCGGCTGTCGGCGTTCGCGGGGGAGGTGACCCGGGTGGCCCGGGAGGTCGGCACGGAGGGCCGGCTCGGCGGTCAGGCGGACGTCCGGGACGTGTCCGGGACCTGGCGGGACCTCACCGACTCGGTCAACTCGATGGCCGGCAACCTCACCGCCCAGGTCCGCTCGATCGCCCAGGTCGCCACCGCCGTGGCGGAGGGCGATCTGACGCAGAAGATCGGCGTGGCGGCGCGCGGGGAGATCCTGGAGCTCAAGGACACCGTGAACACGATGGTCGACCGGCTGTCGGCGTTCGCGGGGGAGGTGACCCGGGTGGCCCGGGAGGTCGGGACGGAGGGCCGGCTCGGCGGTCAGGCGGACGTCCGGGACGTGTCCGGGACCTGGCGGGACCTCACCGACTCGGTCAACTCGATGGCCGGCAACCTCACCGCCCAGGTCCGCTCGATCGCCGAGGTGACGACGGCGGTCGCGCGCGGCGACCTCGGCCAGAAGATCCGGGTCGACGCGCGCGGCGAGATCCTGGAGCTGAAGGAGACCATCAACACGATGGTCGACCAGCTCTCCGCCTTCGCGGACGAGGTGACCCGGGTCGCCCGCGAGGTCGGCACCGAGGGCAACCTCGGCGGCCAGGCCACCGTCCGCGGAGCCTCCGGCACCTGGAAGGACCTCACCGACAACGTCAACGTGATGGCGTCCAACCTGACCGGGCAGGTCCGCTCGATCGCCCAGGTCGCCACCGCCGTCGCCCGCGGCGACCTCAGCCAGAAGATCACCGTCGAGGCGAAGGGCGAGGTCGCCGCGCTCGCCGACGTGATCAACACCATGGTCGACACGCTCTCCGCGTTCGCGGGGGAGGTGACCCGGGTCGCCCGCGAGGTCGGCACCGAGGGCATCCTCGGCGGCCAGGCCACCGTGCCCAGCGTCGCCGGCACCTGGAAGGACCTCACCGACAACGTCAACTTCATGGCGCACAACCTGACCAGCCAGGTCCGCAACATCGCCCAGGTCACCACGGCCGTCGCCCGCGGCGAACTCAACCGCAAGATCGACGTCGACGCCCGCGGCGAGATCCTGGAGCTCAAGACCACCATCAACACCATGGTCGACCAGCTGTCCTCGTTCGCCGCCGAGGTCACCCGGGTCGCCCGCGAGGTCGGCAGCGAGGGCCGGCTCGGCGGCCAGGCCGAGGTCGAGGGCGTCTCCGGCACCTGGAAGCGCCTCACCGAGAACGTCAACGAACTGGCCGGCAACCTCACCCGGCAGGTCCGGGCCATCGCCGAGGTCACCGGCGCCGTCGCCGAGGGCGACCTCACCCGGTCGATCACCGTCGACGCCTCCGGCGAGGTCGCCGACCTCAAGGACAACATCAACACCATGGTCGAGTCGCTGCGCGAGACCACCCGCGCCAACCAGGAACAGGACTGGCTGAAGACCAACCTCGCCCGGCTCACCGCCCTCGTCCAGGGCCACCGCGACCTCACCGTCGTCGCCGACCTCATCATGAACGAGCTCACCCCGCTGGTCGGCGCCCAGTACGGCACCTTCTACCTCGCCGAGGACACCCCCGACGGCCCCGAACTCGCCCTGGTCAGCAGCTACGGACGGCCCGCCGGGGACAGCCCGCCCCGGCTGCGGCCCGGCGAGTCGCTGGTCGGCCAGGCCGCCCTGACCCGGCGTCCGCTCGCCGTCACCGACCTCCCCGACGGCTACACCGCCGTCTCCTCCAGCCTCGGCGCCGCCCCGCCGCGGGCCCTCGTCGTCCTGCCGATCACCGTCGAGGACCAACTGCTCGGCGTCCTCGAGATCGCCTCCCTGCACCCCTTCACCGCGGTGCACCGCGACTTCCTCGACCGGTTCACCGAGGCCCTCGGCGCCAACCTCAGCATGCTGCTCGCCAACGCCCGCACCGACGAACTCCTGGAGGAGTCCCAGCGGCTCACCGCCGAACTGCGCGCCCGCTCCGAGGAACTCCAGAACGGCCAGCAGGAACTGCGCGACTCCAACGCCGAACTCGAGGAGAAGGCCGACCTGCTGGCCGCCCAGAACCGCGACATCGAGACCAAGAACCTGGAGATCGAGCAGGCCCGCCGGGAACTGGAGGAACGCGCCCGGCAGCTCGCCCGCACCTCCATGTACAAGTCCGAGTTCCTCGCCAACATGAGCCACGAGCTGCGCACCCCGCTCAACAGCCTGCTCATCCTCGCCCAGCTGCTCGCCCAGAACCCGGCCGGCAACCTGACGGTCAAGCAGGTCGAGTACGCCGAGATCATCCACTCCGCCGGCTCCGACCTGCTGCAGCTCATCAACGACATCCTCGACCTCTCCAAGGTCGAGGCCGGCAAGATGGACATCCACGTCGAGCGCTTCCCGCTGCGCGAACTCCTCGAGTACGTCGAGTCGACCTTCCGGCCGCTCGCCGGACAGAAGCGACTGCACTTCACCGTCGTCACCGCACCCGGCCTGCCGGACACCCTGCACACCGACCAGGCACGGCTGCGGCAGATCCTGCGCAACCTGCTCTCCAACGCCGTCAAGTTCACCGACAGCGGCCGGGTGGAGCTGCGGATCGAACCCTCCAGCCCGGAGGAGAGCACCGCCGACGGCTCGGTGCCGCCCGGCAGCCTCGCCTTCCGGGTCACCGACACCGGCATCGGCATCGCCGAGCAGCACCTGGAGTCCATCTTCGGCGCCTTCCAGCAGGCGGACGGCACCACCAGCCGCCGCTACGGCGGCACCGGCCTCGGACTGTCCATCAGCCGCGAACTCGCCCACCTGCTCGGCGGCACCATCACCTCCCGCAGCACCCTCGGCGAAGGCAGCTGCTTCACCCTGCACCTGCCCGGCGCCGCACTCGGGGAGTCCGCCGAGAGCGCCCCGCCGCGCCCGGCCCGGCTGCTCGTCGTCGAGGCCGACCCCTCCGGCCTGCTCACCGCCGTCGCGACCAGCGCCACCGCCCGCCGCGACCCGCCCGCCGAGATCCGCACCGTCGGCGACGCCGAAGAACTGCGCGCCGCGCTCGACCGGGGCCCGTGGCACTGCGCCGTCGTCGACCTCGACCTGCCCGGCGAGCGGCTGCGCCCCGTCCTCGACGTCCTGCGCGCGGACGGGCCCGCGGTGATCGGCCACTTCGAACGGTCCCCCGACCCGGACCGGCCCGACCGGCCGGACACCCCCGACCTGCCGACGGCCGCCGGCCTCGACGACCTGCGCGAGAGGATCAGGACGGCGACGGCCCCGCCCGAGGAGGCGCCCGCCGCCCCGCCCGCCCCGCCCGCCCCGGCGCCCGTGCACCGCGCCCGGCTGGCCGGCCGCACCGTCCTGATCGTCGACGACGACACCCGGAACGTCTTCGCCGTCACCGGCATGCTCGAACTGCACGGGGCGCGCGTCCTGCACGCCGAGAACGGCCGGACCGGCCTCGACGTGCTGCGCGGCCACCCCGAGACCGACATCGTCCTGATGGACGTGATGATGCCGGAGATGGACGGCGACACCGCGACCGCGGAGATCCGCAGACAGGGCGGCACCGCGGACGTCCCGATCATCGCCCTCACCGCCAAGGCGATGCCCGGCGACCGGGCCCGCAGCCTCGCGGCCGGCGCCAACGACTACATCACCAAGCCCGTCGACACCGAGTACCTGCTCGCCCGGATCCTCCACTGGCTGGACGGCTGACCCTCGTGGACCGGACCGGCCCCGCCGACACCGGGGCGCCCCGCGACCGCGCCGAGCCCGTGGCCGACCGGCTCGCCCTCGCCCTGCGGCGGCTGGAGGCCGAACGCGACGTGCTCCGCGACCGGCTCGCCACCCGCCCGCTCGTCGACATCGCCACCGGCATGCTCGCCGAACGGCTGCGCTGCCCGCCCGCCGACGCCGCCGCCCAGCTCGACGCCCTCGCCGCCGAGGCCGGCGTCCCCGCCGACCGGCTCGCCGCCGAGATCATCGGCGCGACCGCCGTCCCCGGCCCCGACCTCGGCGAGAGCCCCGCCGCCGGCGTCCGGCCGCCGCCCGCACCGCCCACCGAGGCGGACACCGCGGCCCGCGCCCTGCTCGACCGCACCGCCGACCTGCCCGCCGCCGACCTCGCCGTGATCTGGGGGGCCGAACCGGGCGGCGGCCTCACCCTGCTCGGCCACGCCGGCCTCGCCCCCGAGGAGGCCCGTGCCTGGCGCCACGTCCCGCCGGACGTCGACACCCCGGCCCGGTACGCCGCCCGCAGCGGCAGCGGACTCTGGCCCGAGGACGGGCCCGCCGCCACCGGCCTGCCCACCGCCGGCCGGGACACCGCGCCGCACCGGCTCGCGATACCCATGCGCCGCCGCGGCCGGTTGCTGGGGGTCCTCGAACTCGGCTGGGCCGAAGCGCCGCCCCCGCTGCCGACCGCCGCGCCCGCCCGGCTGCGGGCCCTCGCCGAGGTCTTCGCCGTCACCGTCGACACCGCGCCCCCCGCGGTGCGGCCCGAACCGCCGGGCCCGGACACCGCCGCCCTGGAGGCCGTCCTCGACCCGGCGCTGCTGCTCGCCCCGCTGGAGGGCCGCGACGGCGAGGTCGCCGACTTCCGTATCCTGCGCACCAACCACCGCTTCCGCGACCCGGCCGGCCGCCCCCGGCACCTCATCGAGGGCAGCACCCTGCTGGAGTCCTACCCGCTCGCCAGCACCCGCGGCATGCTCGACCGCCTGCTCGCCGTGCTCGCCACCGGCGAACCCGTCCGCGAACGGTTCGTGCTCACCTTCCTCACCGACGACCTGTCCCGGCTGCCGGTCGTCGCGCGGATCGGCGCCGCCCGCACCGACGGCCACCTCCTGGTCAGCTGGCAGATCGAGGACGCCGACGCCCGGCTCGTCGGCCTCGTCCACTCCGCCCAGCGGCTGGCCCGGGTCGGCGGCTTCGAGGAGGACCTCGTCAGCGGCGACGTCCTGTGGAACGAGCGGATGTTCGCCCTGCACGGCCTGCCGCCCGACGCCATCCCCGTGCCGCTCGCCGCCCTCCCGGCCCACGTCCACCCCGACGACCGCCGGGCCGTCCAGCGGCTCACCCGCACCGTCCTGGAGGAGGGCCGGGCCGCCTCCGCCGTCTTCCGGCTGCTGCCGCCCGGCAGGCCCGCCCGCTACGCCCGGATCGTCGCCGAACCCGTCACCGATCCCGCGGGCCGGGTGGTGCTCGTCCGCGGCGCCGGCCAGGACGTCTCCGACCAGCACCGCACCGAGGTCGCCCTCGCCGCCACCCGCGAACGCCTCGCCGACAGCGAGCTGGAGGCCGCCCAGCGGCACCGGCTCGCCCTGCGCCTCCAGGAGGCGATCCTGCCGCCCGAACCGCCGCCGCTGGACAGCGCCGGGCTGCAGGCCGCCGTCCGCTACCGGCCCGCCGTCGAACGCGAACGGGTCGGCGGAGACTGGTACGACATCCTGCCGCTGCCCGACGGCGGCGCCCTGCTCTCCGTCGGCGACCTCGCCGGGCACGGCGTGGGGGCGGCCACCGGAATGGTCGCACTGCGCAACGCGCTGCGCGGGCTCGCCGTCACCGGTGCCGGCCCCGCCCGGCTGCTGCACTGGCTCAACCTCACCGCCCTGGCGCTGCCCGATCCGGCCACCGCCACCGCGGTCTGCGCCCGCTACGACCCGCACACCCGCACCCTGCACTGGGCCCGCGCCGGGCACCCGCCGCCCGTCCTGCTGCAGGCCGGCCGGCCCCGGGTGCTGCCGCTGCCCCGCGGCCTGCTGCTCGGTGCCACCCCCGACGCCCGGTACGAGGAACAGGTCCTGCCCATGGACCCCGGGGACGTGCTGCTGCTCTACACCGACGGCCTGGTCGAGCGGCGCGGCACCGCCGACGAGGAGTCGCTGCGCCAGCTGCTGGCGGCGGCCGGCGCGCCCGGACCCGACCTCGGAGGCTGGCTCGACACCCTGCTGGAGCACAGCCGCTCGGACACCGACGACGACACCTGCCTGATCGCCGTCCGCACCGACCCGCAGGACCCGTAGGACCCGCCGCCCGGCGGGTCCTACGGGTCCCGGGTCCTCAGGCCCCGGCGGTCAGCGCGGCGAGTTCGTCCACCACGTCGCCGTACCGGCCGCGCCGGGCGAAGGCGGCACGCTGCCGGTCGGCGCCGGTGCCGGCCGTGCACAGGCCGGCCAGCAGCTGGCGGACGGTGCCGACGTCCCCGGCGGCCTCCAGGCCCGGCCGGGCGCGTTCCACGAGCAGGTCCACCAGGTGCCGCATCGGTGCGACGCGGCCGGTCACCGGGTCCGCCCCGTTGCCGTTGATGCCACAGAGCGCGGCCGACCAGTGCGCGGCGTCGATCATCGCCGTGGTGTCGGCCCCCGGTACGTCCGGACCGGCCGCCACCGGGTCCTCCGGGAGCTCGGCCAGCATCGTGGTGGCGAGTCCGCGCACCAGCGCCGCCACCAGCAGCGTGGTGTCCACGTCCGCACTGGTGTCGGCGACCCTGACCTCCAGCGTCGGGACGTGCTCGGACGGCCGCGAGTACCAGTAGATCATCGCGGTGTCGAGGATCACCCCGGCGTCCAGCAGACCGCCGACCGTCGCCCGGTAGCCGGGCTCGTCCAGCCGCGGCGCCGGGCCGACCGTCGGCCAGCGCCGGTAGAAGGCGTGCCGCCAGCTCGCGTAGCCGGTGTCCCGGCCCGCACTGAACGGCGAGTTCACCGCCAGCGCCTGGACGATCGGCAGCCACGGCCGCATCCGGTTGTTCAGCGCCAGCGCCCGCGCCCGGCACGGCACGCCGACGTGCACGTGGCAGCCGCAGACCAGGCCCTCCGGACTGGTCGCCACCGCGCCGACGTGCTCGCTGATCCGCCGGTACCGCGCCGAATCGGTGATCGTCGGCGGATGCCCGTCCGCGATCACCGGCATCGCGGTGCCGACCGGACGGCAGTCCGCGCCCGCGGCCGCCTCCCGCAGCACCGCCCGCAGGTGCACCAGGTCGGCGCGCAACTCCGGCAGGCTCCGGGCGGGGCGGGTGCACACCTCGGCCTGCGAGGTGAAGAACTCGGTCTGAACCCGCTCGCCGAGCACGTCCGAAGCCTCCTTGACGACACCGGGCGCGCGGCCGACGGGCAGCCGCGAGTGCCGGTCGACGAGCAGGAACTCCTCCTCGACGCCCACCGTCGGCACCTCCAGCGCCCGGCGAAGGCGGGCCCCGGCCGTCACCGGACCGGACCTCTCGCCGGGGCGGCAGAGCCGCCGGCCAAGCCACCTGCCGGACCGCCGGCCGGGGCGGGCTGCGGGTCCGGCGGCACCGGGTCGGGGCCGGGCACCGGCGGAGCCGGATCCGGCGGCACCGGGTCGGGCCCGGGACCGGGCGGGGAGGGTGGTACCGGAGCCGGTCCCGGGGGCACCGGCTCGGGCCCCGGCGGTACCGGAGGAACGGGGACGGGCGGGGGAGGGACGGGTGCCGGGTCGGGCACCGGTCCGACGTCCGGTCCCGGAGGAACGGGGACGGTCATGGCGTCCTCCTTGTCACGGGGGGCGGGAGGCCGGTCGTCACGCACCGGCCGTCACGCGGGCGGAACACCGGCCTCCGGGCCGGGCGCCCCGTCCATGGTCCGACGGTCCGCGCCGATGCGCAGCCGACCGGGCTGCACGAGCCGGGCTCGCGGGTCTCCCCCCGCCCCGGCGGTTACCCCCTGCCGTCGGGGCCAATCCTGCCGCCGCCGCGCTGCGCCCGGCCGCGATTGGACGGGCCCCGGGCGGGCAGGCGCGCGGTGACGGGCGGCACCGCCGGACACCCTGCGGGCGCCGCCGACGACCAGTGGAGGAACAGCACCGAGGAGGACCGGCCATGACCACCCAGCCTTCCCGCAGCCAGTCGTCGGGCACCGGGCGCGAGCACCCCGACGACGCCTGGCCGCCCACCGACACCCCCGACTCCCGGATGACCGGGGAGGGCGGCCCGCCCCCGCCCGACGACCAGGAACCGGGCGAGGAGGCCGATACGGCGGCCGACCCCGCCGCCGACGAGGACTGAAGAGCACCGAACCCGGGACGGGCGCCGCCCGCCGGGCCGCGGGGCCGGTGGGACGGCGGGCGGGGCCGGTGGGCCGGTGGGACGGGGCCGGTGGGACGGGTTTCGCGGGCGGCCCGGCCGTCCAGACGCAGGGACACCCCCCAGGAGGTGCGCCATGACCCCCGCCGAGCGCTACGCCGTGACCCTGCCCACCGCCCCCGGCACCCACGCCCCGCCCCAGGTCGTGATCGTCACCCCGACCGGGACGTTCGGCCCCGACGGGCGCCCGGTGTACGCCGACGAGTCCGGAACCCTGCTCGTCCAGGTGACGGCCGCGGGCGTCGCCGAGCCCCTGGCGGGCTGCCCCGGCGCCCACGTCTGCCTGCACGCCGTCCCGATGCCCTGACTTGACCGGCCAGGCGTTCGCCCGACCCGTCGGTGCGAGGGGTCGGGCGAAACGCCGGGCCTCAGGCGTGTGCCGGGGTGCGGGCGAACTCCTCGACCAGCGTGCGTTCGAAGGCCGGCAGGTCGGCGGGCTTGCGGCTGGAGACCAGGGTGTTGGGGCCGTCGTGGCAGACGGAGACCTCGCGGTCGACCCAGTGGGCGCCCGCGTTCCGCAGGTCGGTGCGCAGGCTCGGCCAGGAGGTCAGGGTGCGGCCGCGGACGGAGTCCGCCTCGATCAGCGTCCACGGGCCGTGGCAGATCACCGCGACCGGCTTGCGCAGGTCGAAGAAGCCGCGGACGAAGCCCACCGCCCGCGGGTCCATCCGCAGGAAGTCCGGGTTGGCGACGCCGCCGGGCAGCACCAGGGCGTCGAAGTCCGCCGCGGAGACGTCCGCGACCACCGCGTCCACCCGGAAGGTGTCGCCCGGGTCCAGGTGCTCGAACGCCTGGACCGTCCCGCTCTTGGTGGACACCAGCCGGGGTGTGCCGCCGGCCCGCTCCACCGCCTCCCACGGCGAGGTCAGCTCGACCTGCTCCGCGCCCTTCGGCGCCACCAGGAATGCCACCGTCCTGCCCTGCAGACCGGTCATGTCGGCCACCTTCCTCCGTACTCGGGTCCGGGCCGTTCCCCCGAACGTCTCACCGGGTTGCCCGGCACGAAACCGCGGCGCCGGTGCGCATGCTCAGCCACGGCCCCCGGGCCTGCGCCGACGGCAGCGGACGAACACCAGCGGATGGGCCGCGGCCAGTACGGCGAGCACCCCGAAGGCCAGCGCGAGGGCGGCCGGGACGGCGCGGGCGGCCGGGTCGTCGTCCCCGGCGTCCACCGCCCAGAACGCGAACAGGGCGGTCAGGAACGCCAGCAGTGGCGCGGACACCCGGGACAGCGCCTGCCGGGGCCGGCCGGCCGCGGCCGGGTCCCGGTGGAGGTGAGCGGCCGTGCCGTCCACGACCGGTGGGCCCCGGCAGGCGCTGTCCCGGGTGTCCGCGCCACACCCCGGGAGCGCCGGGCGCCCGTTTGTGGCAGGGCGGCCCGGGCAGGCGCACAGTGGAGGGGGTGAAGGAGGCTGCCATGCCCGTCAATCCCGGCCCGCCCGAACTGCGTCCGCACGATCCCGCCGCCGGTGCCGCACGCACCGTCCCGGTGAACCCCGGGCCGCCGCCCGAGACCCTGCGCAGGCCGCACGAGCGGCACGAAAGCCGTCCGCGGCGCCACCGGCACTGGCCGCACCGCCACGACCGGTTCGACCGCCACCACCAGGACGGCCGCGACACCGCGCAGCCGCCGGAGCGGGACACCTGAGCCGACCGCTCACCCGTTCCGTCGCGGTGACGCTGTGTCACTGTTGCGACAGTGTATTGTCACTGCGACATGATATCGCTATTGCGACACAGTGTCACTGATGTGACGGGCCGTCCCGAGTTCAGCCGTGCCCTGGCGCTCAGCGCCGCCGGGGACCGGAGCGGCGCAGCAGCACGACCGGGACGAGCACCCAGCACACCGCGAACCACACCAGCACGGCGCCCGCGATCACCCAGGCGCCCCAGGTGAGGCCGGCGACCTTGAGCAATAGCAACAGAGCCGCGCCGACGTTCAGGCCGAGCAGGACCACCCCGAGCGAGACCATCCGAGCGGCGGCCGCGACCATGCGCGGCTTGATGTGCCGCCCGGCCAGCAGCCGGTGGTAGGAGACCGGTGCCATCAGAGTGCCGGTGGCGATGGCACCGAGGGTCACCACCCCGACGTAGAGGGCCCGGTCGAAGCCGTGCAGCGTGGTGAACCGCTCGGTGAACACCACCGTCAGCAGGAATCCGAACATGATCTGCGCGCCGGTCTGCGCGACCCGCACCTCCTGGAGCAGGTCCGTCCAGAGCCGGTCGGCCCGCTCCTCCGGGGTCTCGTCGCGGCCGTCCGCGGGTGGCTGCTGCTCTGCCATGCTCCCCATCCTCGGTGCGGCGGCCGGGGGGCGCCGCCGGACCCGGCCGCCCGCTCGGGAAGGCCCGCCGGGGAACGCCCCGGGCAGGGTCCGGACGCAGACGGGCGGCCCGCGGGTCAGGAGCGCGGGCCCACCCTCTCGGGCGTCTGGCCCGATCCGCGGCCGGCAAACCCCGCGGGCCGGACGGACCCGCTCACGGGGCCACCGCGGTCAGCACCGGCTGGAAGAACCCGCTCGCCGCCGGCTCCGCCCAGGCCGGCCGGACGAAGCCCGCGTCGAGCACCAGCCCGGTCAGCCGCTCCCGGGTGAGCGCCCAGTACGCGGCGCGCCGGACCTCGGTGCGCACCCCGTCCGGGCCGCTGCGCTCCTGCACCATGTCGAGGTCGTAGTGCTCGCCGTCCTCGTGCCAGTGCCACCGCTGGAAGGTGGTCGTCCTGATCCCGTCGGCCTCGACCACCTGCGGCGGCGTCCCGGTGGGCCGGGTGCGGCGCAGTTCGTCGTACGGACGGGTGCTGATGAGCAGCAGGCCGCCCGGGCGGAGCACCCGCCGCATCGCGTCCAGCGCGGCGCCGACGTCCCCGGCGGTCAGCAGGTGGGGGAGCGAGTTGTCCGCGCACACGACCGCGTCGAACCGGCCCGGGACGAACGGCAGCCGGCGCATGTCGGCGGCGACGGTGGGCAGCTCCGCGCCGCGGACCGTCGCCTCGCGCGCCGCCCGGGCCGCCGCCACCGCGCTGAGGTCGGAGCCGACCACCCGGTGGCCGCGCAGGGCCAGCCCGATCGCCTGGGTGCCGATGCCGCAGGCGCAGTCGAGCACCTCCGCCGGGCCGGACCCGAGGCGGTCGGTGAGCAGCGCGTCCAGGGCGGCGCCCTGCCGCCGGATGCCCGCCTCCCAGTCGGCGTAGATCAGGTGGTAGTCGGCGGCGAGGCCGTCGTAGAAGCCCGCCACCGGGTCCCGCGGTGCCATGCGTCCTCCTGTCACCGTCAGCGGAGCCGGATCTGACGCCCCGTCGGTGTCGCGGCGGCCTCACGTCGGCCTCTCACCGGCCTCACAGCGACGGCGTGTCGTTCCGGTCGGCAGGTCCGGGGTCGGCTCCGGGGGCGACCTCGGCGCGGACGGGGTTGTGGTCGGAGAGGCCGTCGACGTCCTCGACCACGGCGCCGCGGCTGTCGAGGCCGTGCACCACCACGTGGTCGATCCACTGGGACTTCTCCGCGCCGGTCTCGCGCGGTCTGGTCGGCGCTGCGCCGGGCGGGAGTTCGGCGACGGCGAAGCCGGGGCCGAGTTCGGCGGCCACAGTCGTCCGGTCCGCGTTGAAGTCGCCCAACAGGACGGCCGGGCCGTCCGCGGTGGCGGCCACCACCTCCGCCAGCCGGGCGAGTTGGCCGGGCCGGCGGGGGCCGGTGCTCACATGGGTCGCGACGACGAGCAGGCCCGCCGTGCGGACGGCGAGCAGCCCCTTGCCGCGGTCCTCCGCGAAGGCCTCGGCGGCCACCACCTCGCCCGGCCCGTCGACCAGCAGCACCAGGTGCTCGCTGCGGTCGGCCAGCAGGGTGGGGACGCGGCGCGGTGTCGGGATCCGCGGGTAGTCGAGCGTGTGGATGCTCCGGCCGGTGGGCAACGCGGCCCGGAGCGAGGCGAGTTGGTCGCCGCTCACCTCCTGCAGCGCCACCACCCGTTCGGTCAGCGCGGTGACCCGGGCGGTGACGGCGGCGATCCGCGGTGCCTCCTCGGGCCACCGGTCGAGGACGTCACTGCTCCAGTTCTCCGCGTGGACGCGGTGCAGGACGTTCCAGGTGGCAACGGTGAGCATGCCCCCGATGGTACGGGCCGCCGGCGACACCCCGCGTCGCGGGCGCAGCCCCGCGGGTGGCTGCCCCTCAGCCCGCTTCGCCCGGCTGCCCCTTCGCGCTGCGGAGGGTGCGCAGGGCGGCGCTGAAGGCGGCGGCGTCGGCGCCGAGCGGTTCGAAGAAGGCGCGGTCGCAGGCCTCGACGGCCGCGACGGCTCGGTCGGCGAGGGCGCGGCCCTCGTCGGTGGGGGCGAGGGCGCGGGCGCGGCGGTCGTGCGGGTGCGGCAGCCGGTGGACCAGGCCGCGGGACTCCAGGGCGCGCAGGACCTGGGAGGTCATCATCGGATCGGTGGCGGCGTGGTCGGCGAGGTGCTTCTGGGTGACCGGTCCGTCCGCCTGCAGCCAGCTCAGCGAGGCGAGCAGGACGAACTGGACGTGGGTCAGCCCGTACGGCTTGAGGGCGGCACGCTGGGCGGCCTGCCAGCGGTTGGTGACCTGCCAGAGCAGCAGGCCGGGGCTCTCGTCGGGCTCGGTGAAGCCGCTGGCCAGGCGCGGCGGGTGGTCGGTCATGCGGTGACCATAGCGGCCCGGACGAGGGCCAGGTCGTGGGCGGTCAGCTCGACCAGGCCGCGGCGCAGCCGGTACCCCCAGTCGGGGCCGGAGGTCAGGTCGAGCGTGCCGTCGAACCGGGCGAGCGGTGCCTCGGCGGCGCCGGGCAGGTAGTCGACCCGCCGCCGCCAGGGCTTGAAGTCGCCCTCGTCGGCCTGCCACACCTCCTCGTCGGCGACCGTGCCGATGGCGGTGAAGGCGCGCAGCGGGCGGCCGCCGGCGAGGCTCGTCCGGGGCGAGTAGTAGACCAGCCAGTCGCCGGCCGCCAGACGGGCGACCGCGTCCCGGCGGCCGTGGTTGAGCTGGGCGATGCCCAGCCCGGTGCCGCGCAGGACGTGGTCGCGGCAGACGACGCCGAGCCAGGCCCTCATGCGGCGGCCACCGCGCCGTCGGCCTCGGCGGTGGCGGCGAGCCGGTCGAGGTCCTGCTGGAGGCCGGCCCGGATGTCCTTCCCGAGGATCGCGTTCCACAGGGCGGCGAGCGGGCCGTCGAGGGTGACCTCGACGTTGACCAGGGTGCCGCCCTGCTCGGTGCGCTCGACCAGGTGACGGAAGGTCAGCCGGGCTCCCAGCAGTCGGGAGACGTCGGTGAACTCCCGGCCGGGGACGAGCTTCGCGACGGTGAACGGCACCTTGGGGCCGCCCCTGGGCTTGAGCACGCCGGTGGCGCCCTCGACGAACGGGCCGTCCAGGCGGACCCAGGCGGTGTCGGTGTTCCACTCGGGCCAGGTGGCCATGTCGGCCCAGCGGGCGAAGAAGGCGGACGGGTGGGCGGTGGAGACGGTCTGTGCCGTGGCGAGCTTCCTCATGAGGAATACTATGCGCGCTTAGTATCTTCCGCGTCAAGCCCGTCCGCCCGTTGCCCGCGTCCGGGTCGCCCGGCCCGCTCGGCCTGTCCGGCCCGCCCGCCTGTCCGGTGCGGCCCTCAGGCGGCGGTCAGGACGTGCTCCCGGCGGTCGGCCCGGTGCAGGCGGCGTTCGCGGGCGGCGATGTGCTTCGCCACCACCGCGGCGTCCTTGCCGGCGCCGCCGATCAGCATCGAACTGAACGCCCGCTGGAAGGCGAGGCCGCAGAAGTACAGACCGGGCGCGTCCCCGACCACGCCGCGGTGCTCCCGCGGCCAGCCGTCCGGGCCGGTCACCGGCGCGTCGATCCAGCCGAAGTCCTGCCGGAAGCCGGTGCACCAGACGACGTTGGCCACCTCGACCACCCGTCCGCCGTCGAGCAGCGGCATGCCGTCCCGCACCCCGGTCATCCGCTCCGGCACCCGCTCCACCCCGGCCCGCGCCAGGTCGGCGGCCTTCACCCGCAGCAGCGGCCCGCCGTGCGTGCGGACCTCGTCGCGCATCCGCCGTCCGAACGGCGTGCCCGTGGTGAGCACCCGGTCGGCGATCCGCCACAGCACCGGGAACGCCAGCCGGGTCGACCGCGCCTCCAGGGTGAGCGGGATCTGCCCGGTCTCCCGTCCGCACAGCACCGTCCGGTGCCGCCCGGCCACCTCGTACGCCACGTCCGCACCCGAGTGCGAGGCGCCGACCACCAGCACCGGCCCGTCGCGCAGCCGGCCTTCGTTGCGGTACTCGCAGGAGTGCAGCTGCAGGATCCGCGGATCGAGCTCCGGTGCGAAGGGCGGGACGTACGGGCCGCGGCCGAAGGTGCCGGTGGCGACCACGGCGTTCTCGGCGAGCAGCCGGCCCCGGTCGGTCTCCACCACCCACCCGCCGGCCCCGTCGAGGCCGTCGGTGTTTCCGGTGCTCCCGGCACCGGTGGTGTCTCCGGTGTCCGCGGGGGAGAGCCGGGTGACCCGGACTCCGGTGCGCACCGGCAGATCGAACCGCTCCGCGTACGCCTCCAGGTAGTCCGCCACCTGGTCCTTGCCGGGGAAGGACCAGCCGGGTGCGGGGAAGCGCATCCCGGGCAGCCCGTCGTAGCGGGCCGGGCTGTACAGCCGCAGCGAGTCCCAGTGCGAGCGCCAGTTGTCGCCGATCCGAACGCTGCCGTCCAGGATCACGCACTCCCGACCGCGCCGGGCTAGCTGCTGACCGACGGCGAGCCCCGCCTGCCCCGCACCGATGACCACGGTCTCGTGCCGTTCCCCGTTCATGACTCTTCCTCCGTTCCGTCCCCCGGCCCCGCGAGCAGCACCAGCACCCGGTTCAGCAGGGCCTCGGCCTCGGCCAGCCGGCCGCGGGCGACGCAGACCGCGCCGAGCGCCCGCAACGGCACCGCCAGCCGCGGGTCGTCCGGGCCGTACGCCGCCCTGCAGCAGCGGACCGCGCGGCGCAGCGCACGTTCGGCGGCGGCGTGCTCGCCGCGTTCCGCCAGCGCCGCCCCGAGGGCCGTCGCCGCCCGGCCCGCCTGCGCGGGGGCGGGGGCGGGGACGCCCGTCCGGGCCGGTGCGTCGGCAGGTGTCTGTGCGTGGAGTGCCACGGTCGTCGCCGCCTTCCGGGGCCTTCGCCGTACTCCGACGCTAGGCCGCGGGGCCGGGGCGGCACATCGGCAGAACCATGTGTTCCGGGCAGGCGCGGATGGGCAGATGTGCGCAGACGGCCGAGGGCCGCACCGGCCCGTGGGCTCCGGCGAGCCGGGGATCTCCGCGGCCCCGGGGACCTCAGTGGCCCGGGGTGCGGGCTCCGGCGAGGCCGTGTTCGAAGGCGTACGCGGCGGCGGCCGTCCGGGAGCCGGCGTCCAGCTTGCCGAGGATGTTGCTGATGTGGCGGGCCACCGTGCGCTCGCTGAGGTGGAGCTCCCGGGCGATCGCGTGGTTGCTGCCGCCCCCGGCGACCAGCCGCAGCACCTCCACCTCGCGCGGGGTCAGCCCCGCGGGCGCCTGCGCCGGACCCGTACCGCCAGGGGGCCCGTCTCCCGCCCCGCCGGCCGCCGCCCGGGCCAGCGCCAGGTCCGGCCCGGCGCCCAGCCGGGCGAACTCGGCCGCCGCCGCGTCCAGTTCCACCGCCGCGGTGTCCTCGTCGCCGAGTGCCCGGCAGGCCCGTGCCACCAGCACCCGGGCCCGGGCCGTCTCGTACGGCACGTCCAGGTCCCGCCACAGCCGCCAGGCCCGGCGGGCCTGTGTCAGCGCCTCCGCCCGGGCCCCCGTGGGCGCCCCGGCGAGCAGCACCGCCGCCTGCGCCTGCGCGGCCTGCGCGTCCAGGGCCGGACGCCGGAAGGTCCCCGCGATCGCGGCGAGCTCCTCGGCGGCCGCCCGGGCCTCCGCCGTGCCGCCGACCGCCAGCGCGACCTCCACCAGCGCGGGCAGCAGCCGGGCCCGGGCCAACCGGTCCGGCGCCTCCGCGAGGGCACGCCGCACACCGCCCGCCGCCGCCTCCGGCCGGCCCCCGGCCAGCCGCAGCAGTGCCAGTCCCGGCTGGGCGTCGCAGCCGTACCGCCCGCTCTGCCGGTACGCCTCCTCGGCCCGCGCCCACTCCCCGCGCAGCCGGTGGATCTCGCCGAGCTGGTAGAAGGCGCCACCCGCGAGGAACTCCCCGAAGCCGCGGGTCAGCCGCTCGCAGGCGCTCCGCGCCTGCACGGCCGCGTTCGCCCAGTCGCCCACCAGCCGCAGCAGCTCCGAGCGGTGCACCAGGCAGATCCCCGAGTACCCGCCCTCGAACTGCGGCCGCGCGTCCGTCCAGGCGTCCAGCGCGAGCGTCCACTCGCGGGCCCGACGCAACTCCTGCAGGTCCTGGCAGACCGCGATCACCAGGCAGTACACCCAGGCGGTCACCCGCGGGCCGGTCTCCCCGGCGGTCACCGCCACCATCGCCTCGTCCAGCAGCGCCAGACCCTCCTCCACGCGCTCCTGCGCGATCCGCGCAGCGCCCTGGTACTGGGCCGCCAGCACCGCCAGATCCCGGTCCCCGAACCGCCCCGCCAGCTCCAGGACACGCCCCGCCGTCCCGAACGCGGCCTCGTGCTCGCCCTCCTGCAGCTGCCGCTCCGCCTCCCGCACCAGCAGGAACCCCTGCTCGGCGCACGGCGGACCCGACCCGGCGAACCGCCCCGCCCGCGCCAGCCAGCCGCCCGCGTGCGCGAACTCACCGCGCATCGCCAGCACCTCCGCCAGCCAGAACGCGCAGCGCAGCGCACCACGGACGTCCGCGGCCCCCTCGCGCGCCAGGTACGCCCGCTGCAGGACGGCCGACGCCTCCTCGCCCCGGCCGAGCAGCTGCGCCGCCTCGCCCCAGTCCTCCAGATCCGCGACCCCGAGCCCGCCCGGCTCCCCGCCGTCCGCGGCGGCGTACAGCTCACAGGCGTCCCGCCAGGCGTGCCCGCCGTGCGAGCGCCTTGCATCGGTCAGTACCGCGGCCGCGTCCATGCCTGCCTCCGGCCCCCACCGGGCCCCGACCACCATTCAACCGCCGCCCGCCCCGACTGTCAGCCGCCGCCGCCCGGGACCGGCCGCGGTCAGAACTCCGCGGTGTCGAGGTCGAGGCCGAACGGCGCCGGCAACCGCACCGGCACCCCGAACGGACGGGGCCCCTCGACGAGGGTGTAGCCGAGCCGCCCGGGCTGCGAGAACAGCGTGCAGACCCGCTCCTGCCGGTCGACCAGCAGGTAGAGCGGCGCACCGTACTGGGCGTAGCGGCGGCGCTTGGCGGTCCGGTCGGTGTCCCCGTTGGACGGGGAGGTGACCTCCACGACCAGCACCGTCTGGTCCGGCAGCAACGCACCCTCGGTCTTGGCCAACGCGGCCGGCACCACGGCGAGGTCGGGGACGTAGAAGTTCTCCGTGCCGGGCAGGTCGAGGTTGCCGGAACCGGCGCGCAGGCCGAGCGCACGCATCCGGGGGCCGATCTGCTCACGGATCAGGTCGACGGCGCTCTCGTGCGCCCAGGAGGGGGACACGGGGGTGATGACTCCCTCGATGATCTCGACCCGCTCACCTGCGATGTGCCGGATCGCGTACTTCAGGGCCTGCTCCGGATTGGGCACCCGGCTGTAGTCGCCGGGGCCCGCGTGCGCCGTGCTCACCTGCTGGTCTCCTGTCCGGTGGGGCCGGAGCGGCGGACACCCACCGCATCCGCCAGGCTACCGTCGGCGGACGGGCTCCCTGACGCCCCGTGCCCTCGGGCGACCGAAATCGGGTGGCACGGTCGGGCGCAGTCCGGATGTACTCGGGGCCGTCAGACGGCGTGTGGAGGGGCTGCGGTGGAGGATCCGGATTTCGCGGTGCACCTGACCGAGGCGGGGGACCGCGGGATCGAGGTGGTGAAGGCGGTGCGGGCGGTGACCGGGGCGAGCCTGTGGCGGAGCAGGCAGCTGGTGGACGGCGCGCCGGTGGGCCTGGTGGCGGAGGCGGCCCTGGAGCGGGCGGTCGCCGCCGCCGCGAGGCTGCGGGCGGCCGGGGCGGGGGCCGAGATTCGGTGCGGCTGGTGTCGGCGCACGCTGCCCGCGACGGCGCGCCGGTGGACCCGGGGCCGTGCGCGTCCGTGTACTGGCCCACGGCGCACTGCCGGGCCAACGCCCTGGCGGTCTGCGACTGCGCCTGGTGCTCGCAGCACGGGCCGACGGGCCTCACCCGCCCGCGGGCCGGCGGGACGCTCTGACGGGGTCAGAGGCTCTCGGCGGGCTCCTGGTGGTGGGCGAGGTGGCCGCCGAGGGCGGCGGCCGTGGCGGCGACGGTGAGGCCGGCGAGGCCGAGGAGGCGGCCCGAGGTGGGGGCCGTGCCGGTACGGGCGGCGCGGCAGCGGGCGGCCAGCGAGGCGCCCTGCAGGGCGGCCGCGGCGACGATGCCGACGGCGTGGACCAGGCCGGTGCGGCGCTGCTCGGCGGTCAGCGTCGACCAGTCGACCCAGCCCGTCCAGGCGGCGGGGGCCACGCCGATCAGGCCGATCCCGGTGAGCCGGCGGGCCGCGTCGGGGGAGGTGCAGGCGGCGTCCAGGAGGGTGGCCGAGAGCCAGCAGCCCACCGGGAGCTGGACCACCGCGGGGTGCAGGTGATGGCCGAGCCACACGCCGTGCAGGGCGTCCCGCACGGGCTGCGGGACCTGCTGGAGCATCCCGTGCAGGCGCTCCGACGCGGGGTCGAGGGCGGCCCAGCCGGACGGTGCGTCCAGCCATCCGGCGAGCGGTGACCGCCTGGATCCGGAGAAGGTGTGAACGTCCATATCGGGCGATTTGCCGGTTCGTACACCCGCCAAACCCGCGCCGGCCGAACGGGGAGTTCAGAAGTGGGTGAGCAGCTCGGTGAAGCCCGCCAGCTCCAGGGTGGCGGTGTGCGCGCCGAACTCCTCGTGCTCCAGCACCCAGGTGTGCTCGTGCGGGATGAAGACGGCGTTCAGGCCGGCCCGGCGGGCCGGCACGATGTCCGACTTGGGGGAGTTGCCGATCATCCACGTCCGGTCGGGGACGAGCGAGAGGTCGGCGACCAGCCGGTGGTAGGTGTCGACGTTCTTCTCGGCCACGATGTGGATCCCGCCGAAGTGGTGCGCGACGGCGGACGCCTCGACCTTGCGCCGCTGCTCCGCCTCGTCGCCCTTGGTGAGCATCAGCAGCCGGTGCCGCCCGGCCAGCTCCGCGAGGGTGTCGGCGACGCCGGGGATCAGTTCGACCGTGCGGCTGGTCAGCGGCAGCAGCAGGTGGTCGATCCGGTCCCGGTCCTCGGCCGTGACGGAACGGCCCTGCAACTGTCCGAGGCTCTCGGCCAGGTTGTGCCGGAACACGGTGGCGCCGTACCCGAGGGTGGCCGCGTTCGCCGCCTCCACCGCGTCGAGCACCGCCCGGGCGGCCTGCCGGGCGGCGGGGTCGGCGGGATCGCCGGCCACCCAGTCGAGGAAGCCCTCGATGACGCGCTCGAAGAGCACGTTGTTCTCCCACAGCGTGTCGTCGGCGTCGAAGACGAGCACCTGGTCGGCGTGCAATCCCATCCACCTCATCCGTTCCGTGACGGTCGGTCAGTTCGCCGGTGCGGCCGGGGAGCCGTCCTCCAGCAGGGTGCCCAGCCGGGCGAGCGACTCCCGCAGGGCCTCGCCGCGGGCCGCCCCGGCCGCCTCGGCGAGCGGCAGCCACCGCACCCGGGCGCCCGGCCGCTCGGGGCGGGCCGCCCCCGGGGTCCCGGTGGCGAGCACGAAGCGGAGGTCGGCGTGTTCGTGGGCCGGCTCGCGGTCCGAGGCGGGCACCGGCAGCACGACCACGTGCAGCAGCTCCGCCGAGGGCCAGAACGCCAGGTCGGCGAGGCCGGTCTCCTCCTCGGCCTCGCGCAGCGCCACCGCGCCCGGGGACTCCTCGCCGGGATCGCCGTGTCCGCCGACCTGCAGCCAGTCCTGCTGGCGCTCGTGCCAGCGCAGCAGCACCTCACGCCGGGCGGGGTGCACGATCAGCGCGGAGGCGGTCACGTGCAGCGGCCGTCCGCGGTCGTAGGGGTCGGCGGCGGCCGCCAGCGGCGCGATCCGGGCGAGGTCCGCGGCCTCCTGCGCGGTGCGCGGGCGGTGGCCGGCCAGCAGCCCGGCGAGCGTCGGCAGCTCCCCGGGCGCGGTGCGCCCCGTCCCGGAGATGTCCGTCCCGGCCATTGCCCGCCTCCGTCCCCGTGCCGCGTGCGACCGGTCGGCCGGCACCCGTCGAACCTAGCCGGGCCGCGGCGCTCCGCACACCGATTTTCCCCCGCCGCGGGCCCGCCGTACACCGAGCGCGACCGTCCGCCCGGTGCGGTCCGCCCGAGGCGTCCGTCACCGAGGGCGACTCCGGACGGGCCGGGGCACCCCGGCCGACCCGCCGTCAGCCGGGATCCCGCGGGCGGCCTGCGACGGTCCCCGGCGGACGGCCACGGGCCGTCACCCCGGCCGGCCGTCACCCGGACCCGGCGGCCGGGTCCGGGCGCTCAGACCGGCCACGGACCGTCACCAACGGCGCGGCGTGCGGCGGACGGCCGTCCGCGGGCGATTGAGCTCCCCGCCGAAGGGGCCGACACTGGAGGCAGAGCGAGCGGCCGGAGGCATGCCATGGGCCCAGCGATCGTCTACGTGCACGGGGTCGGCAACAAACCGCCCGAACAGCAGTTGAAGGAGCAATGGGACGTCGCCCTCTTCGGCCGGCCGATGGGCGGGCTCTCCCGGATGGCGTACTGGGCGCCGCTGCGCCACCACGAGCCGCTGCCCGCACCCGTCCCCGACGACGGGGTCACCGAACTGCCGCCCTCGGGTTCGGCGCCCGGGACGGCCCGGCCGTCGGCCCCCGACCCGCCGGAGGAGTTCCTCGCCGCCGTCCGCGCCGAGACCGGGACGCCCGTGCCGGGCAGCACCGCCCCCGGGCCGCTCGACCCCTGGCTGCGGGCCATGGTGTACGCCGCCGAGGCCCTCTCCGCCGGAGCGGGCGCCGCCACCGGCACGGAAGCGCTGCCGCTGCCCCGGTTCGGCCGCACCGCGGCCTTCCAGGCCCTCGCCCGGCACACCTACGAGGACGCCCACGCCTACTTCTCCGGCGGGATGCGCGAGCAGATCCAGAAGGTCGCCTCGACCGCCCTGGAGGAGGCCGACGGGCCGCTCGTCGTGGTCGGTCACGGCCTCGGCTCGGTGATCGCCTACGAGGTGCTGCGCACCCATCCGGGCGAAGTGCCGTTGCTGATCACCATCGGCTCGCCGCTCGGCATCCCCGAGATCCGGGACCGGCTCGCCGCCCCGCTCACCGTGCCGCCCGGCGTCGCCGCCTGGCGGAACGCCTACGACCCCCGCGACCTGGTCGCCCTGGGCCGCACCGTCCGCCCGGAGTACGAGCCGGGCAGCCTCACCGAGGACGTCGTGGTGGTCAACGACAGCGCCAACCACCACGGCGCCGCCGAGTACCTCGCCCGCCCGGCCGTCCGCGCGCCCGTCCGCGCCCGGATCGCCGCCTGACCGTCCGGCCCGCCGCCCGAACGGCGGCGCACCCCGCCCGCGGCCCGGCCGACCGGACCCGGACCGCACACCCCGACCGGGGGCACCCCTGATGACCACGCCCGGAACGCAGACGCGGGAGGCCCCCGCCGCCCCGCCCGCCCTCCACCACGGCCTCCACCACGGCCTCGACCCCGCGTACGGCGCCCCCGACGACCCACCCGGGCCGCCCGCGGCGGCGGTGACGGTGAGACTCTCCGGCGCGGACCGGCGGCGCCTCGTGGACGTCGTCGTCAACGACTGCACGCCGCAGGACCTCGAACGGGCGTGGTCCCCCACCGGCCGCGGACCGGCCACCACCGGCACCGACCTGCGCACCACCGTCCACCGGGTCGTCGAGGAGGCCGAACGGGACGGCCGGCTGGAGGAGTTCCTCGGCGCCCTGCGCGACGGCCGCTTCCCCGCCGTGGCCGCCCTCGCCGAACGGCTGCTCACCGCCGTCCCGGCGTCGTCCGCCGGACCGGGCGACGCCGCAGCCGAGGACCCGTATACCGCCGACCTGCTCGGCCGGCGGCTCTTCCTCGGTCGCACCCTGCTCCGCACCCACCTCAAGGACCTCGTCTCCGACAGCCGCAGCCGCGTCCTGCTCGTCACCGGCCCCCGTTCCTGCGGCAAGTCCCACACCTGGTACTTCGTCAACCACGTCGCCCAGCAGCTGCGGACCTTCCGACCGGTCCTCGTCGACCTCGCCGAATGGGCCGACGGGCTCTGCACCCCCCACGACCTGATGAGCTCCGTCGCCGCCCAGCTGGAACTGCCCGAACCCACCCCCGCCCCGCCCGCCCGGGGCGCCGACCAGGCCCGCCGGCTGTGCGACTGGCTGGTCGGCCGGCTCTACGACGCGTCCGGCCGCACCACCCATCTGCTCGTCGTCGACAGCCTCGACCACGTACCGCTGCAGGCCGACACCGCCGCCCTGATCGACCACCTCACCGACGCCGCCGTCCGCGGCCGCCACCCCGGCCTGCGCGTCCTCCTCCTCGGCCACGACCGCCCGGCACTCGACGCCCTCGACTGCGTCCTCACCGAGCCCGTCGGCACCGTCGACCGCCGCGACCTGTGCGCCTTCTTCGGCCGGCTCGCCACCGACCTCGGCACCGAGATCGCGCCGCCCCTCGTCGAGACCGTCGTCGACCGGCTGCTCGCCGCACTGCCCGACGACCGCGCCGCCGCGATCCGCCGGCTCCCCGACGCCGTCCGCGACACCGCCGACGCCGTCTTCGACCGGCAGGTCCTGCGATGACCACGGCCCGCACCCGCCTCGGCGCCGCCACCGTCGAAGAACGCCTCGACCGGCTCACCCGCAGGACGGCCGCGGCGGCCGGCCCGCCCCCGCCCGCCGAACAGGCCTACCGCCAGGCCGCCGCCGTCCTCGCCTGCTACGACCCCGCCACCCTCCGCCCGGTCGGCCACGAACCCGACGCCGCCGCCCTGCAAGCCCTCCTCGCCGTCAGCGAACCCGTCCACGGCGCCGACGGCAGCCCCGAATGGCGCCTGCCCGAGGCCCTGCGCCGCACCACCCTCGCCGCGATGGCCGGCCCGGACGCCCACCGCCGCGCCCTCGACACCAACCCCGACCGCCCCCAGGGACCCGTCCAACTCGCCCTCACCCGCTACCTCACCGACACCGCCCCGCCCCCCGCCGAACAGGACCTCGACGAGCTCCTCGCCACCGCCCGGGTCACCGCATGGCTCGACGGCCTCGTCCCCGGCCTGCCCGGCGCCACCGAGATCACCGACCACCTCGAACGCCGCCGACTCCTCGAACCGCTGCGCCGCCTCGCCGGCACCCACGTCGCCGGACGCGCCGACGTCCTCGCCGAACTCGCCGAGCACACCGCCGGCACCGACCGCCGGCCGATGCTGATCGGGGGCCCCGGCGGCATCGGCAGGTCCACCGTCCTCGCCCGCTTCATCCTCGACGGCGAACACCGCAGCACCGGCCCCCGGCTGCCCTTCGCCCACATCGACCTCGACCGGCCCGGCCTGCTGCCGCAGGAACCGCTCACCCTGCTCCTCGAAGCCGTCCGCCAACTGCGCATCCAGCACCCCGGACTGCGGCCCCTCGCCGAGTTCTTCACCGACAAGTGGATCGCCCGCGCCGCCGCCCCCGACCTGCACACCCTCGCCGCCGCCCACGCCGACTCCGCGGCCACCGCCCGCGGCACCACCGACCACCTCACCGCCTCCGTCCGGCTGCTCACCGCACCCGCCGAACGCGAGCCGCTGTACCGCGAGTTCGCCCGGCTGCTCGCCCTCGCACTGCCCGACGGCCCCGTCCTGCTCGCGATCGACACCTTCGAGGCCGCCCAGGACATGGGCCCCGAGGTGCTCGCCGAACTCCGGCGGATGTTCGACCTGCTCGCCGACGCCAACCCGGCCCTGCGGGTCGTCCTCGCCGGCCGCGTCCCCGCCGGACTGCCCGCCCGCGAACTCCGACTGCCCGACTTCGACCGCGACGCCGCCCGCGCCCACCTGAGCGCGCTGCTCGGCCCCGCCGCCGACCCGGCCGCCCTCGACCCCGTCGTCGACGCCGTCGGCGGCGACCCGCTCGACCTGCGCCTCGCCGCCGACCTCATCGGACGTGGAGACACCACCGGGGGAGAACTGCACGACCACCTCCACCGCCACGTCCTCGACCGCATCGAGGACCCCGACGTCCGCAGCCTCGCCCGCCCCGCCCTGGTGCTCCGCCGTCTCACCCCCGCCGTACTGCGCTACGTCCTGGCCGGCCCCGGAGGCGTGCACGTCCCCGACGACCTGCGGGCCGGCGAACTCTTCGACCTGTTCGCCCGCGAGACCACCCTGCTCGGCCCCGCCGCCGACGGCTCCCTCGAACACCGCAGCGACCTCCGCCGCCTACTCCTGCCGCTGCTGCAGGCCGAGGCGCCCGAACAGGTCGCCGAGATCCACGAGGCCGCCGTGCTGCACTACGTGCAGGAGGACGGCCTCACCGCCCGCGCGGAAGAGCTCTACCACCGGCTCGGCCTCGGCGAGTCCGCCACCGAACTCGACCGGCGCTGGCAGCCCGGCGTCGAAGCCCTGCTCACCGGCTCCGTCGACGAACTCCCGCCCGGCAGCCGGGCCTACCTCGCCTCCCGCTCCGGACGGACGCTCCACCCCGCCACCCTCCGCGAGGTGCCCGCCGAGCAGTGGGAACGGCACGCCGAGGTCCAGATCACCCGGCTGCTGGAACTCGACGACCCGCACCGCGCCGCCGAAGTCCTCGGCCACCGGCCCGCCGGCGGCGAACGCGGCGCACGGCTGCTGCTGCTCGAAGCCCGGGTACGGGCCGCCCTCGGCGAACTCGACTCCGCCCGGGCGCTCGCCTCCGCCGCCCGCAGCCGTGCCGTCGAGGAGCAGGCCCCGGGAGTGCAGTCGGAGGCCGACTACGCGCACGCCCGCTGGGCCGTCGACGAGGGATTCGCCGAAGAGGCCGGACCGCAGCTCGCCGAAGCCGCACGACTGGCCGAGGACCTCGGGGACCGGCTGATGCTGATCCGGATCGAACTCGCCCGCCGGCCCTGTGCCGGGGACGGGTCCGGGGACGGAGCCGCTGCGCTCGCCCGGCTGATCGACGACCGGACGGTCCGACTGCTGTCCCAGGATCCGCGGCTGCTGCTCGCCGCCACCGCGGCCGTCGGCGAACAGCGGCCCGAACTCGTCCGGCAGAGCCTGCGGGTGATCGGCCTACGGCGGTTCACCTCCCGGCAGCGGACCCGATTCGCCCGGGTCCTCGGGGAATGGGACGCCACGCTCGGCGGCGAAGCCGCCAGGACGGCCGCCCCGGCCGGACCCGGGGCCGTCCTGCCCTCCGCCGGCTTCTGGCCGAACTGGCTGGCCACGGCGCCCCCCGACCAGGCCGCGAACGCCCTCATCGCCCTCACCACGGCCCTCCCCGGCGGCACGGCCGTCCTCGCCGCCCTCGCCGGCGTCTACCGCCAATGGCTCACCGGGGACGGGCCGCCAACGGAGTAGGGGAAAGCACTCGGGGGCGCGGGGCAACCCCTCAGGGGCGCGGGGAACTGCGCAGTCCGAGGGGCCGAACCTGAAGAGCTCGCCAATCCGGATCGCGCGGTTCCCCGCGCCCCCGGGGGCCGCCTCTCAGGCGGCCTGGGCGCGTTCGGTGATGTTGCGGGCCATGCCGCCGAAGACGACGGCGTGGAAGGGGGCGACGGACCACCAGTAGGCGTGGCCGGCGAGGCCGTGGGGGTGGAAGAGGGCCCGTTGGCGGTAGAGGGCGCCGCCGTTGCCGTCGGGGGTGACCGAGAGTTCCAGCCAGGCCGGGCCGGGCAGCCGCATCTCGGCCCGCAGCCGCAGCAGCCGCCCCGGTTCGATCTCCTCGACCCGCCAGAAGTCCAGCGAGTCGCCGACCCGCAGCCGGGCCGGGTCGCGTCGCCCGCGCCGCAGCCCGACCCCGCCGACCGCGCGGTCCGCCCACCCCCGCAGGGCCCAGGCGAGCGGGAAGGAGTACCAGCCGTTCTCGCCGCCGATGCCTTCGACGACCCGCCAGACGGATTCCGGTGCGGCGTCGACGCGCAGTTCGCGGACGTCCTGGTAGAGGCTGCCGCCGGCCCAGTCGGGGTCGGTGGGCAGCGGGTCGCTGGGGGCGCCGGGCAGGGAGGCGGAGGACCAGCGGGTGGTGACCTGGGCGTCGCGGATGCGGCGCAGGGCGAGGCGGACGGCGTCGTCGAAGCCGATCAGGCCGTGCACCGGCCGGTCGAGGCCGGGCGCGGTCTGTTCGGGCGGGTCGGGGACGTACCGGGCGATGTCGTGCTCGGCGCAGACGACCTCGTGCCGCAGGGATTCGACGAGCGGCCGGGCGATGGAGTTGGGGACGGGGGTGACCAGGCCGACCCAGAGGCCGGAGAGCCGGGGGGTGAGGACGGGCACCGGGACGATCAGCCGGCGGGGCAGGCCGGCGACGGCCGCGTAGCGGAGCATCATCCGGCGGTACGTCAGGACGTCGGGGCCGCCGATGTCGAAGGCCCGGTTGACCTCGGGCGGCAGGTCGGCGGCGGCGACCAGGTAGCGCAGCACGTCACGGACGGAGATCGGCTGGATCCGGGTGCCGACCCAGCTGGGCGTCACCATCACGGGCAGCCGTTCGGTGAGGTAGCGGAGCATCTCGAAGGAGGCGGAGCCGGAGCCGATGATGACCGCGGCGCGCAGTTCGGCGGTGGGCACCCCGCTGGCGCGCAGCACCCGGCCGACCTCGGCGCGGGAGCGCAGGTGCGGGGAGAGTTCGTCGGCGGGGACGCCGGCGGGCACGAGTCCGCCGAGGTAGACGATCCGCCGGACGCCGGCCCGGGCGGCGGCCGCGCCGAAGGCCCGGGCGGCCTCGCGGTCGGTGCGTTCGAAGCCGGGGCCGGTGCCGAGGGAGTGGACGAGGTAGTAGGCGGTGTCGACGCCCTCGAAGGCGGCGGTCAGGGTGTCCGGCCGGGTGACGTCGCCGGTCGCGGTCTCCACCCGGGCCCGCCAGGGGTGGTCGCGCAGCCGTCGGGGGTCGCGGACCAGGCAGCGCACGGTGCGGCCGGCCGCGAGGAGTTCGGGCACCAGGCGGCCGCCGATGTACCCGGTGGCGCCGGTCACCAGGCAGCGCGGCGGCCGGGCGGGCTGGTCGGTCATCGGTCCTCCCGGGGGCGGTGGGCCACCGGGCGGTGGCCGCTGGACGGTCGGTCAGAAGGCGTACCGCACCCTGAGCCAGGGCGCGTGCCGGTCGATCAGGCCGCGGAGCTCGGCGAGCGCCGCCGCCTTGCCCGCGGCCCGGTAGCGGACGTTGCGGGCGCCGTTCCCGGAGGTCTTGGCCTCCTGGAGGGCGGGCCGCCACAGCAGCTCCTCGGCCTTGGGGTGCCAGCCGAGGTTGACCTCGTGCAGTTCACGGTTGTGGGTCAGCATGATGATCTCCGCCGCGGCCTGCGCCTTCACGGCGGCGGGCAGCATGTCGTCCATCCGGTGCAGCAGCTCGGCCCAGTCGCGCTGCCAGCCGGCGCGCAGGACGACGGGGGAGAGGTTGAAGTGCACCTCGTACCCGGCGTCGAGGAAGTCGCCGGCGGCGGCGATCCGCTCGGGGACGGGCGTGGTGCGGACGTCCAGCAGCCGGGCGTCGGCGGGCGGCATCAGCGAGAAGCGGATCCGGGTGCGGCCGCGCGGGTCGAGGGCGAGCAGGTCGCGGTTGACCCACTTGGTGGCGAAGGAGGCCTTGGCGGTCGGCCACCCGCGGAAGGCGCGGACCAGGTCGGCGGTGTTGTCGCAGATCAGGGCGTCCACCGAGCAGTCGTTGTTCTCGCCGATGTCGTACACCCAGGCGGTGGGGTCGCACTGGTTGGGCGCGGGCTTGCGGCCCTGCCGGCGGACGTGGCCGGCGAGGTGGGCGACGATCCGGTCGATGTTGGTGAAGACGGTGATCGGGTTGGCGTAGCCCTTGCGGCGCGGTACGTAGCAGTAGGCGCAGGCCAGCGCGCAGCCGTTGGCGGAGCTGGGGGCGATCCAGTCGGCGGAGCGGCCGTTGGGCCGGGCGGCGAGGGTCTTCTTCACCCCGAGGACCAGGACCTCGCTCTTGATCCGCGCCCAGCGTTCGACGTTCCCGGCGTTGCCGTGCAGGTGCGGGATCCGCCAGTGCGAGTCGACCTCGACCACCCGGGCGCCGGGGAAGCGTTCCAGCACCTGCCGGCCGCGCGGGGAGGCGGCGGCCGCCGGTTCGGCGAAGATCTCCCGGACGTGGAAGAGCGGCATCGGGCGGCGGTCGGTGGGCACGGTGAAGGTCTCCGGGCGGTTCGGGGGCGGACGGTCTCGCGCGCGGTGCTTCGGAGCCGGCCGCGGATCGGATGGGTTCCGGTCCTTCCGTCCGGAGCGGTGTGCGGGCGGGCGGGTTCCGCCATGCTGGTGCGGCCCGCGGGCAATCCGGCGGGCGTCCGGTTCCGAATGAACCGTGCCCGACGACCGCCGCCGCCCGAGGACGGTGCGGTCCCACCGACGACCCGGAGGTTCCCGATGCCCGTCATCCGTCCGACGGGCAGGCCGCACGCCTGCCCGGCCCGACCGGCGGTCCGCGCCGCCCGACCGAGCGGGGTGGCGGATTGAGCACGGTGGTCCACCTGTCCGGTCCGCAGCGCCGCGGCCCGGACCTCAAGGAGCTCCTCGCCCAGGTGGCGTTCGGCGACCAGGACGCGTTCGGGCGGCTGTACGACGTGGTGGCGGGCCCGGTCTTCGGCCTGGTGCGCCGGGTGCTGCGGGACCCGGCGCAGTCGGAGGAGGTGACCCAGGAGGTGATGCTGGAGGTGTGGCGGACGGCCGCCCGCTACCAGCCGGACCGCGGCGAGGTGATGTCCTGGGTGCTGACGATGGCGCACCGCCGGGCGGTCGACCGGGTCCGCTCCGCGCAGGCGACGGCCGACCGGGAGCAGCGGGTCGCCGCCCGCTCGCACGTGCCGGCCTTCGACGAGGTCGCCGAGCAGGTGGAGGGCCGCCTGGAGCGCGAGCAGGTGCGGCGCTGTCTGAGGATGCTGACCGAGCTCCAGCGCCAGGCCGTCACCCTGGCCTACTACCGGGGCTACTCGTACCGTGAGGTGGCGGACATGCTGAGCGCGCCGCTGGGCACCGTGAAGACCCGGATGCGGGACGGTCTGATCCGGCTGCGGGACTGCCTGGGGGTGGAGTCGTGACCGGCGGAGCCGAACTGCACACGCTGACCGGCGCGTACGCGGCCCATGCCCTGGAGGGGCCGGAGCTGGCGGAGTTCGAGCGCCACCTGGCCCTGTGCGAGGCCTGCGCGCTGGAGGTCCGGGAGTTCGCCGCCACCCTGGCGCGCCTCGGTGCCGCGGAGGCCGAGACGCCGCCGGCCGAGCTGCGGGCCCGGGTGATGGCGGGCATCGGGTCCGTCCGCCAGCTCGCGCCGCCGTCCGTGGTGCCGCCCCCGGAGGTGCCGCCGCAGCCGACCGGGCGCCACCGCCGGAGCAAGATCGTCCGGCACTGGCCGAAGCTCGCGCTGGCGGCGTCGGTGGCGCTGGCCGCGGCGCTCGGCGGCCTCGCGGTCGACCAGAGCCGGCGGGCCGACGAGGCCGATGCGCGGGCCGCGCAACTGCAGTCCCAGCAGGCCGCGTTCGGCAGCCTGCTGACCGCGCCGGACGCCCGGACGGCGACCGCGACCGCCGGCCCCGGCGTCGGCACGGTGGTCTGGTCGCAGAGCCGCGGCCAGGCCGGGTTCCTGGCCTCCGGGATGCCGGCGCTGCCCGCCGGCAAGACCTACGAGCTGTGGTTCGACGACGCCGGGACGATGCGGCCGGCCGGACTGATGTCGGCCTCCGGCGGTTCGCTGCTGCTGCAGGGGCCGCTGAACGGCGCGGTCGGCGTCGGCGTGACGGTGGAGCCGGAGGGCGGCTCGGCGCACCCGAGCGGCACGCCGGTGATGCTGCTGCCGTTCAGCTGAGCGCGGGCACCTGCCCCCGTCCGCGGGGGCGGGTGCCGGCCCGTCCGCCCGCCGCGACAACTCCGCACCGACCGAGGGCAATCCGCCCGGCGCACCGCTCCGAAGTACCGGTGGCCAGTGAAGGAGCGGCCCGCCGGCAGTGCGGGCCCGTGCAGTGGAGGGGGCCCCGTGACAGTGTCCGGAACAGTGCCGCAACCGGCGGGCGGAGTACGCGTGCGGCCGGCGCCCGCGGGCCGCACCGTCGCCGTGGTCGGCGGCGGAGTGGCCGGGCTGACCGCCGCCCACGAACTCCGGCGGGCCGGTGTGGACGTGCACCTCTTCGAGGCGCAGGCCCGGCTCGGCGGGCACGCCCACACCCAGAGCGCCGTGGGCGCCGACGGCCGGGAGGTGCCGCTCGACACCGGGTTCCTGGTGCACAACCACCGCACCTACCCGCACCTGGTGCGGCTGTTCCGCGAACTCGGCGTGCAGACCCGCGAGAGCGACATGAGCATGTCCGTCCAGTGCCGCGGCTGCGGCCTGGAGTACGCCGGAGCCCGCGGCCCCGCCGGACTGCTCGCCCGCCCCGACGCCCTGCTCCGCGGCCGCTACCTGCGGATGCTCGCCGAGGTGCCGCGCTTCCACCGCCGCGCCCGCCGGCTGCTCGCCGACCCCGGCGCAGGCGACCCCTCGCTGCGCCGATTCCTCGACGAGGGCGGCTTCTCCCGGTACTTCACCAGCCACTTCATGACCCCGGTGGTCGCCGCCGTCTGGTCCTGCGCCCCCGATCTGGCCGGCGACTACCCGGCCCGCTACCTCTTCGCCTTCCTGGAGAACCACGGCATGCTCGGCGTCACCGGCTCGCCGACCTGGCGCACCGTGGTCGGCGGCTCCCGCACCTACGTCGAGCGGATCGCCGAACGCCTCACCGCCGTCCACCGCTCGGCCCCCGTCACCGCGGTGCACCGCCACCACGACGGCGTGGAGATCACCACCGCGGACGGCCGCCGCACCGCCGCCGACGCCGTGGTGGTCGCCACCCACGCCGACCAGGCGCTCGCCCTGCTCGCCCGCCCGACCCGCGCCGAACGCGAGGTGCTCGGCGCCTTCCGCTACTCCCGCAACCCCACCGTGCTGCACCGCGACGCCTCCCGGCTGCCCCGGGCCGCCTGGGCCCGCGCCTCCTGGAACTACCGGATGGCCGACTGCGGCGGCAGCGCCGAGAGTGTCCAGGTCAGCTACCACCTCAACCGGCTGCTCGGCCTCGACACCGCCGAGGACTACCTGGTGACGCTCAACGCCGACCGGCACGACCCGCTCGCCGAGGAGGACGTCCTCTCCCGCACCGTCTACGAGCACCCCGTCTACACCGCCGAGACGATCGCCGCCCAGCGCCGGCTGCCCGAACTCACCGCCGGCCGCACCGCCTTCGCCGGCGCCCACCACGGCTGGGGCTTCCACGAGGACGGCTGCCGCTCCGGGGTGCAGGCCGCGCACGCCCTGCTCGGCCTACCCGCCGAGGACGGCGCCGCCGCCCGGTCCGGCCTGCCGGCGGGCGTCCGATGACTGCCGCGGCCGCCACCGCCGACACCGGCCGCAGCACGGCCGCGCTGCCCGGCCCCTGGGGTGCCGCCCTGTACGAGTGCGCGATCACCCACGTCCGCACCGCCCCGGTGCGGCACGCCTTCCGGCACCGCACCTACCTGTGGCTGGTCGACCTCGACCACCTGCCCGTGCTGCCCCGGGCGCTGCGCCCGCTCGCCCGCTTCCGGGCCGCCGACCACCCCGGCGACCCCCGCGGCACCCTGCGCGGCAACCTGGCCCGCTACCTCGCCGGGCAGGGCGTCGACCTCGCCGGCGGCAAGGTCCTGATGCTCGCGCAGGCCCGCTCGCTCGGGTACGTCTTCAACCCGCTCACCGTCTACTGGTGCCTCGCCGCCGACGGCACCCCGCTGTGCACCGTCGCCGAGGTGCACAACACCTACGGCGGCCACCACCGCTACCTGCTGCGGCCCGGCGCCGACGGCCGCGCCTCGGTGGCCAAGGAGTTCTACGTCTCGCCGTTCTTCCCCGTCGACGGCCGGTACCGGATGGCCCTGCCCCGGCCGGGCGAGCGGCTCGCCCTGACCGTCCGTCTGGAACGCGACGGCGCGAGTCCGTTCGTCGCCACCGTGCGCGGCCGCCGCCGTCCGGCCGGCCCGGCCGCCCTGCTGCGGGCCGCGCTGCGGCACCCGCTCGCCACCCTCGCCGTCAGTGTGCACATCCGCCACCAGGGCATACGCCTCCTGCTGAAGGGCCTGCCCGTCCACCCCCGCCCCAGGCCCCTGCCCGACGACCGCACCGGTTCCGCCGCCACAGAAGAGGTGTCCGCCCCGTGACCCGGCCCGCCGAACTCCCCACCGCACCCGCCGCCGCACCGGCCGCCGAGCCCGCCGCCCCGCCGATCGCCGAGGTCGACCGGACCCGCTGGCCCGACGTCGCCCGCGTCCCCCGTGCGCAGCTGCGCGCCGCCGTCGCCGGACGCCTGCTCCGACGGGTCGCCCACCGCCGAGGCCTGGACGTCCGACTGCCCGACGGCAGCCGGCTGGTCGCCGCCCCGCCCGGAGCCCCGGTGCTCCGCCTGCACCGGCCCGCGGACTTCCTCGCCCGGGTCGGCGCCACCGGCCTGATCGGCTTCGGCGAGTCCTACCAGGCCGGCGACTGGGACGCCCCCGACCTGGTCGGCCTGCTCTCCGTGCTCGCCACCGCCCCCGAGACCCTCGTCCCGACCGGCGCCCAGTGGCTGCGCCGCCTCTACGTGCAGCGGCCGCCCGCCGCCGTGCTCCCCACCGCCGACAACGCCCGCCGCAACATCCACCACCACTACGACCTGTCGAACGAGCTCTTCGCGATCTTCCTCGACCGGACGATGACCTACTCCTCCGCGGTCTTCGACACCACCCCCTCCGGCGCCCCCCTCGCCACCTGGGACGACCTGCCCCAGGCCCAGCACCGCAAGATCGACCTGCTGCTCGACCTGGCCGCCGTCGGCCCCGGCAGCCGCGTCCTGGAGATCGGCACCGGCTGGGGCGAACTCGCCCTGCGCGCCGCCGCCCGCGGCGCCCGCGTCACCAGCCTCACCCTCTCCGAGGAGCAGCTCGCCCTCGCCCGCCGCCGGATCGCCGGGGCCGGCCTCGCCGACCGCGCCGAGGTCAGGCTCTGCGACTACCGCGCCGCCGAGGGGCAGTACGACGCCGTGGTGAGCGTGGAGATGATCGAGGCCGTCGGACGGCAGTTCTGGCCCGAGTACTTCCGCACCATCGACCGCGTCCTCGCCCCCGGCGGCCGGGCCGCCCTGCAGGCCATCACCATGCCGCACGACCGCATGATCGCCAGCAGCAACACCTACACCTGGATCCTCAAGTACATCTTCCCCGGCGGGCTCATCCCCTCCGTGCAGGCCATCGACCAGGCGACCGCCCGGCACACCGCGCTGCGGGTCACCGCCGACCACGCCTACGGCCCGCACTACGCCGAGACCCTGCGGCTGTGGCGCGAACGCTTCACCGACCGCGCCGCGGACGTCGCCGCGCTCGACTTCGACCAGGTCTTCCGCCGCACCTGGGAGCTCTACCTCGCCTACTCCGAGGCCGGGTTCCGCACCGGCTACCTCGACGTCCGGCAGATCCTGCTCACCCGCGAGGAGACCGCCCGGTGACCGCCGCCGACCGCCTCGAAGCCCTGCTCACCGACCTGCTCGGCCCGCTGCCGTTCCGGCTCCGCGCCTGGGACGGGTCCACCGCCGGCCCCGACGGCACCCCCACCGTCGTGCTGCGCCGCCGCCGCGCGCTGCGCCGGCTGCTCTGGCAGCCCGGCGAACTCGGCCTCGCCGACGCCTACATCACCGGCGACCTGGACGTCGAGGGCGACCTCGCCGAGGGTCTCGGCACCGTCCGCCGCGCCCTCGCCGGCCGCGGTCCCGTCCGCCCGTCCGCCCGCGACCTGCCCCGGCTGCTCGCCGCCGCCGCCCGGCTCGGCGCCCTCGGCCCGCGGCCCGCCCGGCCCGGCGGCCGGGCCGCCGTCCGCGGCACCCTGCACAGCCGCGGCCGGGACCGGGCCGTCGTCAGCCACCACTACGACCTCTCCAACGAGTTCTACGCCCTGCTGCTCGGCCCCGCGATGGCCTACTCCTGCGCCTACTGGACCTCCGGCGACGAGAGCCTGACGGACGCGCAGACCGCCAAGTTCGACCTGGTCTGCCGCAAGCTCGACCTGCGCCCCGGCAGCCGCCTGCTCGACGTCGGCTGCGGCTGGGGCGCCCTCGCCCGGCACGCCGCCAAGCACTACGGCGCCCGGGTCACCGCCGTTACCCTCTCCCGCCGCCAGCACGCCTTCGCCTCCGCGCTGGTCGCCGAAGCCGGTCTCGCCGACCGGGTCGAGGTGCTGCTGCGGGACTACCGCGACCTCGCGGACGGGCCGTACGACGCGATCAGCTGCATCGAGATGGGCGAGCACGTCGGCGAACGGCACTACCCCGCCTTCGCCGGGCGGCTGCGGGGCCTGCTCCGCCCGCAGGGCCGGCTGCTGGTGCAGCAGATGTCCCGCGGCGCGAACGCCCCCGGCGGCGGCGCCTTCATCGAGACCTACATCGCCCCCGACATGCACATGCGCCCGGTCGGCCGCACCGTCGACCTGCTGGAGGGCGCCGGGCTGGAAGTCCGGCAGGTCGAGGCGATGCGCGAGCACTACGCCCGCACCATCGACGCCTGGTACGACACCCTCCGCGAGCGGCACGCCGACTTCACCGGCCTGGTCGGGGAACCGACCGTCCGGCTCTGGCAGTTGTACACCGCCGGCAGCTCGCTCGCGTTCGCCGAGGGGCGGATGGGCGTCGACCAGATCCTCGCCGTCCGGCCCGCCGGCCCCGCGGTGCGGTACGCGGCGGCCCCGTGAACGCCGCCGCCTTCGCCGTCAACCTCGCGGCGGCCGCCGGCGCCGCCCTCGCGGTGATGCTGGCCGCGCTCGCCGTCGGGCTGCGCACCGGCCGGCACCGCGGCGTGGACGTCGCCTGGGGCCTCGCCTTCACCGCCGTCGCGCTCACCGGCTACGGGCTCTCGGCCGGGTACGGCGACGACGGGCGGCGGCTGCTCGCCACCGTGCTCACCGCCCTCTGGGGCGTCCGGCTCGCCGCGCACATCGCGCGGCGGGCCCGCGGCACCGGCGAGGACCCGCGGTACGCCCGGATGCTCGCCCGCCGCCCGCCCGGCCGGGCCCGCACGCTCTACGCCGTGCGCATCGTCTACCTGCTGCAGGCCGCCCTGGTCTGGTTCGTCTCGCTGCCGGTGCAGGCCGCCCAGTACCTGCCCGGCCGGCCCGGGCCGTTCGCCTGGGCGGGCACCGCGCTCTGGGCGGTCGGACTGTTCTTCGAGGCCGTCGGCGACCGGCAGTTGAGCCGCTTCAAGGCGGACCCGGCCAACCGCGGCCGGGTGATGGACCGTGGCCTGTGGCGCTACACCCGGCACCCCAACTACTTCGGCGACGCCTGCGTCTGGTGGGGGCTCTTCCTGCTCGCCGCGGACACCCCGATCGGCTGGGCGTTCGTCGGCAGCCCGCTGCTGATGACCTGGCTGCTGGCCTTCGGCAGCGGCAAGCCGATGCTGGAACGCCAGATGGGTGCGGACAAGCCCGGCTGGGCCGAGTACGCGGCGCGCACCAGCGGCTTCGTGCCGCTGCCGCCCCGCCGCTGAGGGCGCCGCCGGGGCCGGGCACGGTTCCGGGCGGGCGCCTCGGCGTCCGCCCGGCCTCTCGGCAACCGAACAGTACGAGTCATCCGAACCTGGAGCCGGAACCCGCCGGGTGCCGGCACGCGGCCGCCGAGCCCCGGTCGGCCGGGCCGGCGGGCAGGACTGCCGCAGGAGGTGCGGCAGCGGCCCGCCGGGCGGGTCCGGCGGCCACCGCGAACGCCGGGAGCACCGTGCCGTTCACTCGCGGACCCCGGACCGGCGCACCCGCCGTACCGCGCACGCGGCGCGGCCTGCGGTCGAGCCCCGGATCGCCGAGGCGGGCCGTCCGTTCGGAGTGGGCGAGGACGGACCGCGGAGTCGGGGCGGCGGCTGCCATGGCGATCGACCTCCTTCCACACCGGGCCCGAAGCCCGGTCCCCTCCACCGTGGAACGGCGCCGGCCGTCCGGCAGCTCGCATCGCCTGTGCACCGTTGCGGGCACGTCGGGCGCGTCCGGCCCGCGGCGGGCGGCGTGTCCGGTGGTCGGCGGCCGGGCGGCGGGCGTACCGTGCCGGGGTGGAGATCCCCACCGACCTGACGGCGAGCCTCGCCGAGGCCAGCATCACCACGGGGGGAGTGGCCCGCCGACTCGGCGTCTCGCCCACCACCGTCCGCTCCTGGGAACGCCGCTACGGCATCGGCCCGTCCGGCCACGAGGCCGGCCGGCACCGCCGCTGGCGACCGCAGGACGTCGCCGTGCTGGAGGCCATGTGCCGCCTCACCGCGCACGGCGTGCCGCCCGCCGAGGCCGCCCGGCTCGCCCTGGCCGGCGCCCTCGTCCGCGTCCCGCAGGGTCGTTCCGAGGTCCGCGACACCGCAGGACCGGACGAACCCCGCGAGTCGGGCGGCGGCCGGGCGCTGCCGCTGGGCACCGTCCGGCCGGAGTGCCGCGGCCTCGGCCGGGCCGCCGTCCGTCTGGACGCGCCCGTGGTGGAGCGGATGCTCGACGCGGCCGTCGCCGAACTCGGCGTGGTCACCGCCTGGGACGAGGTGATGATGCCCGCCCTGCGGGCCGTCGGCCGCAAGTGGGCCACCGAGGGCGAGCGGTACGTCGAGGTGGAGCACCTGCTGTCCTGGCACATCTCCGGAGCCCTGCGGAAGGCCACCCGCTGCACCGAACCGGCCGCACCCGTGGCGCCGGTGCTGCTCGCCGGCATGCCGGGGGAACTGCACTCGCTGGCGCTGGAGGCGGTCGCCGCCGGACTGACCCGGCGGGGTGTGCCGTTCCGGATGTTCGGGCCCGCCGTGCCGACCGGCGCCCTGATCGAGGCCGTCCGGCGGATCGGCCCGTCGGCGGCGCTGCTCTGGTCGCAGTGCCGGAGCACCGCGGACCCCCGCCTCGCCCAGCTGGCCGCCGCGACCGCCTGGGGCCCGCGCGGTGCCCGGGCCCGGCCGGCGGTGCTGCTCGGCGGTCCCGGCTGGGCCGGGGTCGGCCGGATGGCCGGCACCGTCCGCCCCCGCCGCCTCGCCGAGGGCCTGGCCCACCTGGAGGCGCTGGCCACCGCCTGACGCCGCGTCGGAGAGCCCGTGCCCGGGCGAGGCCGGGTCGGGTCCCCGGTGCGGCGCCGCCCAAGGTGCCGTCGATCAGGCGGTGCAGCAGGTCGGCGAGGAGTACCGGACGGCCACGGGCTCGGCCACCGGGAGCCCTGCCCGACCGGTTCGCCGACCTCGACGCCGGGGCGGTCGACGCCCGCTGCCCGCGCCACCGCGAGGTGCTCGCCGCCAACCCACCGCACCGCCCCCGCCGCACCGCCCCCGCCGCGGCCGGACCCGACCGGCTCAGCGGCCTGCCCGAACTGCTCGCCGCCGGACGCGACCGGGGAGCGGATCCGTCCTGAGCCCGGCCGCCGCGTCCGCCAGCACCTCCCGGGCGGCCCGCGCACCGGAGGCCAGCGCCCCCTGCACCGACCCGGTCGCCCGGTGGTCCCCGCAGACGAACCGGCCGCCGCCCAGCGCGGCCGGCCGGGTCAGCGGGTGCGGGGCCGGCATCGCGGGCAGCGCGTACGGGATCCGGCGGTCCGCGAGGTGCTCCCAGCCGGCCGTGTCCACCCGGTACAGCTCGGCCAGCCGGGCCCGTACCTGCGGCTCCCAGGCCGCCGCCCCCAACACCGAGGTCGCCACCAGCGCCCGCCCGTCGCCCGAGCACCCGGGCACCACCTCGGACAGCACCACGCTGTTCAGCACCCGGCCGTCGGTGTCGACCAGCAGCGTCGGCTCGGCCAGCGGTGACACCGGCGCCGCGTGGTACACCGTGGTCACCGGACGCCCGGGCGGCACCGGCAGCCCGGGCAGCAGCCGCGCCGCCTCCGGAGCCTCGGTCGCCACCACCACCCGCCCGGCGGGCACCTCCGTGCCGTCCGCGAGCAGCACCCCCGCGTCCGTCAGCTCCGCCACCGGCGACTCCAGCGCCACCGTGCCCGGCGGCAGCCCGGCCGCCAGCTGCTCGGGCACCGCGCCGATCCCGGCCTCCGGCAGGCAGAGGGTGCCGCGCAGCAGGCTCCGCCAGACCAGGTGGAAGAACCGGCTCGACGTCTCCAGGCCGTCCTCCAGGAACACCCCGGCGAGGAACGGCCGCAGCACCGCGTCCACGGTCTCCGGCGAGACGCCCGCCGAGACCAGCGCGCCGCGGGTCGGCACGTCCCGGCCGCGCCGCAGCACGGCGGCCGGCAGCACCATGTCGCGGGCGCTCAGCAGCCCCAGCGCCACCACGTCCCGGAACGGGGCGAGCCGGCCGGGCAGCAGGTCGCCGGCCAGGTCGGGCCGCCGCGTCGGATCGGCGAACCGGTACCGGCCGCGCCCGCCCGCCAGGACGAAGCCCGCGGTGAACGGGTGCAGCCGCAGCGCCCGCAGGTCGAACCGCCGGCGCACCTGCGGGTAGGAGGTGTTGAACACCTGGAACCCGCGGTCCAGCCGGAACCCGCGGACCAGGTCGGTGCGCATCCGCCCGCCCACCCCGTCCGAGGCCTCCAGGACGGCCACCTCCAGCCCGGCCGCCACCAGGTCCCGGGCGCACGCCAGCCCCGCGAGCCCGGCACCGACCACCACCACGTCCGGCGAAGACACCTCACCGACTCCTCTCCGTTCGGCCGCACACCCCGTGCACGGCAGCCCGCCCCCGGGTACGGATGCCCCTGTGAACCGCACCCTCCTCCGCCTCACCGGCGCGGCCACCGCCGTCTACGGCCTGGCCGTCACCCGCCGCCCCGCGCTGCTCGCCCGGCCCTCCGGCCTCGCAGCCCCGGACGGCGCCGTCCCCGCGCCGGTCGCCGCCCGCATCTCCCAGCCGGCCCTGCGCGACGCGGCCTGCGGCCTGGCGATGCTGCTGGCCCCCGACGACCGCAGCCTGCGCACCGCCACCCTGCTGCGGATCGCCGCCGACCTCGGCGACGCCGCCCTGCTCTCCGGGGCCGTCCCGGCCGTCACCGGCCTGCCCGCGGCCCGGTACCGGGCGGCCGCCCTGGTGGTCTCGCTCGGCCGGGGCGCCCTCTCCGTCGCCGGGCTGCTGCGGCCCGACCGCGTCCCCGGCCGCGTCCCCGATCCGGAGCCCTGACGGCAGCCTCCGGGCCCCTCCCGGCGGGCCGTCGAGCGCTGCGTGAACGCTGCGGATGGCCCGGGCGCGAGGTCCGCAGGAGGGTGGAAGAAGTGCAGGCAGGTCAGCCGGCGCGCCGCGCGGCAGTGACCGGCGGGCCGGTCCGACGGTGGATGCACGGGCCCGGGCAGCGGATGCCCCGGGCCCGTTCCGCGTGCTCACGGCACCTTCCGCCTGCGGTCGGTGTGCCATGGGGCCGGCCCCTCCGTGCGGTGCGGTGACGGACAGCGGATGCGGTGACGGACGGCGGTGCGGTGACGGACGGGGTCGGGGGTCGGCGAGGCGGCGGCCCGGCGACCGGCGGGCCGCCGCCGCCCGCCGGACCCTGCCGCGAGTCTTCAGCCGCGCCGCACCGCCTGCCAGACGCATCGCTTGCGCACCGCTCCCCGCAGCCACCGCCGGACCGGTCAGGAGTGGACGAACGGCGCCGATTGTGGAGGAGGCGTGAAGTCCTCCGGGCTCTTCCGTGGAGGATCGATCCTCGGGGGACTGGGCTCCGAAGCTCCGGGCATGCGAGCCGCCGACGCACCCACGGAAGGAATGGCCATGGCAGTGATGAGTGAAGGGTCGACCCTCGCGCCCGGAGCGACCGCCGAAGGCGCGAGCTCCGCGGGCACCCCGGCCCCGGCGCCGGTCCAGCGCGTGGTCGACGACCCCTCGGCAGTGGCCCCGGCCGACGCCAAGGTCCTCTCCTCGGCCCTGTTCGCCCGGCTGCAGACCCTCGAGGAGGGCACCGCCGAGTACTCCTACGTCCGCGGCACCCTGGTCGAGCTGAACCTCTCCCTCGTCCGGTACGTCGCCCGGCGGTTCCGGCAGAGCGGCGAACCGATGGACGACATCGTCCAGGTCGGCACCGTCGGCCTGATCAAGGCGATCGACCGGTTCGACCCGGAGCGCGGCGTGGAGTTCGTGACCCTGGCGGTCCCGACGATCGTCGGCGAGATCAAGCGGTTCTTCCGGGACGCCACCTGGGCCGTCCACGTCCCCCGCCGCCTCCAGGAACTGCGGCTCGCCCTGGCCAAGGCCAGTGACCTGTTGGAGCAGTCCCTCGGCCGCCCCGCCACCGTCGCCGAACTCGCCGCCCACCTGGAGATCACCGAGGACGAGGTGGTCGAGGGCATGATCGCGCGCAACGCCCACACCGCGGGCTCCCTCGACCTCGGCAGCGACGACGAGGACGGCGACGGCTCGCTGCTGCGGCGCCTCGGCCGGCACGACCCCGGACTCGAGAAGGTCGAGAACCTGGAGGCGCTCAAGCCGCTCGTCGCCGCACTCGCCGAGCGGGACCGGGCGATCCTCCACATGCGGTTCGTTGAGGAGTTCACCCAGGCCGAGATCGGAGCCCGCCTCGGCGTCTCCCAGATGCAGGTCTCGCGACTGCTGGCGCGGATCCTCAACCGCCTCCGCGAGGGCATGATCGTCGGGTGAGGGCCCTGCCCCGGGGGCGCGGGTGGCTGGGCGGACCAGGGGTGAGCCGGACTCGTCAGGAGCACCACTCCCGGATCGCGCAGGTCCCCGCGCCCCTGAGGTGCTGCCCCTGACGGGCCCCGGTCCGGTCAGACGATGCGGCGGAGGAATTCCTCGGGGGTGTGCGGCCAGTCGACGAAGGCGGACTCGCAGCCCGCGGGAACGGCGCGGTAGGTGCGGTCCAGGAAGGCGCCGAGTTCCGCCGTGCCGAGCCGGACGTCCGCGCCGCCGCCCGGGCAGCGCCACTCCAGCAGCACCCCGCCGTCCTCGTCCGGCCGCACCCGCAGGTCGCCCGCCCCGGCGCAGCCGTACCGGCCCTCGGCCAGCAGATCGCGGCCGACCGTCCACCGCGGGCCGTCCTCGACCGCGCCGCCGTCCTCGACGACCAGCGTCTCCGTCAGCCGGGCCGGCCCGGGGAAGCACAGCGCGACGGCGTACGGGTCGTCGGTGCGGTACTGCAGCACCACGCGCACCCGCCGCGGCCGGGCCCCGCATATCCGCGCGGTCGTGTGCCGTTCGATCGTCTCCACCATGCTGCGTCCCTCCGCTCCTGCGTGGCCCGGGCCGGTGCCCGCCGGAGGGCGCTTGCCCCGCCGCCGGGCGTCCATGCGGGGCGGGAACGGCGGATCCCGGCCGATTCCGCCGCAGCCCCGGCGAACTCCCCGACTGTCCGTCACCAGGGCTGCTGTACAAGGGGGTTTGGTCGCGCCGGGAGCGGTGAGGCGGTACCGCCGAAGCCCGTCCGGACGCCACCTCGGGCCCGGACCCCACCGGAAGGAGAGAGCCCATGTCCACCGTGGCCGTCCTCCTCGTGGTCCTGCTCTGCGCCGCCGCGGCGGCCGCGGCGCCGTTCGTCCTGCGGCGCGTGCGCACGCGCCGGCTGCGGACGCGGTTCGGACCCGAGTACGAACGTGCGCTGCGCAGCCACGGCGGCGACGTCCGCCGTACCGACCGCGAACTCGCCGACCGGCTCGCGCTCCGCCGCGGCCTGCGGCTGACCGGCCTCCCCGGGGCCGACCGCGAGCGGTTCACGACCTCGATCAGGGGAATCCAGGTGCTCTTCGTCGAGGACCCGCCGCGGGCGGCCGCCGAGGCGGAGCGGACGCTGCAGTCCCTGCTGGACCGGGTCGGCTACCCGGCCTCCGGGCGGATCGAGGCGCTGTCCGTCGACCACGCGCGGCGCCTGGCGGCGTACCGCGCGGCCCGGGAGACCCTCGGCCGCGCCGACGGCGCCGGCGCCGACACCGAGGAGCTGCGGACCGCGCTGCTGGCGATCCGCGGCCTCACCCTGGAGGTCCTCGGCCGCGAGCACCCGGCCCCCGCCGAACGGCCCGCCGCACCCCGGCCGGCCCCGGCGAAGACGCTCGGCACCGGGACACCGGACGCCGAGCGGACGGCACCCGCCACCGGCGCGTCGGCCCCGGCGAAGGCGTTCGGCCGACGTGCCGTCAACTCCTGACCGACCGGCCCCGCCCGTCCGCCCCCACCGGTCCGTCCGGCTGCCGCCGTGCCTGGCCGTACCCGGCGGGCGGGCGGGTGACCCGATCCACCCACCACCCCTGCGAGGAACGACATGACCGAGGACCGATCGCACGACACCGAGCACCACCGTCCGGACGCGCCCGCGCCCGCCCGGCGGGTGCCGTTCCCCCGCCAGCCCGACGCCTCGTCACCGCGGGCGGACGTCGCCGGGGCGGACCTGCCCGACCCGCCGCAGACCGGCGACGGGTTCGGCGGCTGGCTCGACCGGCAGCAGGTGGCAACGGTCTCCGCCGAGTGGGAGGCCGTGCAGGCGGGCTTCGTCGACGACCCGGCGGACGCCGTGCGGCGCGCCGACGAACTCGTCGCCCGGGCGGCCGACCTGGTCGCCGAGGCCGTCCGCCGGCGCCGTGAGGGCCTGCACACCGAGCCGGGCACCCCGGCGGGGCCGGACGCCGGGACGGAGCGGCTGCGGCTGGCTCTGCGCGACTACCGCGGCGTCCTGGACCGCCTGCTGGCCTCCTGACCCCGACCGTCCCGGCCCCCGCGGGCCGGCCGGACCCGCAGCCCCAGACACCTACGGAGGACCATGTCCGTGTGGACCGCCCTGAGGCCCGCCGCGGTCGCCGCGGCCGCACTGCTCGCGATCCTGCTGCTGGACCGGGTGGTGCTGGCGGTGGCGAGACGTCCGGCGGCAGCCCGCCACCGCCACGTGATGCTGCCGTGCCGGGTGCCCGGACTGCTGACCCTGGGCGCCCTGCTGCTGCTCGCGGCCGAACCGGCCGCGGGCCTCCCGGAGGCCGTCCGCGGGCCGCTGCGGCACGGCCTGGTGCTGCTCGCCCTGGCGGCCGGCGCCTGGCTGCTGGCCCGCGTGGTCGCCCTGCTGATCGACACCTCGCTCGCCCGGTACGCCACCGAGCGGCGCGACCCGGCGCGGATACGGCGGGTCCGCACCCAGACTGGCATGCTGCGCCGGCTGGCCAGCGCGGGCATCGCGGTGCTCGCCCTGGCGGCGGCGCTGATGACCTTCCCGGCCGTCCGCTCGGTCGGCGCCAGCCTGCTCGCCTCCGCGGGCATCCTCGGCCTGGTGGCCGGCGTGGCGGCGCAGAACACGCTGGCCAACCTGTTCGCCGGGGTGCAGCTGGCGTTCGGCGACATGGTGCGGCTCGGCGACGAGGTCGTCGTCGCCGGCGACTGGGGGACGGTCGAGGAGATCACCCTCACCTGTGTGGTCATCGCCACCTGGGACGAGCGGCGGATCGTCATGCCGGTGTCCTACTTCGTCGGCCGGCCCTTCGAGAACTGGTCGCGCCGGGACCCGGCGATCACCGGGACGGCACTGCTCCACCTCGACCACCGCACGCCGGTGCCGGAGCTGCGCGCCGAGTTCGAGCGGCTGCTCAAGGAGAGCGAGTGGTGGGACGGCCGGGGCGCCGCCCTGCAGGTCGTCGACACCACGCCGACCACCATCGTGGTGCGCGCCCTGATGACCGCCCGCAGCGCCGCCGACGCCTTCGAACTCCGCTGCTGGGTCAGGGAACGGCTGATCGGCCACCTGCGCGAGCAGTACCCGGAGGCGCTGCCGCGGGTGGCCGTCGACCCCGCGCGCGGCTGACCGCGGCGGGGCCCTCTCGTACCTACTGCGGCTGCCGGGCGGCCTGCGCCTCGGTGAACTCCTTGAAACCGGCCAGGCCGTCCAGCACCCGCCGGTGGGCGAAGCCGAGCGCGGCCGCCAGGCGGTCCGCCAGCCGGGCCGGCCGGACGTCCAGTTGCAGCATCACCGTCGTCCGCCGGCCGTCCACCCGGTGGAAGGTCACCACACCGCTCTGCCGCAGGTCGCCCGCGACGGACGCCCAGGCGATCCGCTCGTCCTCGATCCGCTCGGTCACCCGGGCGTCGAACTCCCGTATCGCGCCGCCGGTGCGGACCGTCCAGCGGGTGAGTCCGGAACCGGCCCGCTCGACCCGGAGCACGCCCCGGAAGAACAGCGGGAAGTCCTCGACCCTCGCCCACTGCCGGTACGCCACCGGCACCGGCACCTCCACCCGGACGGACTGCTCGACCCGTGCCATCGCTCGCCACCTCCGCATCGCGCCCGCGGTCACCGGCCGGTGACCGTCCGTCAGACCGTCTGTCCCCGCCGCGCCCGGACATGCCCCTCCGGCAGGGAATTGCGACCGGCCCCGGGTGACGGCGGCGAGCGGGGGTAGACGCGCCCCGGCCCGCCGCCCCGGCGGACCGCGGCAGCGACGACGGAGGAGAACCCATGGGCATCGGCGGATGCATCATCCTGTTCGCGATCGGGGCGATTCTCGCCTTCGCGGTGGACTGGCACCTCTCGGGTGTCGACCTCGACACCGTCGGCTGGGTGCTGATGGCGGCCGGCCTGCTCGGCGTCGTCGTGTACGCGAGCGCGCTGCGTCGGCGCCGGCCGCTCGGCCGCCCCGTCGACGAGGTCGTCGAGGAACGCCGCTACTACGAGGGGCCGTGACGCGCCCCGGGGAGGACCACCGATGGACACCGAGGACCGCCGCGGACGGCGGTACACCGGAAGCTGGGCCTGGCAGCGCCGAGCGGCCTGCCGGGGCAAGGACGCCGCACTGTTCTTCCACCCGGCCGGCGAGCGCGGCGAGCACGGCCAGGAACGGGAGGACGCGGCCAAGCGGGTCTGCACCCGCTGCCCGGTGCGCGGCCAGTGCCTGGAGTACGCGCTGGCCGCCGACGAGCGGTACGGCATCTGGGGCGGGCTGACCGAGGACGAGCGCCGCGTCCTGTCGGCCCGGGCCCGGCGCCGCGGCCGCCCGGCCACCGCCGGGCCGCCCCGCCGGAACTGAGCCGCCCCCCGGTACGGCGAATCCGGGGGGATTCCGGGGGGATTCCGGGGGAATGGAGCCGCCGGAAGGGGGCAGACGACCCCCGTCGCCGGACGGACCGGCCCCAGCAGGGGGCGGCGGCCGGGGACGCGAGAGACGGACGAAGGGGGAGGTTCGGCGATGACGATCCTCTGGGCACTGGTCGCCGGCCTGGTGGTCGGCCTGCTGGCGAGACTGGTCCTGCCGGGCCGTCAGCCCGTACCGCTGTGGCTGACGGTGCTGCTCGGCGCGATCGGCGCGGTCCTGGGCAACGCACTGGCCTCGTACCTGGGCGTGCGGCACACCGGCGGCATCGACTGGATGCGGCACCTGCTGCAGGTGGGCGTCGCCGCCGTGCTGATCGCGGCGGCCTCCCCGGTGTACGCCGGGCGCCGGCGCTGAACGCCGGCTCCGGCAGGCCGACGCCGACCGACACCGACGAGCGAAGGAGAAGACGATGAGCGAACAGCTGTGGAACCACCACCCCGACAACGGCGACCTCGCGGACCGGGACATCATCGGCTACACGGTGCAGGCCACCGACGGGAAGATCGGCAAGGTCGACCGGCACTCAGCCGAGGTCGACGCGGCCTACCTGGTCGTGGACACCGGCCCGTGGATCTTCGGCCGGCAGGTGCTGCTGCCGGCGGGCACCGTCCTGCGGATCGACCACGAGGAGCGGACCGTCCTGGTCGGCCGGTCGAAGGACGAGATCAAGGGTGCGCCGGAGTTCGTGAGCGAGCACGAGGTGCCCGCCGACTACCTGGACTCCCTCGGCACCTACTACCGCCCGATGATCTGACCGTTTGTCGGGGACGGGCGACGGAGCGGGGGATCCCCCGGATTCCGCCCGGCCGGCACCGGGTACGGTGCCAGAAGCGGACGGCCGGGACGGGCCGACCGGCAGGGAAGACGTGACGATACGGCGGCCGCACCGCGGACGGCCGCCGGCGGAGGGCACAGGACATGGGCAGCGGTGAACTGGGTACGGGGTCGGCGACCGGCCGGGCCGAGGGAGCCGGGGCGCCGCTGCGCGCCGCCTCCGGTCCGGACGGGGCACTGGTCTGCTCCCTGACCGGGGACCTCGACCTGGACGGCCTCGCCGAGGTCGAGGAGCCGCTGCGCGGGCTGCTGGCGGCCGCCGCGCCCGGGGTGCTCTGCCTCGACCTCTCCGCGGTGGGGTTCTGCGACTCGACGGGCCTCAACCTCCTGCTCCGGCTGCGGCAGGACGCCGAGGAGTCGGGGGTCTCGCTCGTCCTGGCACAGCCCGGCCCGCAGCTGAGCCGGCTGTTCGAACTGACCGGCACCGGCGCGGTGTTCCGGGTCTTCGAGACGGTGGGGGAGGCGTGCGCAGCCGGGTGAGGCCGGTCCCCGGCGGCCGGACCGCGGCCGCGGGCGTCGCAGGGAAGTGCCGGAAATCCATCAGGGTGAGGACATGAGCAGCAGTTCGCACACCGCCGACGGGCCCGTGCTGGGCCAGCGCCGCCGGTACGCCTTCGGGCCCGCCGGGCAGGTCCGGACGGGCCGGGAGTTCGCCGCCAAGGTGCTCCTGGACTGGGGCCTGGCCTGCGACGGGCTGCTGGACGAGGACGTCCGGCTGATCGTGTCGGAGCTGGTCTCCAACGCCTGCCTGCACGGCGGCGGCCCGAGCGAGCTGGTGCTCGTCCTGTCGGACCGCTCGGTGCGGATCGAGGTGCTGGACGCCGGCGACGGGGTGCCCGAACCGCGCAGCCCGCACCGCTCCTCCCGCCCCGGCGGGCACGGCCTGCACATCGTCGGCCGGCTGAGCACCGCCTGGGGCGTGCTGCGGGCCCCGGGCGTCAAGGCGGTCTGGGCCGAGGTGGCGCTGCCCGGGAGCCCGTGAGACGGCCGCCGGCACCGCCGTTCGCGGGCGCATGACCGGGCCGATCGCGGGCAGACGGGCGCCGACCGCTTCGGACCTCCCAGGGAGTCGACCGTGATCATCGCGCAGGCCGGTGCAGCCTCCATTCCAGCCCCCGTCCCCGGCATCGTGCCGCTCGTCCTGCGGTACGACTCCGAGGACCCGTTCGCGGTGGTGCTGGACTTCCCCGACCCGCCGGCCGGCGGACGGATGTCCGGCGGCCGACCGATCAGCTGGTACGTCTCCCGGGAACTGCTCACCGCCGGCCTCGCCGGACCCGTCGGGGACGGCGACTTCCGGCTGGTGCCGGTGGACGGCGGCCTCACCCAGCTGGAGTTCCACAACCGGCACGGCGTCGCCCTCGTCCAGGTCGCCACCGACGAACTGCGCGGCTTCCTCGCCGACACCGCCGAGGTGGTGCGGCCCGGCGACGAGCACCGGCAGGTGAGCTGGCCGGACACCGTCGAGGCGTTCCTGCGCGCGACCGACTGACCACGGCGGGTCCGGAGCACCCGTGCATGGAACGGCGGGAGCGGGGCAGACGCCGTCCGTGACCGCCGGTGGAGGGCCCGCCGGCCCCGAAGGGAGTGGTCATGAGCGGCAAGCACAAGGCCGAGAACATGGCCCAGAAGGCCAAGGGCAAGGCGGAGGAGACGGCCGGCAAGGCCGTGGGCAACGAGCGCCTGACTGCGAAGGGCAAGATCGAACAGTCCGTCGCCGACGCCAAGCAGGCGGGTCAGAAGGCCAAGGACGCGCTCGAGCACTGACCCGTCCGACCTCGGGCCACGAGCGGGGGCGCCGCACACCGGCGCCCCCGCTCACCAGTGCCCCGACCCGGCCCCGCCCTTGAACGGCCCGCGGACGGCCGAGGTGATCCAGCCCCCGTAGAAGCCGCCCTCCTGCGGCAGGACCACCTCTCCGTCGACCGTGCAGCGGTCCACCCGCGCCGGGTAGAACGCCAGGTGGTCGCGGATCGCCCCGTAGCCGGGCGAGGGCTCGGGATAGCTCCAGGCGGCGTTCTCGCTGCGCACCCCGTCGACGACGAGGTCCCAGTAGACGGCCGCACCCTTCCACTCGCACCAGCTGCGCAGCCGGGTGGGCACCAGTACCCCCGGCGCCACCGCCGCAGGCGGCAGGTAGAACACCGGCGGGTGGCTGGTCTCCAGCACCCGCAGCGCGTCCCCGGTGTCGGCCACCAGCAGGCCGTGGAACTCCACGGTCACCCGGCGCCCGGCCCGCTCCACCCGCGGCGGACGCGGGTAGTCCCACACCGACTCCGTACCGTCCTCGCCGGCCATCGCCGCCTCCTCGTTCCTGCGCGCCGGAGCGCGCGGGAAGGGTTCGGAGCCGGCCCCCGAGCGGATGGGCGGCCGCCGTCACCGGTGGACCCGTGGTTGCCGGCCGGTACGGGCGGGCAGGCTCCGGACGACGGGAGGTGTTCCGGATGTCCGGTACCCGGTCGGCCGAGGGGCCGCGGATACCCGCCGAGGGCCTGTTCGGCCCGGAGTCCGTCACCTGGCGGGTGCACGCCGACCCGGCGATGCTGCTGGGCGGCCTGCGGGCGCTGCTGCTGCAGGCGCTGCACCCGCTGGCGATGGCCGGGGTCTCCCAGCACTCCGCCTTCCGCGAGGACCCGTGGGGCAGGCTCGACCGCACCGCGGCCTTCATCGGCGCGGTGACCTACGGCACCGGCGAGGAGGCCCGCGAGGCCGTGGACCGGGTCCGCCGGGTGCACCGGCACGTCCGCGGCACCGACCCCGTCACCGGCCGGGACTACCGGGCGGACGACCCGGCGCTGCTGGTCTGGGTGCACGCCTGCGAGGTGGGCTCCTTCCTCGACGTCGTCCGCCGCGCCGGACTCCCGCTGACCGCCGCCGAGGCGGACGCCTACCTGCGCGAGCAGAGCACGGTCGCCCGGCTGGTCGGGGTGCCCGCCGGGACGGACGTGCCGGACTCCGCCGCGGCGCTGCGCCGCTACTTCGCCGAGGTCCGGCCCGAGCTGTGCGTGACCCCGGCCGCCCGGGAGGCCGTCCGGTTCGCCTTCCTGCCGCCGCTGCACGGCAGTGCCCTGCTCGCCGTCCCGGCCTGGTCCGGGCTGGTCGGCCTGGCCTTCGCGATGCTGCCGGCCTGGGCGCGCCGGATGTACGGTCTGCCCGGCTGGTGGATCACCGACCGGACGGCCGGCCTGGAGGCGCGGGCGCTGCGGGCGGCCGCGTTCCGCCTGCCGCGCAGCTGGTGGGAGGGCCCGTACCTGGTGGCGGCCCGGGAACGGCTCGGTCTGCCGGCGGAGGCTCTCGGCGCGAACCGGGCAGGCGTCTGACGGCCCGTCGGGCCGTGGCCGCACCGTGCGGAATGTGGAGTTCTCCTGAATGTCATGTGCCGGTCCTACTATATGACTCCATGTCATGTGCATCGACGTACCGCCGGCACGGCGCACGGGTGGGGAGCTGAGGATGGGACACTTCGGGCCACCGGCCGCCACGACCGACCTGCCCGGCCTGGACGACACCGATGCACGGGTCTTCCAGTGGGCCGCACGGCACGGCGGCCTCGACCCGGCGGCCGCCGCCGACGACCTCGACCTCGACCCCGCCGAGGTCGAGGCCTCCGCCGCCGTCCTCACCCGGCTCCACCTGCTCCGCCCGCTGCCCGGCCCCGACGGCACCCGACCGCAGCTGGTCGCCGTCCCGCCCGACCTCGCCGTGGCCAGCCTGGTCGCCCCCGCCGAGGCCGAACTGCGCCGGCAACTCGCCGACGCCGAACGCGTCCGCGCCGAACTCGCCGCGCTCGGCCCGCTCTACGCCCGCAACGCCGGCCGGCCCACCGCCGGCGGCGCCCTCGACGAAGTGCTCGAACTCGCCGCCGTCATCGACATCATCGGCCGGCTCACCGAACAGTGCCGCACCGAGGTGCTCACCTGCCAGCCCGGCGGCCCGCGCGCCCCCCACCTGCTGGAACAGGCCTTCGCCCGCGACCTCGCGATGATCCGCCGTGGCGTCCGGATGCGCACCCTCTACCAGCACACCTCCCGACGCCACGCCCCCACCCAGGAGTACGTCCGGCGGATCACCGGCGCCGGAGCCGAAGTGCGCACCCTCACCGCCCTGTTCGGCCGGATGATCGCCTTCGACCGGGAGGTCGTGATCATCCCGCACCACGAGGCCTACGACGGCGCGGTGATCGTCCGCGACCCCTCCACCGTCGCCTACCTCTGCGCGGTCTTCGACCACTCCTGGACCCTCGCCGACCCCTACGCACCCTCCTGCGCCGGCGACTCCTCGCTCGGCGAGATCAAGGAGGCGATCGTCCGGCTGCTCGCCGAAGGCATGAAGGACGAGATGATCGCCCGCCGCCTCGGCATGTCGCTGCGCACCTGCCGCAAACACATCGCCGAGATCATGGACGCGCTGGGCGCGGCCAGCCGCTTCCAGGCCGGCTACCTCACCCGCACCCCGCGACCCGAGTGAGCGGGCGCCAAAACGGGGGCGCGCCCGTGATCCGAGGACTTGTCCTAGTCGCGGTGCGGGCCGAGGCGGAGGGGCAGTGCGGCCAGTCGGCGGTGTTGGGGGCCGCCGCCCCACTGCAGTCGCTCGGGCGGGACCGCGGCCCGTAGTCCGGGCCGGTGGCTCAGCAGGGCGGCGAGCGCCGCGGTGAGTTGGAGCCGGGCCAGTGGTGCGCCCGGGCAGTAGTGCGGGCCGAGGCCGAAGCCGAGCTGACGGGCCGCGGTCGGCCGGTCCAGCCGGAGGACGTCGGGGTCGGGGTGGCGGCGCGGGTCGCGGTTGGCGGCGGCGACCGACAGCAGCACGCCGCTGCCGGCCGGCACCACCGTGCCGCCGATCGGCACGTCCGCCAGCGCGGTGCGGGTGGTGGCGAACGGGCCGGGGGTGTCCCAGCGCAGCAGCTCGTCGACGGCGGCGGGCAGCAGCGCCGGGTCGGCGGCCAGCCGGGCCAGCTCCGCCGGGTGGGCGAGCAGTGCCAGTACGGCCATCGCGAGCATCTGCACCGTGCTGTCGAAGCCCGCCAGCAGCAGCATCGCGAGCAGGTCGGCGAGTTCGTCCTCGGTGACGTCCGTCCGGAGCGACCAGGCGGCGACGATCCGGGAGAAGGCGTCCTCGCCGCCGGGCCGGGCGAGCCGCCCGGCCGTGCCCGTCCGGACGAAGGCGTCCAGCCGGCGCTGGGCGGCCGGCACGTCGCGGTGCGCGATCAGGTCGTCGACCACGGCCCGCAGCGGCCCCCGGTCGGCCTGCGCCACGCCGAACACCTCGCACAGCACCCGGAAGGCGAACGGCGCCGCGAAGTGCGCCACGAGGTCGACCGGCCGGTCCGCGGCCAGCGCGGCGAGCTGTTCCCGGGCCGCCCGCTCCACCAGGGGGCGGTACGCCGCGATCCGGGCCGCCGAGAGCGCCGGGGCGGCGAGCCGGCGGATCCGGGTGTGGTCCGGCGGGTCGTAGTCGACCAGGGTCATGTCGAGGGCGCGGCGCGGCCGGCCCGTCGCGGGCGGCGGGGTCCGGGCCAGCGAGAGCCGCGGATCGGTGAACGCCGCCCGGACGTCCTCCTCCCGGGTCACCACCCAGACGGCGCGGCCCGCCGGGGTGGTCACCCGGGCCACCGGGCAGGACTCGCGGAGCCCGGCCAGCGCCGGGTGCGGGTCCGCGGTGAAGCGGCCGCCGAGCGGCGAGTGCGCGGTCATCGCCTCCCCCTTCCGTCCCGGCCCGCTCAGTGCGCGGCGAGCAGGTCGCGGACGGCCTCCAGGGCGCGCAGCCCGGCGGCCCGGCCGGCGTCGTCCAGGTCCCGCAGGACCCGGGCGGCCGCGGCCTGCCCGGCGTCGGCGGCCCGGCGCTCCAGCACCGCCGCGAGCGCGGTGGCGGCCTGCCGGGCGAACAGCGCCAGCAGGTCGAGCTCGCCGAGGCTGGCGCGGGCCTGCGGCGCCGGGTCGAGCACCTCCAGCACGCCCAGCACCCCGTCCGGGCCGAGCAGCGGCGCGGCCATCAGCGCGTTCGGCACGTACGCGGTCTTCTCGGCGAGGTCGCGGGCGAACCCGGCGCTCTGCGACAGGTCGTCGACCACCATCGGCTCGCCGGACCCGGCGACCCAGCCGGCGATGCCCCGTCCCGCCGGGAAGCGCATGCCCACCAGGAAGTCCTCTCCCTCCCCGGAGACCGCCTGGAAGACCAGTTCGTCGGCCTCCCGGTCGAGCAGGAAGATCGAGCTGGCGGCGGCGCCGAAGATGGCACGGGCGGTGTCGACCACCGACTGCAGCAGGTCCCGGGCGACCGGGTCGGTCTCGGCGGCGCGGCAGGTTCCGTTCATCGGGCACCCCTGGTGGTGTTCTCGAGGCCGTTGCCGGCGCGGACGTTGGACGCTGCCTGGTACAGCGCGCCCTTGAGCTGGAAGACCGTCAGCTGCGGGTGCTTGGCGAGCACCCGGGCGGCCAGGCCGGCGAGGTACGGCGTGGCGAAGCTGTTGCCGGTGGTGCGGATCGTCGCGCCGCCCAGCCAGGGCACCGTGACGTTCTGCCCCGGCGCGAAGAACTCGACCGGCGGGGCCGGGTTGTAGAGGAGGAGCTCCGGGTCGTCCTCCTGGTGGCTGCCCACCGAGATCACCGAGGAGAACCGCCACGGGAAGCTCTCCACCGGGGTGTTGTGCGCCGAGGCGATGATCGCGGTGCGGTGGAAGTACGCCTCGTCGGCGAGCGCCCGCAGCTCCTCGGTGAACCGCGTCCGGGTGGTCGACAGACTCAGGTTGACCACGTCGAAGCGCTGCTCGACCGCCCAGCGCAGCCCGGCGAGCAGCACGTCCCCGCTGCCGGAGAACCGCTCGCCGAGCACCCGGACGCTGTACAGCTCGCAGTCCGGCGCGGTGCGGCGGACGATCCCGGCGCAGGCCGTGCCGTGCCCGCAGACGTCCCCGGTGTCGGTCGGCTCGACCCGGATCCCGTCCTCGTCCTTGAGCACCACGAACGAGCCGTCCACCGGCCCGACCATCGGGTGGTCGCGCTCGACGCCGCTGTCCACCACGCACACCCGCACCCCGCGGCCGGTCGACCCGCCCCACGCCCACTCGGGTGTCACCTCGGGGCCGTCGGCGGCGACCGGGATGTCCGCCGGACTGCGGCCGCGCAGGCTCCAGGTGAGCGCGGTGGGACTGGTCATCGCTGTTCCTCCTGTGTCGTTCCGGCCGCCGTGGTGCCGGCCGCCTCCGTTCGGGCCGCCGCGGTCCGTTCCGCCAGGGCGGCCACGGCGGCGGCCCTGCGCCGGCCCGCGGCGTGTCCCTTGGCGGCGTGCAGGGCGCCCGCCGCGGCGGCGGCGCGGGCCGCCCGGGCCGGGTCGCCGAGCGCCAGCGCGGCCTGCGCCTCGTCCAGCGCGGCGGTCGCCCGGACCACCGGCGAGTCGGTCGCCCCGGCCGCCGCCCGGCAGCGGCGCAGCTGCTCGGCGCACTCCCGGGGACGGCCGCGCAGCGCCGCCAGCCGGGCGAGCGTGCCGTGCAGGTCCGCGGCGTCCGCGGGCGGCAGACCGTCCTGATGGCCGCTCAGGGCGTCCTCGGCGGCGGCGGCGTCACCGCAGTCCAGCAGCGACCGGGCCAGCCCGCGGGCGATCGGGCCGCGCAGGCCCGCCGCCCCCAGCACCCGGCAGGCCCGCTCGGCCTGCCGCAGCTCCTCGACGGCCTGCCGCGGCCGGTCCGCGGCCGCGTGCACCGCGGCCCGGAACACCGGCAGGAAGACCTCCGCCTCCGCGAAGGCGAGCTCCCGGGCCAGGCGTTCCGCCTCGGCCAGGCACGCCCGGGCCTGCGCCCACCGCTCCTGCAGGGCGAGCAGCACGGCCAGCGGGCAGTTCAGGGTCAGCCGTACCGTCCGCCGGCCGGCGCCGTGCCGGGCCAGCAGCGCCCGGCAGCGCTCGACGGCCTCCGGCACCGGCACCGGGCCCGTCCACAGCGAGACGCCCACCGCACCGAGGGCGCCGGCCCGCTCCGGCTCCGCGTCCGCCCGCACCGCACCGTCCAGGGCCCGCCGCAGCAACTGCTCCGCCTCGCCGTGGCGGCCGGCCAACTGCCGTTCCTGGGCGAGCCGCAGGCAGGCCCGGGCGGTGCCCAGGTCGTCGCCGGCCGCCTCGAACAGCGGCAGCGCGGCCCGGGCGGCATCGGCGGCCCGGCGCAACCCCGGCCCGGGGTCGAGCACGGCCAGCGCCAGGCCGGCGTGTGCGGCGAGCACCGCGTCCCCGGCGGCCGCCGCCTCCGCGAGCAGGGCACGGCCCTCCTCGGTGCGGCCGCTCGCCAGCCGCACCTCGGCGAGCCGCCAGGCCGCGGCCGCCCGGCCCGGGTCCTGCGGCCGGTACAGGCCGACGGCCCGGTCGAGCAGCTCCTCCGCCCAGCCGAGGTCGGCCCGGCGCAGCGCGGTCGCCCCGGCGGCGGCCAGCCGGTCGGCGGCCCGCCCGCGCAGCGCGTCGGTGCGGGCGTCCAGCAGGCCGAGCTCGGTGCGGTACCGGTGCGCGAGGGCGAGGTGCCCGCCGACCGCGCCGTCCGGGGCGCCGCGGGAGGCCAGCAGCTCGGCGGCCCGCTCGTGCCGTTCGGCGCGGACCCGCTTGGCGGTGCCCCGGTAGGAGACCTCCTGGACGAGTCCGCTGCGGAAGCGGTAGCCGCCGTCCGGCTCGGCCGGCTCCACCAGCCGCCGCCGGTCCAGCCGGTGCAGGGCGGGCAGCACCGGGTCCGCCCCGGCGGGGCCCGGCCGCAGCTCGCCGCCGGCTCCGCCCTCCGGCCCGCCGAGGGCGAGACCGGTCACCTCCTCGGTGTGGAAGTCCCGGCCGACCACCGAGGCCAGCGCCAGCGTCGTCCGCTCGGGCGGCGCGAGCGCGTCGATCCGGGCACCGAGCAGCGCCTGCACCGTCGGCGGCAGCCCGCCCGCGCCGTGCCCCTCCGCGGCCATCGCGAGCAGCTGCTCCAGGTGCAGCGGATTGCCCTCCGCCCGCTCCAGCAGTGCCGCGCCCGCCTCGGCGCCGTGCCCGGCGACCTCGACCAGACCCGCGGTCAGCCGGGTGCAGTCGGCGTCGGACAGCCCGCCGAGCGCGACCGCCGCCGAGCGGCGGGCCCACTCCGGGTCCTGGTCGAGGAGTTCCGGCCGGCCCGGGCAGAGCAGCAGCACGGGTCGTGCCGCGAGGTCGTCGGCGAGCCGGCGCAGCACGGTGCGCAGCAGTGCACCCGCCCAGTGGAAGTCGTCGACGACCAGCACCAGGCCGTCCGGGCCGGTCAGCGCGCCGAGCACGGCGGCCAGCGCGGCGCAGGTCTCCTCCACCGACGGGTCGGGGGTGCCGTCGCGCAGCAGTCCGGCCTCCAGCAGCCGCAAGGACTCGGCGGGGACGGGGTGTTCGGCGCCGTCGAGCAGCGGCCGGATCGCGTCGGCGAGCGGCGCGAGGCTGCCCCGGTCGCCGTACGGGCGGCAGCGGCCGGCGCCGTGCCGCACCCCGGTGCGGGCCAGCCATTCGCGGACCAGCCGGGTCTTGCCGAGCCCGGCCTCGCCGTGCACGGTGAGCAGCCGGGCGCCGCCCGCCACGGTGTGCGCCAACGCCTCGTCCAGCAGCCGGAGTTCGGCCTCGCGGCCGACGAACGGGATGTCGAAGCGGCGGAGCAGCTCCGGGGCGTCGCCGTGCAGGGCCAGCAGCCGGTGCGCGGGGACGGGCTCGGTCTTGCCCTTGAGGGCGAGCGGGCCGGCCGGCTCGGTCAGTGCCGCGTTGGGGCCGATCGCCCGCAGGGTGTCCGGGCCGATCAGGATCTCGCCGGCGGCGGCGTTCTGCTCCAGCCGGGCGGCCACGTTCACCACCTCGCCGGAGACCAGTGCCTGCCGGGCGGAGGCGTCCGTGCTGGCCACCGCCTCACCGGTGTTGACGCCGATCCGGACGTTCAGCCGCACCCCGAGGACGGCGAGCCGGTCGTTCAGCCCGGCCAGCGCGTCGACCATGTCGAGGGCGGCGGCGGCAGCCCGCCGGGCGTCGTCCTCGTGCATCACCGGGATGCCGAACACGGCCATCACCGCGTCGCCGATGAACTTCTCGACCCGGCCGCCGTGCGCCTCGATCCGCTCCGTCATCAGCTCGAAGTACCGCAGGGTCACCGAGCGCAACGCCTCCGGGTCGAGCCGGCCGGAGAGCGCGGTGGAGCCGACCAGGTCGCAGAAGAGCACGCTGACCATCCGGCGTTCGTCCGCACGGGCCGCGGGCACGGCCGCAGCGGCGAGCGCGGCGCCGCAGTACGGGCAGAAGCGGGCACCGGCGGGCGGCTCGCCCGCGCAGCTGGGGCAGGCCACGGAGGCCTCCTCTCCGAAGAGGTGACGGAACGTCATCACGGGACGATCAGAACAGGGCGCCGCCGGCCACCGTGGTGTGCGCCTGCACCTCCGGCTCCACCTCGTCGAGGCGCGCCTTGAGGTCGAGCAGCAGCGCCAGCTCCTCCGCGCCGAGGGTGCGGAACACGCCCAGCTGCTCGTCGGTGAAGGTGTCGACGGGGAAGCCGGCCGCGGCGAGGGCGGTGAGCACGGGGTCGTCGGCGGGATTCATGCGCGGTCTCCGGAGGACGGGCCGGGGTGGGCCAGCGAACGGAACAGATGGGTGGTGGCGGTGACGGTGTGCAGGGCGCTCACCGTGACGGCGCTCTCCTGCCGGACGTCCAGCGGCAGACCGTCCAACAGGGCGTCCAGGTCGGCCCGGTGGCCGGCGTCGAGCACGGCGTGGTCGTGCACGGTGCGGAAGGCCGACCGCGGCAGACCGGTCTGCGCGGCGAGCCGGCCGGCCAGCCACGGCGCCGGCGCGTGGCCCTCCAGCACCGTCATGTAGCCGAGCAGGGCCACCGGGTGGACGTGCTCGATCCAGTAGTACTGCGGGCCGACCAGCCGGGCCGCGGCCACCGGCGGCGGGCCCGCGTCCGGCGCGGCGCCGGCGGCCGCCAGGTCCTCCAACAGCCAGTCGTCGTGGCCGCGCTCCTCCTCGACGTGCCGCTCCAGGTAGGCGCCGAGCGGCCCCGCCACCCGGTCCCCGGGCCCGGCCGCGGCGCAGCGCCGCGCGGCGAGCTCCATCAGCGGCACGGAGGCCCGCACCACCGCGTGCATCGCCCGCAGGTACGCGGCGTACCGCCCGCCCAGGCCGTCCGGCCGCCACAGCGCCGAGGTCGCGGCCTGCAGTGGCAGGGCGGCCAGGTCGAGGGTCAGCCGGAGGGCGGTGCTGCGGGAGGGCGGTGCGGAGGTCATCGGGCTTCTCCGAGCGGGAGCGGGGCGAGGGTGCGCGGGAGCGGGGCGAGGGTGCGCGGGAGCGGGACGGGGGTGCGCGTGGGCTGCGGTGGTGCGGCGCCGAGGGTGACCAGGTCGGCCCACGCGGCGCTGCCGAAGCGGCGGACCAGCGCGGCCGGCCCGGCGGCCGCCTGGGCGTGCGCGGCCTGCAGGTCGAGCAGTTCGCCGACCGGCCCGGCGCCCGTGCGGGCGGCGGCCGCGTACACCGCCGGGTGATCGGGCAGGGCGCGGCAGCCGGCGCAGGTGCCGGTGCAGTCCGCCACCGCGCCGTGGCGGGCGTACAGGTGCGGGGCGCCGACCGCGCGGACCATCCGCAGCACCGGCCCGCTCAGCGCCCGGCGCCGCACGGCGGCCCAGTCGTCGCGGTCGGTGTGGCCGAGCAGCAGGTGTGCGGGGACGGGGCGCCGGTCGACCACCTGCTGGTTGCAGCAGGCGAGCACGGCGCCGTCCGCGGCGACCACCGGCCAGGCGGCCATCGCGCAGGGCACCGGCCGGCCGTCCGGGCCCGGTGCGGACTGCCGGGCCGCCCAGCCCGCCGCCCGGCCGACCGCGCGCACCTCGTTGACCAGCATCGGCACGGCGTCGCCGAAGACCCGGCGGACCTGCCCGGTGACCTCGGCGAGGTACGGGTCGTCCGGGCCGCGGCCGGTCAGGTGCAGGCTCACCGGGACCCCGCCGTCCAGCACGGTGCGCAGCACCGCGAAGACGTCCGCGCGCGGCACCTCCCGTTCGTGGAAGGCGTCCAGGCTGGCGGAGAAGTGGTCGACCCGGCCGATCGCCGCCGCGATCCGGCGGGGGAGGCGGCCGCCGCGGGCGAAGAACATCCCGCTGAGCACCGCCGTCCGTGCCCCGGACGCCCGTGCGGCGTCCGCGAGTTCGGCGACCAGCTCGGGCCGCAGCAGCGGCTCGCCGCCGGTCAGCAGCACCAGCTCCGGCCGGTCGGCCGCGGTGAACGACCGGACGAGGCGCAGCAGTCCGTCCCCGGCCGGGTCGGTGCCGCGCATGTCGGAGGCGGTCGAGCAGTGCGCGCAGCTGAGCGGGCAGCGGCGGGTGAGCGTCAGCAGCAGGCCGGCGCAGGGCGTCGGGCGCAGGCCCACGAGTTCGGCCAGGTCCATCGTCCACCTCTTCCCGCAGCAGGGCCGTCCCCGCCACCGTGCCCGCCCGCGGTCGGCGGCCGGTTCGGCGGCGCCCCGGAACCGGTACATCCGCAGGCCACGGCGGGTGCGGGACGGCCCGGACGGTGCCGCGGCGCCACCTTCGGAGGCCCGCCACCGGCTCCGACCTGCGCACGGACCGTCCTGTACCGCGGCTGAACCGCCGCCGTGCCGGGCGTTCCTAGCTTTCTCGGTGCCGGCGGACGCACCGCCGGCCGCAGCACCGAGCCGGGTGCGCCGACCGGGCCCGCCCGCCGAACCAGGACTGGAGACCACCATGGCCGAGAACACCGAGCCCACCCGCGACGAGGACGTCGAGGTCGTCGCCCACAGCGGCGACGCCGAGGACACCCCCTGGTGCGTCATCAACACCGGCAAGACCAACGTCGACGAGGACGTCGAGGTCGTCGCCCACAGCGGCGAGACCGAGGACACCCCGTGGTGCGTCATCAACACCGGCACCACCAAGCTGGACGACGAGGACGTCGAGGTCGTCGCCCACAGCGCGGACGCCGAGGACACCCCCTGGTGCATCATCAACACCGGCACCGCGAACTGATCCACCCGGCCAACGGGGCCCGCCGACCGGCGGGCCCCGTCCCCCTTCCCAGGCCCATGGAGGTCACCGTGCCCGCAACCCAGCCCGCCCTCCGCCCCGACCGGTACCGCCTGCTCCGCAGGGCCGACGCCGGCTGGTGGTTCCTCGGCGACGGGGGAGTCGCCCGGCTCCGCCCCGGCCAGGTCGGCCCGGACGGCGGCCTCGCACCCGCGGCCGAGCAGCGGCTGCGGGACACCGGCCTGCTCGACGCCAGGGCCTTCCGCTCCTACTCGCTGACGGTGCTCACCAGCACCGACTGCAACCTCGGGTGCGGCTACTGCTTCCAGAACACCGGGCAGGACCCGAAGGGCGGCAACCGGCCGCCGCGGATCAAGCACGCCCGGCTGACCTCCGAGATGATCGGCGAGGTCCTCGACTTCACCCGGCAGCGGATGGCCGAGGCCGGACTCGACCGGCTGGCCGTGATGCTGTTCGGCGGCGAGCCGCTGCTCAACTTCCGCGGTGCCCGGGAACTGCTCCACCGTGCGGCCGAGTTGGGCGAGCTGGAGGCCGGCATGATCTCCAACGGCACGATGCTCACCCCGCTGATCGCCAAGGAGCTGAACGCGGCCGGCCTCAGGACCGTCCAGATCACCTTCGACGGCGACCGCGAGGAACACGACGCGATCCGGATCCGCCGCTCCGGCGGCGGCACCTTCGACGCCATCGTGCACAACGTGGCCAAGGCGATGGCGGCCGCCGAGTCGATCCGCTGGCACCTGCGGATCAACGTCTCGCACCACAACCGGCACGGCATGGACGCCCTGCTGGAACGCCTCGCCGCCGGCCTCGACCCGGCCCGCTGCGGACTGCAGTTCGCCCTGGTCGGCGACGTCGGCGTCGGCTACGGCAACGAACTCGCCTACGGCAGCGGCCTCGCCGCGGACTTCACCCGCTGGCACGCCCGCGCCCTGGAACTCGGCTTCGCGCTGACCAGGCCGCGCCCCAACGACGGCTGCCAGGCCTGCACCTACCAGGACGGCCGCTACGGCGCGGTGGTCAACGCCGACGGCGTGCTCTCCAGCTGCTGGGAGACCGCCGGCCGGCCCGGCTGGGAGGTCGGCACCCTCGCCGACGGCTACCTGCCCGCCGACCGCACCGAGGGCCGCTGGATCACCTGCGACGACCAGTACCAGCACGGCGAGAACGCCGCCGCACTGGCCGTCTTCCAGGACGAGGTCGACGCGGCCCTGCTCGACCTGCTGCACACGGCCGGCCGACTCTGACGCCGGCACAACCTCGGAGGTGGACGATGGCTGACCCCGGAGTGCTGAGCGCGAACCGGGACTTCAGGCGGTACTGGATCGGCTCGGCCCTGTCGACGCTCGGCTCCCAGATGTCCCTGATCGCGTTCCCGCTGCTCGTGCTCTCCCTCGGCGGCGGCGCCGCCCAGGCCGGGCTGGTGGCCAGCTGCTCACTGCTGACCAGGCTGCTGCTGCGGATCCCCGCCGGACAGCTCGCCGACAAGGTGGACCGCCGGCGGCTGATGCTCGGCGCCGACCTCGTCCGCCTGGTCGCCGTCGGCTCCGTCCCGGCAGCCGCCGGACTCGGCGTGCTCGGCTACCCGCAACTGCTCGCCGTCGCCGTCGTCGAGGGCGTGGCCACCGCGGTGTTCGCCCCCGCGTCCACCATCGCCGTCCGGGACGTCGTCGCCGAGGAACACCTCTCCGACGCGCTCGCCAAGGACCAGGCCGCGATGGCCGCCGCCTCCCTGCTCGGCCCCTTCCTCGGCGGCTGGCTGTTCACCGTCGACCGGATCCTGCCGTTCACCGCGGACGCCGCCTCCTACGCCGTCTCCGCCGTGCTGCTGCTGCGGATGGCCACCCGCCCCGCCCCCGCCGAACCCGGCGCCCGCACCGACAACAGCCCCACCGCCGGCCTGCGCTGGCTGCTCCGGCAGCCCGCCCTGCTGCGCGCCCTGCTCTTCGGCGCCCTGCTCAACCTGGTCGGCGCCGCCTCCGAGGTCGCCATGGTCGTCACCCTCCGGGACGGCGGCAGCGGCGGCACCGCGATCGGCACCGTGCTCGCCTGCGCCGGCGTCGGCGCGGTGCTCGGCTCGCTCGCCGCACCGCGCGTCCTCAAGGTGCTCAAGCCGGGGCAACTCTTCCTGGCCATCGGTGCGGTGTGGGCCACCGGCACCGCCGTGATCGCCTTCACCGCGCTGCCCTGGGTGGTCGGCCCGCTGCTCGTCCTGCTGATCCTGCTCACCCCGCCCGCCGGCATCGTGGTCGGCCAGGCACTCATCAGCCGGTCCCCGCGGCACCTGCTCGGCCGGGTCAGCACCGCCGCCGACCTGCTGATCGCCGGACTCGCCGCCGTCGGCCCCGCCCTCACCGGCATCGCCCTGGAAGGCCTCGGCATCCCGCAGACCTGGCTGCTGATCGCCGCCCTGATCGCCGCCACCACCGCGGTCGCCGCCGTCCCGATGCTCCGCGAGTCCGGCCTCGGCACGCCCCGGCAGGAACCGGCCGCCGAGCCCGCCCAGGACGGGAGCACCGCCGTCGCCGCCTGAAACGGCGATCCCTTCAGAGGAGGGGGACCTGTGCAGTTCGGATGCGGGTGTCACAACAGCACGGGCCAAGCCGTGATGCGTACGGTGACCCACCCCCGGACTGCGCAGTTCTCCCCCAGCCTCCGGCCGGGAGGTGCCCCCACGCGCCCCCATGAGCCACCCCCACGACCGAGGAAGTTGCCGTGACCGCATTGCCCGCGTACCCGACCGCGCCGCGGCGGGAGTTGGTCGAGGAGTTGCACGGCCTGCGGATCGCCGACCCGTTCCGGGGACTGGAGGACGCCGCCGCCCCCGCGACGGTCGCCTGGTGCCGCGCGCAGGAGGAGCTGTTCCGCGCGCACCGGGCCGGCTGGCCCGGTCTCGCGGAGCTGCGCCGCACCCTGACCGGCCTGCTGGACACCGGCTCGGTCAGCGCCCCCGTCACCCGCGGTGGACGGCAGTTCCACACCCGTGGCCGGCCGGGGGCCGACCGGCCCGCCCTGGTGGTCACCGAGGACGGCGCCGACCGCACCCTGCTCGACCCGCTCGCCCTGGACCCGTCCGGCGGCACCGTGCTGGATGCCTGGGCGCCGTCCCGGGAGGGCACCCGGATCGCCGTGCAGACCTCCACCGGCGGCACCGAGGACTCCGTGCTGCACGTGCTGGACGTCGCCACCGGCGCCGTGCTGGACGGCCCGGTCGACCGGCTGCGGCGCTCGGCGATCGCCTGGCTGCCCGGCGGCGGGGCGTTCTACTACGTGCGGCGGCTGCCTCCCGAGCTGCACCCGGGGGAGGAGCGCTACCACCGCCGGGTCTGGCTGCACCGGGTCGGCACCGACCCGGCCGAGGACGTCCCGGTGTTCGGCGAGGGCCGCGACCCGCGGCAGTTCTACGCCGTCTCCGTCAGCGAGGACGGCCGCTGGCTGATCGTCACCGCCACCGCCGGTGCCTCGCCCGGCACCGAGGTCCGGCTCGCCGACCTCGCCGCCACCGGCCCGGAACGGCCGCGGTTCACCGTGCTGCGGCTCGCCGCCGACGCCCGCACCACCGCCACCGTCCGGCGCGGCCGGCTCTACCTGCTCACCCGCGACGGCGCCCCGCGCGGCCGGGTCGAGACCGCCGACCCGGCCCGCCCCGACGACCGCACGGTGCTGCTGCCCGAGGACCCGGAGGCGGTGCTGGAGGACCTGGCCGTCCTGGACGGGCCCGCGCCCGGCCGTACCCTGTTGGCCGTCACCCGGACGCGGCACGGCGTCGCCGAGGTCGCCCTGCACGACGCGGCCGACGGCACCCCGCACGGCCGGGCCGTCCTGCCCGGCGCCGGCGCGGTCGGGCCGCTGCGCACCGACCCGGACGGCGGCACCCGCCTCTGGTTCGGCTACACCGACCACGTGACGCCCAACCAGGTGCTCTGCCACGACGCGGCGACCGGCACGACCGCGCTGTGGGCCGCCCCCGAGGGCACGCCCGACACCGGCGGCGCGCAGGTCCGGCTGCTGGTGTACCCGTCCCACGACGGCACCCCCGTGCGGATGTTCGTCGTCTCGCCGACGGGCCGGCCGGATTGCCCCCGGCCGACCGTGCTGAGCGGCTACGGCGGCTTCGGCGCGTCCGTGCTGCCCGGCTTCGCCGTCCAGGCACTGGCGTGGGTGCGGGCCGGCGGCGTCTACGCCTTCGCCTGCCTGCGCGGCGGCGGCGAGGAGGGCGAGCAGTGGCACCGGGCCGGGCGGCGCGAGCTCAAGCACAACACCTTCGACGACCTGGACGCCGCCGCCGAGCACCTGGTCGCCGAGGGCTGGACGGCGCCCGGGGGCCTCGCGCTGATCGGCAGCTCCAACGGCGGCCTCACGGTGGCCGCCGCGCTCACCCGCAGACCCGACCGGTACGCCGCCGTGGTCGCGGTGGCGCCGCTGCTGGACATGGTGCGCTACGAGCTCTCCGGGATGGGCCCGAGCTGGTCGCAGGAGTACGGTACCGCCGCCGACCCCGGCCAACTCGCCGTGCTGCACGGCTACTCGCCCTACCACCGGGTCCGCGACGGGGTCCGCTACCCGGCCGTGCTGTTCGGCGTCGCGGACGGCGACACCCGGGTCGACCCGTTGCACGCCCGCAAGACGGCCGCCGCCCTGCAGGCCGCGAGCACCGGGCCGGGCCCGGTGCTGCTGCGCCAGGAGTACGGCCTCGGGCACGGTGAGCGGGGGATCGGTGCCACCGTCGACCTGCTCGCCGACAGCCTCGCCTTCCTGGCCGCCCACACGGGGCTGCCCGTCGACCGGACGGCTGCCGGAAGGCTGCCCTACTAGGTGGTAACTATGCTGGTGTAGCGACGGATCCGCCCGATTCGTCCCGCAGGGTGGCTTGCTGCATGCAGCAAGCTGCAGCCCGTCACCCCTTGGCCCGCCCCCGGCCGAACGGCAGGCTTCCAGGTGTCGAAGCCGTCCGGACCACAACGGACGCGCCGCACTCCACACACCAAGGGGAACCGATGAACCGTGCCCGCACGCTGGCCGTCTCCGTCGCCGTCGCCACCGGTCTCGCCGTGCTCGGCCTGCCCGTCCTCGCCGTGCAGGCCGCCGCCGCGGACGGCACCCCCACCCCGGCCGTGACCGCCCCGGTCACCCCCGCCCCCACCACCACGCCCGTCTCCGGCGGCCACGGCCACGGCGGCATCCTCGGCGGCGACCCGGAGGACCCGCAGGACCCGATGGACACCGCCTGGGGCCACTGAAAGGCCGGACCGACCCCGATGAAGCGCCTGCGCCCCCTGCCGCGCGCCCTGCTGGCGGCGGCCCTGCCGGTCGCCGTCGGGATCGCCCTCCTCGTCCGGGCCGCCCGCCACCGCGTGCACCTGCGCCGGGCCCGCGAAGTGCTCGCCGAGTTCGAGCCGCACACCGACACCCGCTGGCCGTAGCACCGCCGCCCGCCGTGCCCGCCCGCCGTCGCGCCCACCGCTGCCCGGCACACCCGCTGCGCCCGCCGGTCCGGCCGTGATCCGTGCCGCACCGGCCGTCCCGGTACCGCTCCTGCCCGCACCCCTCCCGAAGGAGCACCAGTGACGCTGGACCACCTGTCCGCCGCCGCCCGCCCGGCCCGTCCGGCCGCGGCCGAGCTCCGCTTCCGGGTGCTCGGCGAACTCCTGGTCGCGACCCGCGGCCGGCCGCTGCCGCTCGGCCCCGTGAAACAGCGCCTCGTCCTCGGCGCGCTGCTCTGCCATCCCAACGCCGCCGTCTCCGTCGACCTGCTGACCGAGGCGGTCTGGGGCGACGAACCCCCGCGCTCCGCCCGCAAGAACCTGCAGGCCTACGTCTCCGCCCTGCGCAAACTGCTCGGCGAGACCGCCGACGGCGAACGGATCGTGCACCACCACACCGGCTACCAGCTGCGCGTCGCGCCCGCCGAACTGGACGTGCTGCGCTTCGAGGAGCTCGCCCGCGCCGGGCAGTCCGCGATCCGGCTCGGCGCCACCGCGCACGGCGTCGCCCTGCTGCGCGAGGCCCTCGACCTGTGGAGCGGCCCCTTCCTCGCCGACCTCGGCCACTCCGAGCTGCTGCGCGACCGGGCCGAACGGCGCGAACTGCGCCGCCTCGCCGTGCTGGAGGACTGGGCCGAGGCCGAACTCGACCTCGGCCACGCCCCCGCCGTCGCCGAGGCACTCGCCGAGACGGTCGCCGAACACCCCATGCGGGAGCGGCTCTGCGCCGCCCAGATGACCGCGCTCTTCCGCTCCGGGCGGCAGAGCGCCGCCCTCGCCGTCTACGACGACCTGCGCCAGCACCTCGCCCGCCAACTCGGCCTGCAGGTCGGCCCGGTGCTGGAGACGCTCTACCGCGGCATGCTGGACGGACAGGGCCCGGCCGGGCCGGCACCGCGGCCGTCCGCCGCCGCCACCGGCGCGGCGCCGCACGCCCCGCAGACCGTACTGCCCGCCGACCTCCCGGACTTCACCGGCCGCCGCGAGGAGGTCGCCCGACTGACCGCCCTGCTCGCGGGCGAGGGCCGGCGCGTCGTCGTCAGCGGCCCGGTGGGCGTCGGCAAGACCGCCCTCGCGGTGCACGTCGCGCACCGCCTGGCCGGCCGCTTCCCGGACGGCTGCCTCACCGTCCGCCTCCGGCGCGCCGACGGCACACCGCGCCACCCCACCTCGCTGCTCGCCGAACTCTGCCGGGCCACCGGCCTGGTGGGGGCCGTGCCGGAGGACGAGGAGGAGGCCGCGGCGCTGTGGCGGTCCTGGCTGGCCGGCCGTCGGCTGCTGCTCGTGCTGGACGACGCCCCCGACGAGGGCGGCATCCGCCACCTGCTGCCCGGCTCCGGGCCGAGCGCCGTCCTGGTCACCAGCCGGACGCGGCTGGCCGGGCTCGGCCCCGTCCAGCGGCTGGAACTCGAACCCTTCGCCGCGGAGGAGGCCGTCGGCCTGCTCGACCGGATCGTCGGCGACGGCCGCATCCGCGCCGACCGCCAGGCCGCCGAACGGATCGTCGACAGCGTCGGCCGGCTGCCGCTCGCCGTCCGGGTGTGCGGCACCAAACTGGCCGTCCTGCACCAGCTCTCGGCCGCCGAGTACGCGGCCCGGCTGGACCGCAGCCCCGCCCTGCTGGACGAACTCGCCGCCGGTGACCTCGCCGTCCGGCGCCAACTCGCCGTCTGGTGGGCCGGACTGCCCGCCGTCGTGCGCGCCGTGCTCTGCGCCTTCGGCCGGCTGCCCCGCCCGCTGTTCACCCTCGCCGAGGCGATGGCCGTGCTCGGCTGCGGCGAGGAGGTCGCCCGCCGGGTGCTGGACAGCATGATCGAGGTCTCCGTCCTGCACTGCCGGCTCGGCGAGGTCACCGCGCACGCGGCGCTGTACGAGATCCCGTTGCTCGCCCAGCTCTACGCACGCGAACGGGCCGACGCCGAACGCCCTGCCCCGGAGCCGTACCGGCCCGTGGCGGGCTGACGGCGGACCGGACACCACGGGGGGTGCCGGCCAGGGCTCTGCGGCACCCTACCGGTCGGTCGTACCGGCCGGTAGGGGGCCCCCGGATCCGGCCTCCCCGGCCAATCCGGCAGCTCGGCGGGTGTCTTGCCGTCACCGGTTGTGTTCGGACGAACCCGTTGACGCTCCCGGTGGCAGACCATAGGGTCGCGGCCCATGGACGCCGGTCGGTGATCCGGACATGTCGGCAGTGCCGCCGGCAGCCGGGCCGCCGTCCCTCGCCGGACCGTCCACAGAGGTGCCGACTGCCGTGCCCCCGTGCGGATTTCACGGGCCCGGACAGCCGTCGCCGCTCCCTGCGCGCCGTGCCGCCACCAGCGGCCCAGACCGGCGTGCGGTCCGGCGTCCCATGAGCAAACCCACTCAGCAAGGGATGTGCCAGTGACCGGATTCTCGAGGCCCAGGGCTTCCGCCCTGGGTGTGGTCTGCGCCGTGCTGCTGTCGGGTTGTTCCTCGGGCGTGCTCGGCTCCGGATCGACCGTCACGGTCGTGATCGGCGTCGACGGTCCGCTGACCGGCAAGCTCGCCGACCTGGGGCTCGGCATCCGGAACTCCGCCGAACTGGCCATCGCCAAGGCCAATGCCAAGAACGTCGTGCCCGGCGTGAAGTTCGTGCTCGACGCGAAGGACGACGAGGCGGACGAGCAGAAGGCCAAGTCCAACGGCGATGCGTTCGCCGCCGACTCCCGGGTGATGGGCGTGGTCGGTCCGCTGACCTCCGGGGGCGCGCTCCTGATGGCGCCCGTGATGGCGCAGGCCGGCCTGGCCGAGGTCTCCCCCTCCAACACCGCACCCGGGCTGACCTGGGGCGCCGACTACCGGACCAACGGCAAGAAGCGCCAGTACCCCACCTACTTCCGGACGGTCACCACCGACGCCGTCCAGGGCCCGCTGCTGGCCCGCTACGCGCACAGCCGGCTCAAGGCCGGGCGGGCCGCTGTGATCAGCGACACCAAGGCCTACGGCAGCAACCTCGCCGCCGAGTTCGCGACCGCCTTCGAGGAGGTCGGCGGCAAGGTGGTCTACCGGACGACCGTGAAGCCGGGCACCACCGACTTCGCGAAGATCGCCCAGCTGATCGCCGCGCAGGACCCCGACATCGTCTACTACGGCGGCGAGCACCCCGAGGGCGGACCGCTCGGTGCGGCGCTCAAGGCCGCCGGGGTGAAGGTGCCGCTCGCCGGCGGCGACGGCCTGCACACCGACGGCTTCATCAAGGCCGCGGGCACGGCCTCCGACGGCGACCTCGCCAGCCAGCCGGGCATCTCCGTCGAGGGCCTCGCCTCGGCCTTCGGCTACCTCGACGCCTACCGCGCGGCGGGCTACAAGGAGGAGCCCGGGCCGTTCGGCGCCTACGGCTACGACTCCACCTGGGCGGTGATCCAGGCGGTCGCCAAGGCCCGGCAGTCGAACGAGGACCTCACCGGCGCCGAACTGCGCAAGGCCACCGCGGATGCGCTGCAGAACGTCTCGTTCTTCGGCGTCACCGGCGACGTCTCCTTCGACGAGTTCGGCGACACCCACAACCAGGTCGCCTCCATCTACAAGGTGCAGAAGGGCGCCTGGACGTCCATCGTCCCGTTCGGCCGCCTGCGCGACTTCTGACGGCCGCGGCCGGGGTCCGACGACCCCGGCCGCCGCCGGCGCTCAGGACACCAGCGGACCCTCCGCGACCTCCGTCAGCCGCACCGTGCACAGGCCGCCGCGCTCGCTGCGGACCTCCGTCACCTCCAGCTGGGTGCCCGGCAGCAGGATGAACTCCTCCTCGCCGGTGAAGGCCGAGAAGTCGCGGATGCCGACCGCCCGGGAGGGGACGACCTCGAACAGCGTCCGCTTGCCCCGGCTGCCGAGGAAGCCCCGGGCCACGCCCGGCTCGGAGGTGCAGGAGGACACGCCCCACCAGGTCACCGTCCGGCCCAGCGGGTACTGCGCGCGGAGGTCCAGCGCCACACCGCGCCACAGCGGCTCGGTGCGGACCGGCAACTGCGAGACGGCCGAGAACAGCAGCCGCAGGTAGGCGAGGTACGGCACCAGCCGGCTGCGGTCCGGCGACCGCAGCACGGCGTTGATCTCCCGGTAGAACGCCGACTCGCAGGTGTAGAGGTGGATCGCCGCGACGGCGTCGGCGGACAGGCCGCCGGGCACCTCGTCCGCCCGGCGCTTGCCGAACTCGTACGACCGCTCCACGTGCCGGTCCAGGCCGCGCAGCACCGCCGCCACCGGGGCGACGGCGTCCCGGAAGTCCATCAGCGGAGTGTCGAACACGCCGGTGATCTCCGGCAGTTCGAGGCCCTCGTCCTTGACGCTCGCGAGCCGGTCCAGGTAGAGCTGGTGCAGCTCCATGGTGGAGGCGATGAACGCGCCCATCCGCTCCGCGGTGCCGTCGCCGTCCGCACCGCCGCCGTCCGCCGCGCGGGCGTTCCACCCCTTGCTCGGCAGCCAGTCCACCGGGTCGGTGCCCATGGACGTCAGCGCGGTGTTCACCATGTCGAAGTGGTCGCCGTCGCAGAAGATGTCGCCCTGCGCCGCCGGGTTGGCGTGGTCGATGTGCCGGACCTCCACCCCCGGGTACTTCTTCTGCAGCTCCAGGACGACCTTCTTCAGGCTCCGCGCGTGGGCGCCCCACCAGGCGAACACCACGCTGCGGTCCGCCTCGTCGGCGTCCTGCTTGGCCCGGAGGATCTCCTCGACGATCCGCTCGGCGACCGGGCGCCAGAACGCGGTGTGCCGGTCGGCGCCCACCGAGCCGTCGCTGCTGGCGGTCAGCGCCGCGTTCAGCAGCAGCACGCCCTGGGTGAGCATCGCCTGGAACCACTCCGGCGGCTGGACGGTGTCCCGCTCCTTCAGCAGCGCCCGGACGTCGGCGATCGGCGTCTTCTTCGCGATGCCGTACTTCCACATCGCCGCGGCCTTGATGATGCAGCGGATGCTGACCACCCGGCCGAACTGGCTGTCCTTCCAGTCGTGGAAGGTGTTGTCGAACATCGCGATGCCGGTGGCGCTCTCCGGCCGCGGGTACGGGTTCTGCCCGAAGACGACCACCTTCCACTTGTGCGGCGCATGGGGCTTGAGCGCCTGGAAGGTGAGCTCGCGGACGGGCACGACCTCCGGGCCGCGGGCCGGGCCGATGAACGCCGCGGCGTCGGGCTGCGCCTCGACGACCGGCTTCAGCAGCGGCAGCCACGGCTCGCCGCCGCCGGCGAAGAGCTCCGTGAGCGCCAGCGGGTCGTTCGGGTCGGGCTGGGCGGGGGTGGTGGCCTCGGTCATGGTGGCGCTGCTCCGGAATCGTCGAACCGTGCGGACGGATGGCAGGAACGGACCGTCAGTTCCCCGACGGCGACTCCAGTCCTACCGTCCGCGAGTGACAACCGACCGCGCTGCCGGGGCGGCGCCGACCTGGCCCGGCGGCGCTGTCGGTGCCGCCATCTAGGTTCATGGACGACGGAAGACCGCTCGTCCGGGAGGAGCCCGACCCATGTCCGAGAACCCGCAGCAGCCGCCGCTCAGGGTCGTGCTGACCGACATCAACAGCACCGTGGTGGAGTCCTGGCGGGCGGCGTTCGCCGACACCCCCGAGATCGAGATCCACCGCGGCTCGATCCTCGACGAGCACGTCGACGCCTGGGTCACCCCCACCAACTCCCGCGGCCGGATGGACGGCGGCGTCGACGCGGTGATCAAGCGGCACCTCGGCGCCGGCATCCAGCTGCGCGTGCAGCGGGCGATCCGGGACGGGTTCGCCGGCCGGCTGCCGGTCGGCAGCGCCGTCTGCGTCCCCTCCGGCGCGGTCAACCCCGCGTTCCTGATCTCGGCGCCGACGATGGAGTCGTCCTCGCAGAACGTCAGCCAGACGCTCAACGTGGCGCTGGCCTGCGCCGCCGCGTTCCAGGCCGTGCACCGCAAGAACGCCGAAGCACCGGGCAGTATCCGCTCGGTGGCACTGGTCGGCATGGGCGCGCAGACCGGACAGGTGCCGGCCCGGGTGTGCGCCAACCTGATGTGGACGGGCTACACCCTGTTCAACGACCACTGCTTCGAGGACTACGACGACCTGCGCAGCACCGTCACGGCCCAGCTCGACGACATCGAGAAGGCGCCCGCCACCCGGCGCGTCCGCATCACCCCGCCCGCGCGCCGCACCGCCGCCCGGCGCTGACACCCGCCCGCGCCCGCCGCCGCCGTCACAGGAAGGAGAGGGTCTTCATCAGCAGCGGCGGCGCCGACAGGAACTCGAAGTGCCCGCCGGGCAGGGCGGTGTACTCCACCGTCCGTGCGTACTCCCGCCACCCCGCCATCTGGTCGAGGCCGATCTCGGTGTCCTCCGTCCACTCCAGCACGGTGACCGGGCCCGGCAGGGCCACCGGCGACGGGCGCCGGTAGACCCGGTTCACCTCCAGGTCCTGGTGCAGGACCTCGAGGGCGAGGTCGATCAGGACGGGATGCGGGGTGCCGCCCCGCAGCAGCACCAGCTTGCCCATCTCCGCCCGGAGCTGCTCCTCGTCCAGGTCGAGGTACCGGTCGTGCGGGCAGTGGTGCGGGGCCACCTGGGCCGAGACGAAGAGCCGCTCGGGCGCGGGCAGCCCGCTCCCGGCGAGCCGGAGCGCCGTCTCGAAGGCCGGCAGGGCGCCTGCGCAGTGCCCGAAGAAGGCGAACGGCCGGTCCAGGTACGGCCGGAGGAACTCCACCAGGTCGGCGGCGAACCGCTCGTAACTGCCGTAGTGCGGTTCGCGCGAGCGGTTCTCCCGGCCCGGCGGCTGGACGGGGCACACCTCGATGCCGTCGATCTCCTCGGGCCACCGGCTGAACATCGAGGCGCCCACACCGGAGTAGGGGAAGCAGAAGAGCCGTGCGACCGAGTCCGTCCGCGGTCGACGCAGCAGCCAGTTGCCGGCCATGTCAGGCTCCCATCCTCCGGGCCGCGACCGGCGCCGCGGCCCGGGACTCGTACGCGTAGATGACGGCCTGCACCCGGTTGCGCAGGCCCAGCTTGCCGAAGATCTCCTGCACGTGGGACTTCACCGTGGAGCCGGCGACGCCCAGCTCGGTGGCGATCTCGGCGTTCGACATCCCCCGGGCGAGCAGGTGCAGCACCTCCTGCTCGCGTTCGGTGAGCGTCGGCACCGCGCCGAGCCGCGGGGCGGTGTGCGCGAGCTGCTGCACCAGCGTCTGTTCGACCGGCAGGTAGCCGGAGGCCAGCAGGCGGACCGCCGGGGCGAGTTCCCCGGCGGCGACCTGCCGCCGGATGATCGCGCAGCCGCCCAGCCGGAGCACGTCCAGGTCCATCCGGCGCAGGTCCGAGCCGAGGACGAGCACCGAGGCCGCGCCGCCGTGCCCCGACGCGGCGAGGCGCCGGACCTGCCCGAGGAGGGTGTCGCGGTCCTTGACCGCCGGCATGTCGACCACGAAGAGCGCCGGGTCGAGCTGGGAGCCGAGCCGGCACGCCTGGCCGACGTTGGCCGCCTCCCCGGCGATCCTGACCGATGGTTCGTTGCCGAGGATCGATCTGATGCCGTTGCGGACGAAGGCGTCCTCCGCCACGAGCACGACGCTCATCCTGGTCACGTCAGTCTCCCCCTGATCTGCGCACACGGTGGTCTTCACTGGTCGGGAACGAAAGGCCGAGGAGGCCGGTGGGGCGCGCCTTCGAACCCGGTCGCGGGCCACCCGGGGCGCAGCGCTGCTCGTGGGTACCCGAGTGCCGCCGGCGGCGGTCTCAGACGGCGGTCTCAGATGGCGGGGCGGTAGAAGTAGGTGCGGCGGGTCCTGATCTTCCGGCCGTCGAGGAAGTACAGGTCGGAGAACCGCTCGTCGAGCTGCCGGCCGTCCTTGCCGACCCCGCGGAAGCGTCCCCAGCAGGCGACCGAGGAGTCCGACTCGGCGACGTGCTCGATCTCGTGGCGGCCGTCGCTGATGATCCGCTCCTCGCGGTAGAACCGCAGGACGGCGTCGAGGCCGCTGATCGCCTCGTAGCCGGGGCGGTGGTAGGTGCAGTCCTCGGCGAACAGGGTGGGCAGTTCGTCCCAGCGGCGGCCGTCGATCACCTCGAAGAGTCTGGTGACGAAGTCCGTGCCGGACACGGCGAGCTGCTCGGGGTGGGTGGTGCTCATGCGGTCACGCTCCTGACTCGGTCTGCTGCGGTTGACGCGGTGCGGGCCGCACCGCGTCGTGCGGTCGGTCGCGGCGGTCCATCTCGCTCCACTGGGGGAGCAGGCCGGGGACGACGACGGCGGCCAGGTAGACGGCCCCCGCGGTGACCAGCACCGGCGCCAGCCCGGCGGCGGCGATCGCCGAACCGGCGAGGATCCCGCCGAGCGGCATGCCGGCCCAGGCGGCGGCCTCCGCCAGGGAGCTGACCCGGCCCAGCAGGTCGCGCGGGATGCGTTCGACGAACACGGCGCTGAGGACCGGGTTGATGAAGCCGGAGCCGAAGCCGCCGACCAGCGCCACGCCGATCACGCACCACATCGGTGCGCCGAGCGCCATCGCCGCGAAGCGCGGCACCCCGCCGAGGAAGAAGCCCACCAGGAAGGCCGCCCGGCGCGGCACGCGCTCGCCGTAGGCGGCGGCCAGCAGCGCGGCCCCGGCGGCCGTCACCGAGAACGCCGTGCCGATCAGGCCGAGTTCGAGGGCCCCGTAGCCGTGGTCGCGGATCCAGACGGGGAGCAGCACGGCGCTGTACGCGGCGTCGACCAGGTTGGTCACGCTGACCATCGCGACGAGCGAGCGCACCATCCGGTCGGAGGTGAGGAACGTCCAGCCGCCGCGGAGCTGGGCGAGGTACGGCTCCGGCGCGGCCGCCTCCCCGGCGGGCTCCGCCGCCGGGCGGTGCCGCTTCGGGGCCCGGAGGCCCACGGCGACCGCGCAGACCACGAAGGACGCGGCGTCCAGCAGCAGGGCGTTCGCCGGTCCGGCCGCCCCGATGACGGCGCCCGCCAGGGCCGGCGCGATGATCATGGCGGTCCGTTCGGTCGCGCTGACCAGCCCGGTGACCCGTTCCAGCGGCAGACCGGCGGCATCCGCGATGTCCGGGCCGAGGGTGAACTTGGAGGTGTCGGCCGGGCCGCGGGCCGCCCCGGCGACGGCGACCAGCACCAGCAGCACCGGGAAGCTCAGCATGCCGGCCAGGTGGAGCAGCGGGACGAGGGCCACCGCGGCCGCACTGAGCAGGTCCGCGCAGACGCTGACCCGGCGGGAGCCGAGCCGGTCGATGACCGGGCCGCAGAGCGCCTTCGAGACGACCAGCGGGGTGAGTTCGCAGGCGGCCACCAGGCCGGTGCGGGTGGCCGAACCGGTGGTGGTGAGGACGAGCCAGGGGACGGCGATGGCGGTCAGCCGGGTGCCGGCCACCGAGACCGCGTTCGCGGCGAGGACGGGGAGCAGCAGCAGCGAGGTGCTCCGCTTCGCGGTCGTGCTCACCGGGCCGCCCGCTCCGCGACCAGTCGGGCCATGCCCGCCGGGGTCGGGTCGAAGTAGAAGTCCCGCGGCGAGATGTCCACGCCGAAGGCCTGGTGGAGCTCGGCGATGATCTTCACGCCGAGCAGGGAGTGCCCGCCCAGTTCGAAGAAGTCGTCGTCCGCACCGATGCCCGCCACCCCGAAGTGGTCCGACCAGAGGCTCACCACCGCCTGCTCGGCCGGCGAGCCCGGTCCCCGGTACTCGGTCATCAGCTGCGGGCTGCGGACGCGGGTCCGGGCCGCGAGGGCGGCCGCGTCCACCTTGCCGTTGGCGGTCAGCGGGAACTCGTCGACCACCGTGATCAGGGACGGCACCGCGTAGGAGGGCAGCACCTCGGCGAGCGAGGCGCGCAGCTCCAGCAGGGAGGTCCGCCGGTGGTCCTTGCGCAGCACCAGGGCGGCGTGCAGCGCGTGACCGCCGGTCGGGGCCTGCGCCTTGGCCAGGTGGTGCTGGGCGACGGCCGGCAGCCCGGCGAGGGCGGCCTCGACCTCGCCGAGTTCGATCCGGAAGCCGCGGATCTTCACCTGGCGGTCGGCCCGGCCGAGGAACTCGATCGCGGGCGCGGTGCTGCGCACCAGGTCGCCGGTGCGGTACATCCGCGCGCCGTCGCCCTCCGGGTCGGGCAGGAAGCGCTCGGCGGTGAGCGCCGGGCGGCCGAGGTAGCCGTGGGCGAGGCCGGTGCCGCCGGTGTACAGCTCGCCCGTCCCGCCGGGGGCCACCGGCCGCAGTTCGGGGTCGAGCACCCGCACCCAGGTGCCGTTGATCGGCCGGCCGATCGGCACCGAGGGGGTGTGCAGCGGGCTGTCGAAGGCGTGGCAGCAGGTGTAGGTGGTGTTCTCGGTCGGGCCGTACCCGTTGACCAGGACGGTGCCCGGCAGGGCCGCCACCGCCCGGTCGGCGTGGTCGGCGGAGAGCACGTCGCCGCCGGTGAGCAGGTACCGCACCTGCTTGAGGTCGTCGAGGCCGTGGTCCACCACCTGGTGCAGCAGACCGGTCGTCAGCAGCAGCACGGTGACGCCCGAGGCGCGGACGAATCCGGTGGTCTCGGCGAGCGAGAGGTCGCCCGGCGGGGCGACCACCAGGCGGGCGCCGTTGAGCAGCGCCCCCCAGATCTCGAAGGTCGAGGCGTCGAAGGCCAGCGGGCCGATCTGGAGGAGGACGTCCTCCGGGGTGATCGTGACGAAGTCCGGGTCGACGACGAGCCGCACCACCCCGCGGTGCGGCACCATCACGCCCTTCGGCGTGCCGGTCGACCCCGAGGTGTAGGCCACGTAGGCCAGGTCCTCGCCGGACGGGTCGGCCGCGCGGACGGCCGCCGGGGTCCCGGCCGGGGCCCGGTCGTCGGCGAACACGGTCGCGAACCCGTCGGGGAGGCCGTCGGCCAGTTCGCGCTGGGTGACCACCAGACGGGCCCCGGAGTCGCGCAGCATGAACTCGGTGCGGGCGGCGGGGTAGCGGGTGTCCAGGGCCAGGTACGCGGCGCCGGCGGAGACCACCGCGAGCAGGGCGACGATGCCGTCGACCGACCGCCGGGTGAGGACGGCGACCACGTCGCCGGCCCGCACGCCCCGCTCGACCAGCCGCGCGGCGAGGCGGTCGGCCTCGGCGGCGAGTTCCGCGTACGTCAGGGAGGTGTGCTCGTCGCTCAGGGCCACCCGGTCGCCGAACCGCTCGCAGCACCGGCGGAACCGTGCCGTGATGCTCAGGTCAGTCATTCTCTCGCTCCGTGGGTGAGGGTGGGTCAGCGGGTCGACGGGTGGAACCAGCCGTCCTCGTCAAGGACGCGGCCGCGGTGCAGGTCGGTGAGGAGCCGGTGCAGCGCGGTCGTCACCGGTCCCGGCCGGCCGTCCCCGACCGTCCAGCCGCCGTCCCCGTCCCGCACCCGGCCGACCGGGGTGACGACGGCCCAGGTGCCGCAGGCGAACGCCTCGGTGACGACGCCGGCCTCGCACTGCGCACGCCACTCGTCCAGTGCGATCCGCTCCTCCACCACCCGGTGGCCGAGGCGCCGGGCCAGGGTCAGCAGGGTGCTGCGGGTGACGCCGGGCAGCAGCGTCCGCGTCAGCTCCGGGGTCACCACCTCGGCCCGCTCGCCCCGCCCCCGGACGAGGAAGAGGTTCATCCCGCCCAGCTCCTCCACCCAGCGCCGCTCGACGGCGTCGAGCCAGACGACCTGCCGGCAGCCGGCGGCCTCCGCCGCCCGCTGCGCCAGGAAGGTCGGGGCGTAGTTGCCGGCCACCTTGACCTCGCCGGTGCCGCCGGGCACGGCCCGGACGTGGTCGCGGCTCACGTGGACGGCGACCGGCTCGGCCCCGTCGCCGAAGAAGCCCCCGGTCACGAAGGCCATCAGCAGGAAGCGGTAGGTGCGCGAGGGGCGCAGCATCAGCGAGGCGTCCGAGCCGAACATCAGCGGCCGCAGGTAGAGGCTGCGCGAGCCGTCGGCCGGCAGGAAGCCCTCGTCCGCGCGGACCAGCCGGTGGGCGGCGTCGGTGAAGGCGTCCTCCGGGAGCTCCGGCATGGCCATCCGGCGGCAGGAGCCGCGGAACCGCAGCGCGTGGTCGCGGGGGCGCCAGACGCCCGCCGTGCCGTCGGCCCGCCGGTGCGCCTTCAGCCCCTCGAAGACGACCTGGCCGTAGTGCAGGCCGAGGGTGCCGGGATGGAGGGAGAGGTCGGCGAGTCTGCTCAGCCGGGGCGCGGACCAGCCGTCCGCCTCCGTCCAGTCCATCACGACCATGTGGTCGGTGAACGCCTCGCCGGGGCCGGGTTCGGCGACGGCCGGGTGGGGCGGCGCGAGTTCGAGGTCGGTGGTCATCCGCAACTCCTTGGGTGAGGGGGTCTGCCGGGCGATCAGGACGCAGGCACTCGGGCCGCGCGGAGGGGGTCGCCCACCGCTCGGCCACCGAGTATCCGGACGCCGCTATCGGTGGCCTATCGCGCCGCGGCCGCCCGCTCGGCGCGGGCCGGTGCGCGGTGGGCCGGTGCACGGTGGGGCTGTGCGCGGTGGGCCTGTGCGCGGTGGATCGGCGTGCCGACGCGGCCGAGCGGCAGGCCGGTGCCGCCGCCCCGGCAGGCGACGATCTCGGCCGCGATCGACACCGCGACCTCCTCGGGCGTCCAGGCCCCCAGGTCGAGGCCGATCGGGGAGTGCAGCCGGGCCAGTTCGGGCTCCGAGAGGCCGGCCGCACGCAGCCGCTCCAGCCGGTCGGCGTGGGTGCGCCGGGACCCCATGGCACCGACGTAGGCCACCGGCAGCCGCAGGGCGCGCTCCAGCAACGGCACGTCGAACCTGGCCTCGTGGGTGAGGGCGCACAGCACGGTGCGGCCGTCGATCCGGTCGCGCTGGGAGTCGAGGTAGCGGTGCGGCCGGTCGACCACCACCTCGTCCGCCTCCGGGAAGCGCTCGCGGGTGGCGAAGACCGGGCGGGCGTCGCACACGGTGACGTGGTGGCCGAGGAACCCGCCGATGCGCACCAGCGCCGAGGCGAAGTCGATCGCACCGAAGACGATCATCCGCGGCGGGGGCACGCTGCACTCCACCAGCAGGACGACCGGCCGGCTCCGGTCGGTGCGGTCGGGTGCGACCTCCACCGTCCGGGTGCGGCCCGCCGCCAGCAGCGCCGCCGCCTCCAGGGCCGCGGCGTCGTCGAGTGCGCCGCCCCCGCCGAGGGTGCCCTCGTACGCGCCGCCCGGCCGCACCAGCAGGGCGCCGCCGGCCGGGCCGTCCGGGCCGCCGGCGACACGGACGGCCGCCACGGCCCCGCCCCCGGCGGCGGTGGCCAGGGCGGCGGCGAGCACCGGCCGGACGGCGTCCCGGCGGCGCACCGGCGTCACCAGGACGTCGATGCTGCCGCCGCAGGTCAGGCCGACGGCGAACGGGTCCCCGTCGGCGTCGCTGAAGTGCTGCAGCACGCTCTCGCCGGTCACCAGCGCCTCCTGGCACAGCTGGTGGACGGTGGCCTCCACGCAGCCGCCGGAGACGCTGCCGAGCGCGGTGCCCGCGGCGTCGACGGCGAGGGCCGTGCCGGGCGGCCGCGGGGCGGAGCCGCTGACGTGCACGACCGTCGCCACGGCGAAGTCGCGTCCTTCGGTGCACCACCGGTGCAGATCGGCGGCGATGTCCAGCACGGCCGGGTCAACTCCTCTCAGTCGACGATGTGTTCGGGACGGATCGGGACCCGGGTGAGGGCCTTCCCGGTGGCCTGCCGGACGGCGGCCACCACGGCCGGGGTGGAGGACAGCGTCGGCGCCTCGCCCACCCCGCGCAGGCCGTACGGGGCGTGCGGGTCGGCCAGTTCCAGGACGTCGACCGGCACGGCCGGCGCGTCCAGCAGGGTCGGCACCAGGTAGTCGGTGAAGGAGGGGTTGAGCACCCGCGCCGTCGCCGGATCGACCCGGACCTCCTCCATCAGCGCGATGCCGAGGCCCTGGACGGTGCCGCCCTGGATCTGGCCGGCCACCGAGAGCGGGTTGAGCGCCCGGCCGACGTCCTGGGCGCAGGCCAGTTCGACCACCTTGACCAGGCCGAGCTCCACGTCCACGTCGACCACCGCGCGGTGCGCGGCGAAGGAGTACTGGACGTGGCCGAAGCCCTGGCCGGTGACCGGGTCGAAGGGTTCGGTCGGCCGGTGGCGGAACTCGAGTTCGAGGTCGATCGGCTCCTCGCCCTCCAGCACCTCCGCCAGGGTGGCGAGGACCTCGCCGTCCCCGGTGACGACCTTGCCGCCGTCGAGGCGCAGCCCGGCGCCGCCCCAGGCCGGACGGTCCCCGCCGAACCTGCGCCGGCCGGCCGCGAACACGTGCTCGCGGACGGCCCCGCAGGTGTTCTTCACCGCACCGCCGGTCATGTACGTCTGCCGGGAGGCGGAGGTGGAGCCGGCCGAGCCGACGGCGGTGTCGGCGGGGTGGACGGTGACCTGCTCGACGCCGAGCTCGGTGCGGGCGATCTGGGCGTGCACGGTGACGCCGCCCTGGCCGACCTCGGCCATCGCGGTGTGCACGGTGGCGACCGGCTCGCCGCCGATGACCTCCAGCCGGACCCGGGCGGTGGAGTAGTCGTCGAAGCCCTCGGAGAAGCCGACGTTCTTGATGCCGACGGCGTAGCCGATGCCGCGGACGATGCCCTCGCCGTGCGAGGTGTTGGAGAGCCCGCCCGGCAGGTCGCGGACGTCCGGGGCCTTCGGGTCGAGCGGCGGCGGCAGCGGCATGTCCCGGACCCGGCGCAGCAGTTCGGCGACCGGCGCGGGGGAGTCCACCCGCTGGCCGGTCGGCATCAGGTCGCCCTGGCGCATCGCGTTGATCCGGCGCAGCTCCACCGGGTCCATGCCGAGTTCGGCGGCGAGCTTGTCCATCTGCGCCTCGTAGGCGAAGCAGGCCTGCACCGCGCCGAAGCCGCGCATCGCGCCGCAGGGCGGGTTGTTGGTGTAGAGGCCGACGGCCTCGATCTCCACGTCGTCGACCCGGTAGGGCCCGATGCCGAGCGAGGCGGCGTTGCCGACGACGGCGGCGGTGGACGAGGCGTAGGCGCCGCCGTCCAGCACGATCCGGCACCGGACGTGGGTCAGCCTCCCGTCGCGGGTGGCGCCGTGCTCGTAGTGGAGCCTCGCCGGGTGGCGGTGGGCGTGCCCGAGGAAGGACTCCTCGCGGGAGTACACGATCTTGACGGGCCGGCCGGTGCGCAGCGCCAGCAGGCAGGCGTGGATCTGCATCGACAGGTCCTCGCGGCCGCCGAACGCACCGCCGACGCCGGCCAGCGTCAGGCGCACCTTCTCCTCCGGCAGGCCGAGGACGGGTGCGATCTGCCGCCGGTCCGAGTGCAGCCACTGGGTGGCGACGTACAGGTCGACGCCGCCGTCCCCGGCGGGCACCGCGAGGCCCGACTCCGGGCCGAGGAAGGCCTGGTCCTGCATGCCGAACACGTAGTCGCCGGTCACCACGACGTCGGCCCGCCGGGCCGCCGCCGCGACGTCGCCGCGGACGATCGGCTGCCGGTGCAGGACGTTCGGGTGCGGGACGCGCCGCGCACGGCGGTCGTCCCGGTCCGGGTGGAGGACGACCGCGTCCGGTGCGAGCGCGGACGCCTCGTCCGTGACGACCGGGAGCTGCCGGTACTCGACCCTGATCAGCGCGGCGGCGCGCCGTGCGGTCTCCGGGTGGTCGGCGGCCACCAGCGCGACCGGCTCGCCGTGGTGGCGGACCACGCCGTCGGCGAGCACCGGGGTGTCGGCGATCTCCAGCCCGTACCGCTTCTGCGCGGCCGGCAGGTCGTCGTGGGTGAGGACGGCGTGCACACCCGGCAGCGCGAGCGCCGCGGAGACGTCCACGGACAGGATCCGGGCGTGCGCGTGCGGGCTGCGCAGGGCCTGCCCCCAGAGCATGTCCCGGTGCCACAGGTCGGAGGAGTAGACGAAGGCGCCGGTGACCTTCGGCGTGCCGTCGGGGCGGCGGACGGACTCGCCGATGCCGCCCCGGGCGGCGGAGGGGCCGGGACCGGCGGGGGAGGGGACCGAGGTCGTCGGTGTGCGGGTGTCCATGCCTCAGACCGTCTCCCGGCGCCGGGCGGCCGCCAGGCGGACCGCGTCCATGATCTTCTCGTAGCCGGTGCAGCGGCAGAGGTTGCCCGCGAGCGCCTCGCGGACGTCGGCGTCGCTCGGGTCCGCGTCGCGCTCCAGCAGCTCGTCGGCGGCCACCAGCAGGCCGGGCGTGCAGAAGCCGCACTGGACGGCCCCGGCGTCGAGGAAGGCCCGCTGGACGGCGGCCGGCCCGTCCGCCGTGGCCAGGCCCTCGACCGTGCGGACCTCGCGGTCCTGCGCCTGGCCGGCCGCGACCAGGCAGGCGCAGACCGGGACGCCGTCCAGGCGCACCGTGCAGGAGCCGCACTCGCCCTGCTCGCAGGCGTTCTTGGAGCCGGGCAGGCCCATCCGCTCGCGCAGCACGTACAGCAGGCTCTCGCCCTCCCACACCCCGTCGGCCGTCTGCCGGACGCCGTTGACGGTGAAACCCACCCGCATCATGCGACTCCCTCCGCGCCCTTGCGGTACGCCTCCCAGGCCCACAGGAAGGTCCGGCGAGCCATCACCCCGACGGCGTGCCGGCGGTGGCCGGCGGTGCCGCGGACGTCGTCGATCGGACTGCAGGCACCGGCCGCGAGCGCCGCGAACCGCTTCGCCACCGAGGGCGGGACCGGTCCGCGGCTCTCCCACAGGCCGCCCTCCGCCAGGGCGTCCGCGAGGAACGCCTCGGCCTCCGCCGCCCGCCGCGGGGTCGGGGCGGCCGAGCCGATGCCGGTGCGCACCGTCCCGGTGCCGGGGTGCAGCGCGACCCCGAAGGAGCAGACCGCGATGACCATCGCGTTGCGGGTGCCGACCTTGGAGAACTGCTGCGGGCCGGTCGCCCGCCCGATGTGCACCCGCCTGATCAGCTCGTCCGGCAGCAGCGCATTGCGCTTGACGCCCGTGTAGAACGCGTCGATCGGGATGCGGCGGGCGCCGCGCACCGACTCCACCTCGACCTCCGCCCCGGCGGCCAGCAGCGCCGGATGGGCGTCACCGGCCGGGGAGGCGGTGCCGAGGTTGCCGCCGACCCCGCCGCGGTTGCGGATCTGCGGCGAGGCGACGGCGCGGGAGGCCAGCGCCAGGCCCGGCAGCTCCCGGCCCAGCTCCGCGACGATCCGGGCGTACGGCACGCCGGCGCCGAGCCGGACCTCCCGCTCGCCGACCTCCCACTCGGACAGTTCGCCGATCCGGCTCAGGTCCAGCAGGTGCCCGGGCCGGCGGCGGCCGAGGTTGATCTCCACCATCACGTCGGTGCCGCCCGCGAGCGGTACGGCCGCCGGGTGCTCGGCCTTGGCGGCGAGCGCCTCCTCCCAGCAGCCGGGGCGGATGAACTCCATGGGACTTCCCTCTCGAATCGTTCCCGGACCGGGCGGACCGCCCGGGGGCGGCAGGCAGGCCCGGTCAGCGGGGCAGGCCGGGAGCCGCCCCGGCGACCGGGACGGGCAGGTCGGGCGAGAAGCAGCCGTCGAGGGCGTCCAGCGAGGGCACGTCCCTGATCAGCGAGCGGTCCGCGGCGGTCATCATCCGCTCGCCCACCGCCAGGTCGAGCCAGGCCAGCAGACCGTCGAAGAACCCGCCGTGGTTGACGACGAACACCGGCTTGCTGTGCAGGCCGAGCTTGGCCCAGGTGGCGATCTCCATCAGCTCGTCGGCCGTGCCGAGCCCGCCCGGCAGGACGACGAAGGCGTCCGACAGCTGGTACATCAGCGCCTTGCGCTCGTGCATGGTGGCGACCACCATCAGCTCCACGCCCGGCGGCTGACGCCCCTCCAGGCTCAGCAGGTGGTGCGGCACCACCCCGGTGACGTACGAGCCGGTGAGCAGCGCACCCTCGGCCACCGCACCCATCAGCCCCGTCCCGCCGCCGCCGTACACCAGGCCGACCCTGCGGCGGCCCAGCCAGCGGCCGGTCTCCCGGGCGAGGTCGAGGTACTCCTGCCTGGCCGGCCGCGCGCCGCAGAACACGCCCACCCTCCGGAAGCCGGTCATCGTGCCTCCGAGTGGACGGGAACGGCGTGCGAACGCGAGGACTCCAGCTCCACCAGCAGGTCGAGCAGCACCTGGGCGCCCAGGATCAGGTCATCCTTCGGGGTCTGCTCCACCGGCGAGTGGCTGATGCCGGCCGTGCTGGGGACGAAGATCATGCCGGTGGGCACCCGGGAGCTCAGCGCGGAGGCGTCGTGCCCCGCGTAGCTCATCAGGCGGGCCGCCGTCGGGTCGTGCCGCACGCACACCTCGTGGATGCGGTCGACGTAGCCGTCCTCGAAGCGCACCACGGGCTTGTGCGACAGCTGGGACACCTCCACCGAGCAGCCCTGCTCGGTGCCGATCCGGCGGACGAGCGCGCGGGTGCGCTCGACCGCCCGCAGCAGCGACAGCTCCGACTCGGCCCGGAACTCCACCGTCAGGTGCGCCTCCCCGGGCACCACGTTCGGCGCGCCCGGGTACAGCTGCATCGCGCCGACGTTGACCACCATCGACTCGTCGACCTCGTTCGCGGTCTCCCACAGGTGCGCCGCGATCTTCGCCACGGCGCGGCCCGCGTCGGCGCGGACGTTCATCGGCGTCGTCCCGGCGTGGTTGGCCTGCCCCCGGACGACCACCAGGTACCGGTCGATCCCGACGATGCCCTCCACCGCCGCCAGCGTGCTGCGCCGGCTCTCCAGCCGGGGGCCCTGCTCGACGTGCAGCTCGACGAACCCGGTGATCTCGTCGATGTGCCCGGACTCCACCAGCGTGCCGGAGCCGACCAGTCCGCCGTTGGACGTCGGCAGGACGCCCTCCTCGTCCCAGAAGCCGACCGTCTCGACCGCGGCGGCCGCCGGATGGCCGGCCTCGTGCAGGGTGCGCAGCACCTCGACGGCCGCGATGGCGCCGTACGCGCCGTCCAGCCGGCCGCCGACCGGCACCGTGTCGGTGTGCGAGCCGGTCAGCAGCCACGGGCCGCGCGATCCGGGCTGGCGCCCGAACACGTTGCCGACCTCGTCCGTCCAGGCGTGCAGCCCGGCGGCGGTGATCCGGTCGGCCAGCCAGACCCGGGAGGCAAGGTCGGCGGGCGACCCCGCGACCCGGTCCACCCCGCCGTCCTCCCGCCCGCCGAAGGTGGCGAGCATGTCCAGGTCGTCGAGGAGTCGACGCCCGGAGATCTTCGGTGAGTTCACGACACTGGCTCCCATCAGCTCAGCACGTTGCCGTCGCCCGTCCGCAGGCCGCGGGTCCGCCGGTGGTCGATGTGGACGAACGCCCGCTGCAGCCAGCGGTCCCGGCCGTCGTAGCGCGGCACGAAGGCCGACCGGCCGTGCAGGGTCACCCGGTTGTCCACCACCACCAGGTCGCCCGCGCCGAGGACGAGGTCCGTCTGCACGGCCTCGACGGCCCGCCGCAGCCCGGCCAGCGCCGTGGCGGCCCCGGCGTCCAGCGGATGGGTGTTGGCGAAGTCGACGCGGACGTCCGGGTCCTCCTCCGCGCCGCTCAGCACGGCGTGCACCGGGTCCCGGCCGGCCGCGAAGGACGGCGGCGGGGTGGAGCGGAAGCGGGGCTCGGCGAGGACGCGCCGGTGCTCCGGCCCGACCAGCGGCAGGGCCTGGCGGATCGAGGCGACCCGCAGCCCGGCCCGGTCGTCGTGGTCGTTGCGCAGGCACAGCAGCGACACGAAGTCCGGCCGGTGGTCCAGGTGCACGTTCTCCACGTGCATCTGGAGCGGCTGGGAGCCCGCGTTGCTCTGCTCGAACTCCTGGCCGGGAACGGGCACCACGTTCTGCAGCAGCGCCCCCGACTTCTCCTGCCGGAAGGCGACGATCTCGCCGAGCTGCATCACGCACAGCGCCAGCAGGGTGGCCGAGGCGGTCGCGTTGCGCTCGACCGAGCCGGCCTCGACCGGCGTCGGCCCCTCGGGCCTGACCGGCAGTCCGGCGATCCGCAGGCAGCCGTTGGGCCCCGGGTCGCTGCGGAAGCGGCGCAGTTCCTCCAGCACGCGGGCCGGCAGCCGGCAGGAGCGGTCGCGGGCGGCGGCCAGCCACGTCGGGTGGTCCACCAGCCGCGGTGGGACGGCGGAGAGGTGCTCGACGAGCCGCTCGATGTCCGCGCGTTCGGCGCCGTCCAGGACGAGAACGCCCGGTTCGGCATGGATGTCCAGACTTACAGCCACTGTCTTTCTGCCCTCTCTTGGTCTGCTTGAGCAAGGCGGGCCGGCGGCGGGGCAGTTCCCCCCGCCGGCCCGGTGGGCGGCGCGTCAGGCCGGGGGCCTGTTGCCCAGGTACCCGGTGAGGTGCATGTAGCGGTGGATGCCGTTCATCCACGCGAGGTCGCGGTCGGCGCGGGCCGCCTGCCCGGTGATCCGGGCGACGGCCTCGCCCCCGGCCGCGCCGTTCACCGCGACGGCGAGGCCGCTGCCCGTGCGCAGGTCGAGGGCGGCCATCGCGACCGTGCCCTTGGTCGACCCGGAGTGCCCGAACCAGCGGCCCTGGCGGTCCGTCATCATGCCGAGCCCGTAGTCGAAGTCGGCGTGCCCGGTGAGCGCGGCGCGGGCCAGGGCGGTGCCGAGCACCCCCGGGCCCAGGCCCAGCGCCTCCGCCCGGACCGACAGCAGCAGCCGGGCGAGGTCCGCCGGGGTGGTCCACAGTCCGCCGGCGGCCGCCTCCGGGGTGATCCGCAGGCCGCCGTCGAGCGGCCGGCCGTCGGCGTCGTGGCCCAGGGCGACCGGCACCGCGGCGCGGTCCGGCAGGTCCTGGGCGAAGCTGCTGTCCGCGAGCCCGAGCGGCCCGAGGACGAGCCGCCGGGCCAGCTCGGCGAAGGGCTCCCCGGTGAGGTCGGCCAGCACCTGCTGCAGCACCGAGAAGTTGGTGGCCGAGTAGCTGGTCAGCCCGGCGAACAGCGGGTCCACCCGCAGCGCAGGCCGCCCGGTGACCGCCGTGCCGTCCAGCACCGCGTCCAGGGCGGGCACCGGTTCCGCGGGGTGGAAGTCGGCGAAGCCGGCGATCGGCAGCCCGGCGCTGTGGCTGAGCAGCTGACGGACGGTCACCTTCGCGGGCGCGCCGTGCACGTCCCGGATGCGCAGGGCGTGCAGGTACTCCGCGACGTCCGTGTCCAGGTCGAGCCGCCCCTCGGCGGCCAGGGCGAGGGCGACCACCGCCGAGGTGGGCTTGCTCATCGAGCCCACCTGGAAGGGCGTCCGGCCACCGACCGGGTCGGCCGCACCGGCCCGGACGACCCCGAGCTGCCAGGTGTCCACGACCTCCCCGCCGTCGACCACGGCGACGCTCACCCCGGGGATCGCCCGGTCGGCCAGCAACTCCCGCAGGCCGTCGTCCGGCCGCACCGAGAGCCGGCCCCGGCCGCGTCCGCGGGCCGGCCGCGCCGTCCAGTTCCGGCCGGTCGGCGGGCCGTCCGCCGCGGCGGCGTCGAGCGCCGCGGCGAGCTCCGCCACCGTCTGGTGGCTCATCGCCATCCGCGGCGTCAGGTCCAGCCCGGTCAGCTTCGCCTGGGCGACCATCCGGACGACCGTGATCGAGTCGCCGCCGAGCCGGGTGAACTCGTCGTGCACGCCGATCGCGTCGTTGCCGAGCACCTGGGCCCAGATCGCGGTCAGCACCAGCTCCGTCGTGCTGCGCGGCGGCACGAACTCCGCCGCCCGCTCCGCCGCCCCGGCCTCCTCCGGCGCCGGCAGCGCCTTCCGGTCGACCTTGTTCGCCGAACTCAGCGGCAGCTCGTCGAGCCGGACGAAGACCGCCGGCACCATGTACTCGGGCAGCGCCGCGGACAGGTGCGCCCGCAGCGCGGACGGCGCCGGCCGGGCCCCGGGGACGGCCACCACGTACGCCACCAGCCGCCGGACGCCCGGCACGTCCTCGCGGGCCGCGACCACCGCCTCGGCGACCTCCGGGTGGGTGAGCAGCACCGCCTCGATCTCGCCGAGCTCGACCCGGTAGCCGCGGATCTTGACCTGGTGGTCGATCCGGCCGAGGAACTCCAGCTCGCCGTCGGGGCGCCGGCGCGCCAGGTCGCCCGTCCGGTAGAACCGGGCGCCCGGGGCGGACGCGTACGGGTCCGGCAGGAAGCGCTCCGCCGTGAGCGCCGCCCGGCCCAGGTAGCCGCGGGCCACGCCGGCGCCGCCGATGTACAGCTCGCCGGCCACCCCGACCGGCACCGGCTGGAGCGCGGCGTCCAGCACGTACATCCGGATGTTGGCGATCGGGTGGCCGATCGGCACCGGCACGGACGGGTCGAAGTCCTCCGGGACGACGTGGACCGAGCAGCCCACCACCGTCTCGGTCGGACCGTACTCGTTGATGATCCGGGCGCCCGGGGCGGTCTTGCGCCAGGCCACCACCGTCTCCGGCTTCACCTCGTCGGCACCCACCACGAAGGTCCGCACCGAGTCGACCGTCCCCTCGGGGCCGATCAGCGAGCGCAGCACGTCCAGGTGCGCCGGGGTGATCTTCAGCAGGCTGTAGTCGGCCGTGCCGGCCAGCAGCGCGGCGAGCGACTCGGGGCTCTGCTCCGGCGGCAGCACCGTCACGCTGCGCCCGCCGATCAGCGGCAGGAAGAAGTTCGGCACGGACAGGTCGAAGGCGACCGAGCCGAGCATCACCGCCCCGTCGGCGCCGTCCAGCCCGTAGCCGTCGACCGCCCAGAGCAGGTAGTTCACCAGCCCCTCGTGGGTGATCAGCACGCCCTTCGGCCGCCCGGTCGAGCCGGAGGTGTACAGGGTGTACACCAGGTTGGCCGGCGTCAGCTCCCGGCCGGGCGCGGTGGCCGGAGCGGCGGCGATCCGCTGCGCGTCGCCGTCCACGGACAGCACGGTGCCCGCGTACGCCGCGAAGCGCCCCCGCAGCGAGTCCCGGGTGACCAGCACCCCCGCCGCGGTGTCGTCGAGGATGAAGCCGGAGCGGTCCGCGGGGTGGGCGGGGTCGATCGGCACGTAGGCGCCGCCGGCCTTGCCCACGGCCAGCAGGGCCGTGAGGATCTCGGTGCCGTCGCGCAGGCAGACGGCGACGAAGCGCTCCGGGCCGACGCCGAGCTCCACCAGGACGTGCGCCAGGCGGTTGACCCGCTCGTCGAGCTCCCGGAAGGAGAGCGTGGAGCCGTCCGTGTCCACCACCGCGACCGCGTCCGGGGTGCGGCGGACCTGCGCCTCGAAGAGGTCGGGCAGCGTGGTCGCCGGGTAGGCGGCGTCCGTCCGGTTGGGCGCCACCAGCACCAGCTCGCGCTCGCCCTCCGGCAGGTGTGCGGCCGTCGCGTCGCCCTCCGGGTCGGCGACCATCGCCTCCAGCACCGCGCGGTACATCGCGCCCAGGCGCTCCCGGTTCTCCGTGGAGACGTCCTGCGGACGGCTGATCAGCGCCAGCAGCCCGGGGTGCGAGGTCACCGACAGGCCGAACTCGTTCGGGCTGTCGTCGATGCTGGTCTCGACGTCGATGAGCTCGGTGTCGAGGACGTGGAAGTCGAGGTAGTTGAAGTACACGTCGGCGAGCCGCTGGCCGCCGGCGAACTCCCGCTGCATCTGGCCGAGCGGGAACCGGCGGTGCGGCCAGAGGCCGATCTCCGTCTCGAAGACCTGCCGGACCAGCTCCGTCCAGGTGCGCGCACCCCGCCGGAACGGGAACGGCACCGTGTTGATGTACAGGCCGTACACCCGGTCGGCGCCGGCCACCTCGGGCCGGGTGTCGCACACCAGGCCGCAGGAGAAGGCCTCCTCGCCGGTGAGCATGCTCATCACCTTCAGGTGCGCGGCGTGCATCACGCTCTTCAGCGGCACGTCGGCGCGGGCCGCCAGCGCCCGCAGCCCCTCCTGCAGGTCCGCGAAGCGGACGTAGGTCTGCTGGATCGAACCCGGCGGCTCGGTGGTCGAACCCCAGGCGCCGGGCAGCGTGAACTTCGGGTGCGCGGCCACCGACGCCCGCCAGTGCTCGCGGGACGCCTCCGAGGCGAGCGCCGTGCGCTCCAGCGCCACGAAGTCCGCGAAGCGCACCTCGGGCAGCGGCTGCGGCTCGGGCGCCGAGCCGGCCGCCAACTCCCGGTAGCGGTCCAGCACCTCCATGATCATCGAGCTGAAGCTCCAGCCCTCCAGGATCGGGTGGAACTCGGTGAAGGTCAGCCACCAGCCGCCCCGGTAGCTGCGGGTGAAGAACCGCAGCAGCGGCGGCCGGTCCAGCTCGAACGGCCGGTCGCGCTCCCGGGCCATCAGCGCCCGCAGCTCCGCCTCCTGCTCCTGCGGGGCGAGAGCGGAGACGTCGACGCTGTCCACCGCGATCCGGGCGTCCGGGTGCACCAGCTGGATCGGCTCGGAGTAGCCGTCGAGGTCGATCGAGGTGCGCAGGATCTCGTGCCGGTCCACCACGTGGTCCACCGCCGCCTGGAACGCCGCGGCGGAGAAGGGCCTCGGGTCGCGGATCCGGAACGAGGTGACGTTGTGGTAGTTGCCCTCGCCGCCCGCCGCGTGCATCTCGAACAGCATGCCCAACTGGACCTGGCTGAGCGGGTACGCGTCGCGGACGCCCTTTGGCACGCGCCGGCGGTCCGCCTCGGACAGCAGCTCGAACGGGGCCACCAGCGGGGCGTCCAGCCGCCCGCGGCTGCGCCCGCCGAGCGCGGCGGCGAGCCGGGCGACCGTGCGGTGCCGGAACACGTCCCGGACGGCGACGTCGAAGCCGGCCGCCCGCAGCGCGCCGACCAGGGCCACCGCGCGGATGGAGTCGCCGCCCAGCTCGAAGAAGCTGTCGTGCGCGCCCACCGCCTCCGTCTTGAGGACCGTCCGCAGGTGCTCCGCGATTTCGGCCTCCACGCCCGGCCGCGGTGCGGTGAACTCCGTGGTCAGCCGGGACCGGCGGCCCGGCGCGGGCAGCGCACGGTGGTCGGTCTTGCCGTTGCTGGTGAGCGGGATCTCCGCCAGGTGGACGACGGCGGAGGGGACCATCCAGGCGGGCAGCCGCTCGGCCAGGAAGGCCGTCAGGTCGGCGCCGCGGTCGTCGGCCACCACGTAGGCGACCAGTTCGGTGCCGGACGGGCCGTCCGTCCGGCCGACCACCACCGAGGCCCGGACGGCCGGGTGCCCGTCGAGGACGTTCTGCACCTCGCCGGGCTCGACCCGGTATCCGCGGATCTTGACCTGGGTGTCGCACCGGCCGACGAACTCCATCTCCCCGCCGGGCAGCATCCGGGCGAGGTCCCCCGTCCGGTAGAGCCGCCCGCCCGGCACGGCCGAGAACGGGTCCGGGACGAACTTCTCGGCGGTCTGCCCGGGCCGGCCGCGGTAGCCGCGGGCCACCCCGGTGCCGCCCACGTACACCTCGCCGACCACGCCCGTCGCCACCGGCCGCAGGCCCCCGTCCAGCACGTAGGCGGTGGTGTTGGGGATCGGGGCGCCGAGCGGGACGAGCTCGGTGGTGATCGGGCCGGTCACCTCCTGGCAGGAGTTGCCGACGGTGATCTCGGTCGGGCCGTACTCGGAGGCCAGGCGCGCGCCGTCGACCCGCCAGCGGTCCACCAGGGCACTGGTGAAGCTGTCGCCCGCCGCGATCACCGTCGCCGCCACCGAACGGCGCTGCCCGGCGTCCAACTGGCCCGCCAGCACCTCCAGATGGCCGGGGGCCAGTTTGAGGAAGCTCAGCGGGCCGGCCGCCAGCAGCAGCCGGCCGAGGTCGGCGAGGTCGAAGTCCGCGGGGAGCAGGGTGACCGGGCGGCCGAGCATCAGCGCCGTCCACAGGTTCGGCACCACCAGGTCGAAGGCGACCGAGGAGAACAGCGCCGTGCCGCCCGGTGCCCGCGCGTACGCCTCGGCGCTCCACGACAGGTAGTTGGCGAGGCCGCGGTGGGTGGTCTCGACGCCCTTGGGGCGGCCGGTCGTCCCGGAGGTGTAGATGACGTAGGCCAGGCCGTCCGGGTCGACCACCACGCCCGGGTCGGTGGCCGGGAGGCCGTCCAGGCGCACGGCGTCCACCAGGACGGCCGTCCGGCCCTCGGCGGCCGGCAGCGCACCGGCCCGCGCCGTACCGGTGAGGACCAGCGCCACCCCGGCGTCGGCGAGCACGTGCGCCGTCCGCTCCGCCGGGTGCGCGGGATCGACCGGCACGTACGCGGCACCGGACTTCAGCACCGCGAGCAGCGCGACCACCAGGTCCGGGCCGCGGTCGAGGTGGACGCCGACCGTGGTCTCCGGGCCCGCGCCGAGCGCGATCAGGTACCGGGCGAGCCGGTTGGCCCGCGCGTCGAGCTCGCCGAAGGTCAGCCGGCTCCCGTCGGCGGCGACGACGGCGACCGCGGCCGGGTCCTGCGCCGCGACCAGCGTGTGCACCGCCGCCGGACCTCGCTCCTGCGCATTGTCGTTCGGGGCGGTGACGAACCGGTGCAGCTCGTCCGCGGTGAGGTACTCCAGGGCCGCGACCGGGGTCTTCGGCGCCTGCACCGCACTCGCCAGCAGCCGCAGGAAGTGCGCGGCGATCCTCTCCGCGGTGGCCGCGTCGAACAGCTCGGCCGAGTACTCCAGCACGGCGTCCAGCGGGCCGGCCGGGGCGTCGACGACCTGCAGGTTGAGGTCGAACTTGGCGGTGGTCCAGGCGGTTTCGACCGCCTCCGCCCGCACCCCGGGCAGCTCGGGGCCGCTCGCGCCGGTGTTCTGGTAGCCGAACATGACCTGCACCAGCGGGGTGCGGGACAGGTCACGCTCCGGGTCCAGCTCGTTCACCAGCCACTCGAAGGGCAGCTCCTGGTGGTCGAAGGCGTCGAGGACGGCGAGCCGGTTGTCCTGCAGCAGCTCCGTGAAGCCCTGCTGCCCGGACCACCGCGCCCGCATCACCACGGTGTTGACGAAGAAGCCGATCAGGCCCTGCAGTTCGGGCCGCTGCCGGTTGCCGACCGGCACGCCGACCGCGACGTCGCTGCGCCCGGTGTACCGGCCCAGCAGGGCCTGGAAGGCGGTCAGCAGCACGGCGAACGGGGTGGTGCCGTGCTCCAGGGCGAGCGCGCGGACGCCGTCGGCGGTGTCCGCGGGGACGGCGAACCGGCAGGCCCCGCCGGCGGGGCCGCGCACCTCCGGCCGGGGCCGGTCCGCGGGCAGCTCCAGCGGGACGACCCCGGCCAGCCGCTCCGTCCAGTACGCGGTGGCGGCGGCCGCCCGGCCCTCGTCGAAGCGCTGCCGCTGCCAGGCGGCGTACTCGGCGTACTGCACCGGCAGTTCGGGCAGCGTGGCGGCGCCCGCCCCGGTCTCCTCGCGGTAGAACGCGCTCAGCTCCGACCAGAACACCGGCTCCGACCAGCCGTCGAAGGCGATGTGGTGGAACACCGCGACCAGCAGGTGCCGGTCGGCGGCCGTGCGCAGCAGGTGGATGCGGGCGGAGGCGCCCCCGGAGAGCGGCAGCGGCCGGGCGGCGAGCCGTTCGGCCAGCTCCTGCGCCGCCCGCTCCGGGTCCTCGGCGGCGGCCAGGTCGGTCAGTTCGAGCCGCGGGCCGTCGGGGGCGATCCACTGGACGGGCTCGTCCCCGGTCGCCCGGTAGCGCGTCCGCAGCACCAGGTGCCGCTCCACGAGCCGGTCCCAGGCGCGGCCCAGGGCCGCCGCGTCGAGCGGGCCCGTCAGCCGCAGCACGATCGGCACCAGGTTGTCGGTGGCGCTCTCGTCGTACCGGTCCAGGAACCAGAGCCGGCGCTGGCCGAAGGAGAGCGGCAGCTCGGCCGAGAGGTCGAGGCGGGGGACGGCCGCGCGGGAGCGCCGGGCACCCGCCAGCCGTTGCCGCAGCAGCGACTGCCGCCGGTCGTCGATCTCAGTGCTCATCTCGGTCCTCTTCGTCCGATGTGGTCAGCCGGGTCAGTTCGGCGTCGGACATCTCGGCGATGTCCGCCCTGATCCGCTCCTCGACGAGCCGGGCGAGGCCGGCGACGGTGGGGTGCTCGAACACGCTGCGCAGCGGCAGCCGGACCCCGTAGTCGGCCTCGACCGCGGCGACGAGCCGGGAGGCGAGCACGGAGTCGCCGCCGAGCTGGAAGAACGTCCGGTGCAGCTCGGGCAGCACGTCGTAGCCCAGCAGGTCGCTCCAGAGCCCGGCCAGGCCCTCCGCCAGCTCGCCCAGCGGGCCGGTGTCCGGCTGCGCCGCCTCCTCGGGCGGGGCCGGCAGCGCCGCGTGGTCGACCTTGCCGTTGGCGTTCAGCGGGATCCGGTCGAGCAGCACCAGCGCGGCGGGCACCATCGGTGCGGGCAGCCGCAGCGCGCAGTGCTCCAGCAGCTCGGCCGGGACGGGCTCGTGGCCGTCCGCCGGGACGACCCAGGCCACCAGCCGGCCGGTGGCGCCCTTGGTGTCGACCCGCACCAGCGCGTCGGCGACCTCGGGGCGCTCGGTCAGCACGGCGGTGATCTCGCCCGGTTCGATCCGGTGGCCGCGCAGCTTGATCTGCTCGTCCAGGCGTCCCAGGAACTCGACGTTCCCGTCGGGGAGCAGCCGGGCCCGGTCGCCCGTCCGGTACAGTCGCCGGCCGGGTTCGGCGGAGAACGGGTCGGGCACGAAGACCGCCGCGGTCAGCCCCGGGCGGTTGCGGTAGCCGCGGGCCACGCCGGTGCCGCCGATGTGGAGTTCGCCGGGCACGCCGACCGGGCACGGGTTCCCGTGGCCGTCGAGCACCCACATGGTGGTGTTGGGGACGGGGGTGCCGATGGGCAGCACCTCGGGGTGGTCGCCGCCCGTGATCCGGTAGGTGGAGTTCGCCACCGAGATCTCGGTCGGGCCGTACTCGTTGAGCAGGCGCGGTCCGTGGGGCCCGGCCTTGGCGAGCCACCGCTCCAGCACCGGCACCGGGAAGGAGTCGGCACCGACGGCGAGCACACCCGCCAGGCCCGCGGCCTGCTCGGGGGTGAGCTGGGCGCTCAGCAGGTCGAGGTGACCTGGCGTCAGTTTGACGAAGGAGTAGGGCGCGCCCGCGGCCAGCAGCCGGCCCAGCTCGGACGGGTCGAAGTGCGGCGGCAGCAGCCGGACGGGCTCGCCGGTGACCAGGGCGGTGTAGAGGTCCGGAACCACCATGTCGTACGCGGTCGACGAGAACAGCGGGGTGCCGCCAGGGCGCGAGCCCGCGTAGTCCTCGACCGTCCACATCAGGTAGTTGAGCAGGCCGCGGTGGTCGACCATGACGCCCTTGGGGCGGCCGGTCGAGCCGGAGGTGTAGATCACGTAGGCGAGCGCGTCCAGGTCGGCCGGGGCGGCCTCGAAGGGCGGCTGCGCGGCGAGTCGGGCCCGCTCCCCGGGATCGTCGAGCAGCAGCGGCACGGCGGGCCGCAGCACGCCGGCCCGGGCGCGGTCGGTGATCACGCAGCGGGCGCCGGAGTCGTCCAGCATGTACCGCAGCCGCTCGGCCGGGAAGTCCGGGTCCAGCGGTACGTACGCCGCGCCGGCCTTCCACACCGCGAGGAAGGACACCACCAGGTCGGTGCCGCGGTCGAGGCAGACGCCGACGACCGACTCCGGTCCGACGCCGAGGCCGCGCAGCCGCGAGGCGAGCCGGTCGCTGCGGTCGGCCAGCTCGGCGTAGCCCAGCCCGCCCGCGTCCGAGAGCAGCGCGGGAGCGTCCGGGGTCTTCGCGGCCTGGACGGCGAACAGCTCGTGCACGGCGAGCTCCGGGCGGGCCGCGTCGGCCCCGCGCCCCGCCGCCAGGACCGCCCGGTGCTCCTCCGGCGGCAGCAGCGGCAGCTCGTGCAGCCGGGCCTGCGGGTCGGCCGCGACGCCCGCCAGCAGCTGCCGGAAGTGCCCGGCCAGCCGGCGCACGGTCCGTGCGTCGAAGAGCGCGGTCGAGTACTCCAGCACGGCCAGGCAGGAGCGGTCGGGCTGGATCTGCACGACCAGGTTCAGGTCGGCCTTCGAGCCCGTCCAGGCGTCGAGCAGCATCCCGGTGTCGGTCCTGCCGCCGTCGACCGAGGTGACCCCGTCGTCGTGCAGGTCGAAGAGCACCTGGGCCAGCAGGTTGCGGGACTGGTCCCGCTCCGGGGCCAGTTCGCGCACCAGGTGGGCGAACGGCACCTCCTGCGCCTCCTGGGCCTGTGAGACCGTCCGCCGCACCCGCTCCAGCAGCTCGGTGAAGGCCGGGTCGCCGGTGGCGTCGCAGCGCATCACCACGGTGTTGAGGAAGCAGCCGAGCACCCCGGCGACCTCCTCGCGCAGCCGGCCGGCCAGCGGGGTGCCGATCGGGACGTCGCCCTGCCCGCAGTACCGGGCCAGCAGGGCGGCGTACGCGGCCAGCAGGGTCGCGTACGGGGTCGCCCCCCGCTGCCAGCCCGCCTCCAGCACCGGGCGCATGACGGCGGCGGGGATCTCGAACTCGAACGCGGCGCCGCGGGTGTCCCGGATCGGCGGCCGGGGCCGGTCGGTCGGCAGGTCGAGCGTCGGCAGGCCGGCCAGCTGCCGGCGCCAGTAGGCGAGCTGCTCGTCGAGCGCGCCGCCCTCGACCCGCTCGCGCTGCCACACCGCGAAGTCCGCGTACTGCACGGACATGTCCGCCAGCAGGGGCTCGCGGCGGTCCTTGCGGGCCGAGATCAGCTCGTCCAGCTCGCGGCGGAGCACGACCATCGACCAGCCGTCGGAGGCGATGTGGTGGAAGGTCAGCAGCAGCGCGTCGGTGCCGTCCGACACCCGGGCCAGCATGGCCCGCCAGACCGGCCCCTCGGCGAGGTCGAACCCGGCGGCCGTCTCGCGGCGCACCGCCTCCGGCAGCTGCGCCTCGGTCACCTCGACCACGGACGGCCGGACCGGCCGGTCCTTGTCGACGATCTGGCAGAGGCTGCCGTTGACCGACGCGTAGCGGGTGCGCAGGATCTCGTGCCGGGCGGCGAGGTCGCGCAGCGCGCCCTCGACGACCACGGTCGGGATGCCGTTCTCCGGCAGCCGGATCATGATCGGCATGGTGTACTCGCCGCTGCCCGGGTTCATCCGGTCCAGCACCCACAGGTCCTGCTGGGCGTACGACAGCGGCAGCGGCCCCTCCCGCGGCACCGGCTCGACCGCCGACACCGGTGAGGCCTGCGCCCGGGCGCCGGCGATCAGCAGGCTCTGCCCGGCCGGGGTCGGCGCGCCGAACAGCTCGCGCACCTGCAGCGGCAGCCCGGAGAGCTTGCGCAGCCGCATCGCCACCCGGAGCAGCAGCAGCGAGTAGCCGCCGAGCTGGAAGAAGTTGTCGTCCAGGCCGATCCGCCCGACGCCGAGGACCTCCTGCCAGACCTCGGTGACCTGGACCTCCTCGGGCGTCCGCGGCGCCCGGTACGGCGCCCGGCGGGGGTCGGCGTCGACGGTGAGCGCCGTCCGGTCGACCTTGCCGTTCGCGGTCAGCGGCAGCTCGTCGACCGGCTGGAAGACCGACGGCAGGTGCGAGTCGGGCAGGTGCGCGCGCAGGTGGCCGCGCAGCTCCTCGTGGCCGGCGGAGCCCTTCACGAACGCCACCAGCTGCTGCCCGCCCACCCGGTCGGGCGCCACCGTGACGGCCGCCGCCTCCACCAGGGGGTGCGCGGTCAGCAGCGCCTCGATGCCCTCGGGCTCGATCCGCACCCCGCTGAGCTTGATCTGGTTGTCGATCCGCCCGGCGAACTCCAGCTCGCCGCGCAGGTTCGTCCGCGCCCGGTCGCCCGTCCGGTACAGCCGGGCACCGGGCGGGCCGTCCGGATCCGGCCGGAACCGGTCCGCGGTCAGGCCCGGCGCCCCGAGGTAGCCGCGGCCCACGCACACCCCGCCGAGGTGGATCTCGCCGCTCTCCGCGCGGTGGCCGTCCTCGTCGAGCAGGACGATCCGGACGTTGTCGATCGGCCCGCCCAGCGGCACCCCGCCCGGGCCCTGCGCCGGGTCGTACGGGTGGTCGGTGACGCCGATCGCGCACTCCGCGGGCCCGTACACGTTCCGCACCCGGACACCCAGCACGGACAGCGCGCGGGCGCACAGGTCGCCCGTCAGCATCTCGCCCGCCGAGGTGAGCCAGCGCAGGCCGCCGACCCCGGCGGCCTCCGGCTGCTCCAGCAGCACCTGCAGCACCGAGGGGACGAGCTCCAGCGCGGTGATCCGCTCCTCGCGCAGCAGGGCGAGCAGCGCCACCGGGTCCCGCTCCAGACCCTCCGGGGCGAGCACCAGGGTCGCGCCGCAGACCAGCGGCAGGAAGACCTGGAAGACCACCGGGTCGAAGCCCAGACCCGTCGCCGACAGCAGCCGGTCGCCGGGGCCGACACCGTGCCGGCGGACCGCGTCCGCCAGCCGGTTCGCCAGGCCCGCCTGGGTGTTGACCACCCCCTTGGGCGCACCCGTCGACCCCGAGGTGAAGGCGACGTACGCCGCGTTGTCGGGGTACAGCTCCGCGGGCGCCGCGACGGGCCCCTCGGCCACCGGCCCCTCGTCCGGCCGCACCCGCGACCACGGACCGGGAACCGGCTCCTCGCAGACCAGCGCGAGGGCACGGGCCGTGCCGAGCATCCCCGCCCGGCGCTCCGCCGGGTGCTCCGGGTCGAGCAGCAGGAAGGCGCCGCCGGCGGTGGCCACGGCCAGCATGGCCACCACCAGCCGCACGGAGCGCGGCAGTTGGATGCCGACCATCGCCTCCGGGCCCACCCCGAGTTCACTGAGCCGCGCTGCCAGGGCCCGCACCCTCTCGCCGGTCTCGCGGTAGCTCAGGGCCTCGGCCCCGTCGCTGACGGCCACGGCGTCCGGCGTCAGGGCGACCTGACGCCAGAACAGCTCGGGCAGCAGCAGCTCCGCGGTGTGCGGGACGCCCGGCACGGCGGCACGGACGGTCATGAGCCGACTTCCTGCGCCATGCGCAGACGGAGGCTCAGCGGACGCATGTCCGTCCAGATCTCCTCGATGTGCGCGAGGCACTCCTCCCGGGTGCCGCTGACGCCCTCGGCCGTCCAGCCCGCGGGCAGGTCACGGCCGGCCGGCCAGATGGAGTACTGGAGCTCGTGGTTGACCACGACCTGGTGGAGTGCGGAATTCGACTCGGACACTTCTGCTCCTACTGTCGGACGGCGGGAACGCCTTGGGCGAGCAAATCGAGGTCGAGGGTCATGCAGCGGATGCCGCCGCCGCCCTTGGTGAACTGGTCGATCGGGGTCACGACCGGCTCGAAGCCCCAGGCCTCGAGCCGGCGGCCGATCCGCGCGGGGCACGCGGACATCACGACCGAGGTGCCGATGACCACCGAGTTCACGCAGAAGGTCAGCGCCTCCTGCTCGGTCACCACCAGCGGTTCGGGGACGAGGTCCAGCAGCCGGCGGCGGCTCTCCCCGTCCCACGCCCCCGGGAACACCAGCGCCCGCCGGTCGTCCAGCGGACAGACCGACATGTCCAGGTGGTAGAACCGGGGGTCCACCAGACGCACCGGCACCACCTCGCGGCCGAAGGCCGCGGCGAGACCGGCGTGCGCCTGCGCCGTGCTGCGCATCCCGTACCCGGCGAGCAGCCGCTCCCCGAACGCCAGCACGTCACCGCCCTCCAGCCGGGCGGCCGCGTCCCAGCCCGCGGTGCGGATCTCCTGCCAGCCGTTGCCGGTCAGCCACTCGGCGGCCAACCGCGCCTCGCCGCCCCGCTCGGGCCGGCTGAACCGCGACCGCAGGAACCGGCCGCCGCTGACCACGGCGGTGTCGGTCGGGAACACCATGTCCGGCCAGTCGGGGTCGGACGGCGCGGTGTGCACCACCCCGCCCGCCCCGCGCAGCGCCGCGCCGAGCGCCTCCCACTCCGCCCTGGCGAGCTCGGGGCTCGGCTGCGAACCGGTGGCCATCCACGGGTTGATCTCGAACTCGATCCGGAAGTGCTCCGGATCGCGCAGCAGGAACGGCCGCGCCACCGCCTGCGGGATCATGCCACCACCCGCGAGCGCGCACTGCTCCGCAACTCCCGCGACTTGCGCAGGTCCCGGGCGACGACGACCTTCTTCAGCCAGCGGTCCGTCCCGTCGTACCGCGCCTCGAACGGCCGCCGGCCGTGCACCGCCCGGTAGTTGTCGACGAACGCGACCTCGCCCGGGTCGAGCACCAGGTCCTCCAGGTCCGCCTCCAGCGCGGCCACCACGCACTTCAGCGCGTGCGTCGCGTCCGGGTCCCCGGGGACGGCGTCCATGAAGTACGGGTCGATCCGCAGGTACGGCTCGGTGCGGCTGCCGAACAGCACCGGCACCGGGCTGGTGCGCGCCGCGATGTCGTGCACGCTGCTGCCCGCCGGGCCGGTGCGCAGGTGCTCGGTGTCCGGCCGGATCAGGAACCGCGGCTGCTGCAGCACCTCCGTCACCTCGGCCGGCAGCGCGAGGTTCCCGACGCCGGCGAAGGTGGTCGCCACCCCCGTCGGGTTCCGCAGCGCCATCAGCCCGAGGTAGTCGCAGCGGTACGGGTGGAAGCCGTCCTCGGTGTGCCACTCCAGCAGGTCGGAACTGCCGTGCCCGCTCTGCGCCGTCTCCTCGCCGCGCACGGGCAGCACGTCGTGGATGATCCGGCCGGACTGCAGCGTCGACCACCCGAACGGCTCGCCGAGCAGCGCCGCGAGCAGCACGAAGAAGACCTCCTCCCGCACGGTCGAGGACGGCTCCGGCTGCTGCGACCAGTGCGGGGGAGTCGGGCCGATCGCGTCGTCGTCCACCGGCAGCCCGCTGACCACCACGCCGGCGGTGGTCTCGTGCAGCTCGAACGACCGCAGGAAGTCCACCAGGCCGTCCGGGAGCCCGGTCGCCAGACTCGCCGCGTGGAACAGGAAGTCCGTGTCGGAGGCGGTGGCGAACTGCTTCCGCACCTTGGCCACCAGGCGCTCGATCCGCTCCAGTTCGCCGCCGTCGACCCGGTAGACACCCACGTCCCGGGGAAATTTCTTGGAGTTCATCAGTGCCCGCTTTCTCGGCGGGCGGACCGGCTGGTCCGCCATTCGTTCTGCGGTACCAAACTCGCCGAGCCGGACCGGCGGAACCATCCGCCCCGGGAGTGGAATCGGCCCCGGCATCCGCCGCGCGGCGGATGCCGGCGGTCCCGGCGCACCGCCGCCTCCCCCGCACGGCGGAGAGCACCCCGGAAAGCCGACGCCCGGCCGGTACACCCGCACCGCGAACACCCCGGACGATGACGGCAACCCGCCCGAACCCGGAGAGGAACCCCGCATGAGGACAGAGGATCTGCTGCCGTTCTGGGAGAACGACCTCCCCGGTCTCCCGGTCTTCTGCCTGCCGCACGCAGGGGCCGGCGCGGGTGCCTTCCGCACCCTGGCCCGCGACCTGCGCCCGGCCGTCAACCTCCAGCCGGTGCAGCTGCCGGGCCGCGAGAACCTCGTCGCGCTGCCCCTGGTCGACGACGCCCGCCAGCTCGTCGACTGGCTCGGCCCGCGCCTGCTGCCCCGGCTCGACCGGCCCTTCGTCCTGGCCGGCCACAGCATGGGCTCCCTGATCGCCGCCGAGCTGACCGCCTGGCTGGAGCGCAACGGCGGGCCCGCGCCCGAGCTGCTCGTCGTCTCCGCCTACGCGGGCGACTTCCGGCACAACCGGATGGCCGCCCGCGACCGGACCGACCGGGAACTGGCCGAGGTCCTCACCGAGTTGGGCGGCACCGCGCCGGAGGTCCTGCAGAACGAGGAGATGCTCTCCTTCATCCTGGAGACCATCCGCAACGACCTCCGGCTCGTCCGCGGCTACCGGCCCACCTACGACACGGTGAACGTCCCGATCCTCGCCCTCGGCGGCACCGACGACCCCGACGCGGACGAGGAGGCACTCGCCACCTGGCGCGACCGCACCACCGCCGGCAGCCGGGTCGAGATCCTCCCCGGCGGCCACTTCGCCGTCCTCGAGAACCCCGGCACCGTCGCCGCCCTGATCGCGCAACGCCCGGGGACACCCGAGCAGACCCTCCTCGACGTGCTGCGCCACCACCTGGGCGACGAGGGCATCACCCCGGACGACGACTTCTACGCCGCCGGCGGCGACTCGCTGATCGCCCTCGCCGTCGTCGGGGACCTCAAGGAACGCGGCCTCGACCTTCCCCTGCGCGGCCTCCTCACCGCCTCCACCGTCGCCGAACTCGTCCCGCTCCTCACCCCGGCCGCCGCACCCGAACCCACCCACCGGCCGTTCGACGGACTCGGCCCCGCCGACCGCGCCCTGCTGCCCGCCGGACTGCAGGACGCCTACCCCGCCTCCACCCTCCAGGTCGGGCTGATCTACCTCTGCGAACTCGCCGGCGACCCCAGCCTCTACAACGACCTCGTCGGCCTGCGCGTCAACGCGCCCTTCGACGAGGAGAAGTTCCGCGCCGCGCTCCGCACGCTCACCGGACGCCACCCGCTGCTGCGCAGCTCCTTCGACCTCGCCGCCTACTCCACCGCCGTGCAGCTCGTCCACCCCGAGGTCACCGTCCCGGTGGAGATCGAGACCGGCGACGGCGAGGCGCTCGTCCGGGCCTTCCGCGAACGCCACCTCGCCACCGGCATCGACTGCGGCACACCCCCCGCCTTCCGCATCCACATCGCCCGCGAGCCCGAGGCATTCCGGCTCACCCTGGCCATCCACCACGCCGTCATCGACGGCTGGAGCATGGCCCAGCTGATGGTCGAACTGCTCACCTGCTACGACGCCGAACTGGCCGGCCGCACCCCGCAGCTGCCCGCCGTGCCGGCGGACGGCCACCGGCAGTTCGTCGCCCTGGAGGCCGCCGCCGCCGGGTCCGCACCGTTCTGGCAGGCCGAGGCCGACGTGCCGCCGCTGCTTCTGCCCGACCGCCCCGACGGCGCCGTCCCCGACCCGGTCGCGACCCGCCACCTCCCGCTCGACCCGGCGGACGTCACCCGCCTGGAGGCCGCCGCCGAACACGCCGGCGTCCCGCTGAAGAGCCTGCTGCTCTCCCTGCACCTGCGGGCCCTCGCCCTCGCCACCGGCCGCGACCGCGACCTGGTGACCGGCCTGGTGGCCAACGGCAGGCCCGAGGTGCCCGGTTCCGCCGCACTGATCGGGCTCTTCCTCAACACCGTCCCGCTGCGGCTGCGGTCCGTCGAGGGCGACTGGGCCGAACTCGCCGGGCGGACCTGGGAGGCCGAACAGCGCCTGCTCGCCCACCGGCGCCACCCGCTCTCGGCGATCGAACAGGGCCTCGGCCGGCCCGCCTTCGACGTCTCCTTCAACTTCACCCACTTCCACCCGTACCGGCAGGTGGACGACCTGCGGTTCAAGGTCGACGAGTGGTGGTCCTACGACAAGGCCAGCTTCCCGCTCGGCGTCGACGCGATGATCGACGCACCCGACCTGGGCAGCGGGGTGCTGGTCGCCCACGACCCCGCGCTCGTCCCCGGCACCCTGGTCGACCGGTACGTCGACGCCCTCGGCGCCGCGCTCGCCACCGTCGCGGCGCCCGACCGGCCCGGGGAGGCCCGATGACCGTCCTGACCCGGCACACCGGCAGCGACCCCCGGCAGGAGCCCGCCCCCGAGCCCGTCCCCGACGTCGACCTCGATGCGGTGGACCTCTTCGACCCCGGCCTGCACGCCGACGGCGACCCGCACCGGATCTGGGCGCACCTGCGCCGGGCCGCACCGCTGCACCGCCAGACCCTGCCCGACGGCCGGAGCTTCGCCTCGGTCACCCGCTACCACGACGTCCGCCGGGTCCTCAGCGACTCCCGCGCGTTCACCTCGGAGCGCGGCAGCCTGCTCGACCAGCTCGGCCACGGCGACGAGGCCGCCGGCCAGATGATGGTCTCCACCGACCCGCCCGACCACGCCGCACTGCGCCGCCCGCTCCAGCACGCCCTGCAGCGCAACGCCCTGGAGGCCGCCCGGCCCCGCATCCGGGCCGCCGCCCGCGCCGTCCTCGCCCCGGCCGCCGACGGCCGGCCCTTCGACCTGGTCACCGCCGCCCTGGACTTCCCGATGACGTTCACCGGAGCGCTCATGGGCATCCCGGAGCAGGACTGGCCCGACCTCGTCCGATGGACCTCGATGGCCGCGTCCCCCGAGGACCCCGGCTTCACGATCCGCAACCGGCACGCCACCCTGGCCATCGCCCACCACGAACTCTTCTCGTACTTCACCGAGCAGACCGCCGCCCGGCCGGACGGCAGCGGCGACCTGCTCGACCTGCTGGCCGGACTCGGCAGCCGGGCGAAGACCGTCTACAACTGCTACAGCCTGCTGCTCGGCGCCAACGCCACCACCCCGCACGCCTTCACCGGCACCGTCCTCGCCCTGCTGGAGCACCCCGACCAGCTCGCCGAGGCCCGCCGGCACCCCGAACTCGTCCCCTCGCTGGTCGAGGAGGGCCTGCGCTGGACCTCCCCCGCCAGCAGCTTCCTGCGGCACGCCGTCGAGGACGTGGAACTGGAGGGCGGGGTGCTGCGCAAGGGCGAGGCGATCGCCGCCTGGGTCGGCTCGGCCAACCGCGACGGGACCGTCTTCCGGGACGCCGCCCGCTTCGACCTGCGGCGCACCGGCAACCGCCACATCACCTTCGGGGCCGGCGCCCACTACTGCCTGGGCGCGATCCTGGCGAGGATCGCCCTGAACGAGCTGTTCACCGAACTCCTCGGCCGGCTGGAACACCTCGAACCCGCCGGCCCCGTCCGGCGCCTGCGGTCCAACTTCATCGCCGGCCTGGGCAGCATGCCGGTCGCCATGACGCTGCGCCCGACAGGCCCGCAGGGGTGAGCGCCCCCGTCCCATCGGTTGTTCCGAAAGGATGTTGACACCGCGTCGACAGACTGGTTTCGCCCACGGATGAAGCATGCGAGCATTACCCGCGGCTCGTATCGCCACTCACGGTCGCCGTCCGCTCACGAGGCAGGGCAGCCGATCGGGCCCACCGGACGGAATCCACCAGAAAAGGAACCAGATGGGGCTGCAGCCGCACGATGCGGACGACGACGTCCACTTCGCACTCCTCGGGCCGTTCGAGGTCACGCGCGGCGCCACCTCGGTACCCCTCCAGGCCAGGCGGAGCCGGCTCCTGCTCGCCGCCCTGGCCTGCCGGCCGCGGGAGATCGTCAGCGTCGAGCACCTCAGCGAGGTGGTCTGGGCCGAGGACCCGCCGACCACCGTCCGCACCCAGATCCAGATCTGCATCTCCACCCTGCGCAAGACCCTCGGCGTCATCGGGATGAGCGAGGCCCTCGTCACCCACCCCGTGGGCTACGCCCTGATGCTGGCCCCGGGCCGCCGGGACGTCGACCGCTTCACCGAACTCGTCCGCGGCGCACGCTCCGCCAGCGACGCCGGGGACCTCGAGACCTCGGTGCGCACCTACCGCGAGGCGCTCGCCCTGTGGCGCGGGCCCGCGCTCGGCGGCGTGGACAGCGACGTCCTGCAGCGCCGGGCGGTCGCCCTCGACGAGGAACGGCTCACCGTCCTGGAGGAGTACTTCGACCTGGAACTGCTGCGCGGCCGCGACCGTGGACTGATCCAGGAACTCGCCGACCGGATCGCCGAACACCCGCTGCGCGAGAAGCTCCGCGGCCAGCTGATGCTCGCCCTGCACCGCGCCGGACGGCGCTCCGACGCCCTCCAGATCTACCGCGAGGGCCGCCGGCTGCTGGTGCGGGAACTCGGCATCGAACCCTCCGACGAACTGCGCCGCCTCGAACAGGAGATACTCCGCGACGCACCCGAGCTGAACCCCGGCTACGGCAAACCCGAAGGACCCGCCGCCCCGCGCCAACTCCCCAGGCGGTCGCGCTACTTCATCGGCCGCGAGGAGACCGTCCACCGGCTGACCGCGGTCCTGGCGGACCCGCGCGGGCCCGAGGACCACCCCTACCGCGCCGTCAACCTGTACGGCCCCGGCGGGACGGGCAAGACCGCCCTCGCCGTCCACGTCGCCCACGCCCTCCAGGACCGCTTCGGCGACGGACAGCTCTACTACGACCTGCACGGCAGCAACACCGTCACCGCGGCGCCCGTCCGGGTCCTCGACCACTTCCTGCGGGCGCTCGGCGTCCCGCCCGGCGACATCCCCGACGAACTCGACGAGCGGGCCGCGATGTTCCGCAGCCTGGTCGCCGAGAAGAAGATCCTGGTCATCCTCGACGACGCCGCCGAGGAGCACCAGATCAGCCCGCTGCTGCCCGGCGGCCGGGACTGCGGCGTCGTCGTCACCAGCCGCCGCCCGCAGACCGGCCTCCCCGAACTGGAGTCCGTCCACCTGGACGTGCTGACCCAGACCGAGGCCGTCGAACTCCTCGGCCGGATCGTCGGCGACCGGCGGGTCGCCCAGGAGCCCCTGGCCAGCGCCCAGTTGGTGCGCGAGATCGACCGGCTGCCGCTCGCCTTGGGCATCGTCGGCGCCCGCCTCGCCGCCTCGCCGCACCGGACGATCTCCTCCATGGCCCACCGCATCCACGACGAGCGCCGACGGCTCGACGAACTCGCCCACGGCAACCGGGCCGTCCGCAGCACCATCTCCTCGACCTTCGACACGCTCAAGCCCGACCTGCGCGACCTCCTGTGCGACCTCAGCCTGTTCGGCGCGGAGGCCTTACCCGGCTGGATGGCCGGCGCGATCCTCGGCGGCGACACCGAGGACGCCAACGACGTCATCGACGAGGCCGCCACCAGCCAGCTGCTCGTCGCCACCGACGCTGAACCGACCGACAACCCCCGCTACCGCTTCCACAGCCTCGTCCGCCTCTACCTCAGGGAGTCCGTCGACCGGCTCCCCGCCGAACAGCGCGCCCGCACCGTCCGCGCCGTTCTCGCCGGCTGGCTCGGCCTGATGGACCTCGCCCAGGCCCAGCTGTGGGGCGGCAACTACACCGTCGTCCGCGGCGGCTCCGCCCGCTGGCAGGCCCCGGAGGCCGTCGTCCGGCACGTCCTGACCGACCCGCTCGGCTGGCTGGACACCGAACGGCCCGGACTCCTCGCCGCCGTCGGCCTCGCCGCCGAACACGGCCTCGACGAGGAGTGCTGGGAGGCCGCCACCCAACTCGTCACCCTCTTCGAAGTGCGGCAGCACTACGCCGACTGGCAGGAGAGCCACGAGACGGCCCTGCAGCTCGTCCGGCGCACCGGCAACGTCCGCGGCGAGGCGGCGGTGCGCTGCTCGCTCGGATCGCTCTACCTCTCGCAGCGGCAGGCCGGGCAGGCACTTCCCCACCTGGAGAGATCGCTGGCACTCTTCGAGGAACTCGACGAGACCGGCGGAACGGCCCTGGCCAACCGCAACATCGCGCTGTGCCTGCACACCGTCGGCGACCTCGACGGCGCGCTCCGGCGCTACGAACGGGCGGCCGAGCTCTTCCGGCTCGCCGGGGACCCGCTGGGCCGCGCCCACGTCCTGTCCAACATGGCACCGATCCACGCCGCCGGCGGCGACCCCGGCCGGGCCGAACAGGAACTGACCGAGGCACTACGGATCTGCCAGTCGATCGGCAGCTCGCGGGTCGCCTCGATGAGTCTCCACCGCCTCGGGCAACTCTGCCTCAGCCAGGGGCGGTTGGGCGACGCCCTGCGCTGGTACCGGGAGGCCCTCGCCATCGTCCGGCGACAGGCCGACTCGCTGGGGGAGTGCATCGTCCAGCACGGCCTGGGCGACACCCACATGGCCAGGGGCGACCACGCGGAGGCCGCAGGCTGCCTGGAGGGCGCCCTCGTCACGGCCGAAGCGGCCGGACACCTGCACGCGGCCGCACAGGTACGGGTCAGCCTCGCCGAGGTGTGCCTCGCCCAGGGGCTGGACGGCCGCGCGAGGAACCTGCTGCAGGAGGCCCTGCGCGTGCTGGAGGACCACGACCACCGGGCCGCCCTCACCCGGGCCCGCACAGCCCTGGCACGGCTGGACGGGGTCAACCGCTAGGCCCTCCCGGGTCATTCCGTTGCCCGCTGTCGGGCCCCCGTGGGACGATCAAGGTCTGATGGACACCACAGAGTCGGCAGAAGCCCGCATCGAGGCCGCACGCACCGTCCTGGTCGCACCCCCGGAGCTGCAGGACGACGACGTCGTCAGGGACTTCTTCGGGTCCACCGTCACACCGGAGGAGCTCGCCTCCGGCGCACCCGACCTCGCGGGGAGGACGGTCTACCTGTGCGGTGACGTCTCCGGGGTCAGCAGGCACCACCTGCGGGCGGCGGAGCGGGTGTTCGTCGTCCGGGAGCTGTCGCACGGTCACCGCGAGGACGCCGACGAGCCGTGGACGGTCGTCGGCCTCGGCCGGGTCCCCGTCCGGGTGCACGGCGTCGGCGTGTACTACCCCTGCTTCTTCGACCCCGACGCCGACCACTTCGGACGGATCCGTGCGGAGCACGCCTTCCAGTCCCTGACGGAGTCCACCAAGCCCGGAACGGCCCACCGCAGCGGGATCTACCTGACGCCCGTCACCCGGGACGGCGACGAGCTGCACTTCCGCCTGCTCCGCTGCTCCACGAACCTCTCGGGGCCGACCGAGGGCTTCCGCCCGACCGACACGGAGATCGTCGAGGCGCTGAACCGCGAGGCCGCCGCCGTCTTCCGGAACCAGGCTCCGCTCAACCACGTGCTCGCCCAGATCTACCACAACACCCCCGCCGCGGACGGGCGCAAGCAGTCCAAGGCCAGGATCTCGGCCCACGCCGACAAGACCAAGGACATGCCCGTCAACGGCATCATGGCCTTTTGCACCTTCTACGACCGGCTCGACGGGCTGCAGCCCTCGGCCGAGGACGCCTTCGACCGCGGGGTGAAGGGCGTCAGCGCGCTGACCAGGCTGCACTTCCGCCTCAAGGAGCCGAGCGCAGGACACGACGGGGCCGCGCTCCCGGCGCAGTTCACCGTGACCCTCCACCCCGGTTCCGTGTTCTTCGCGCCGCTGTCCACCAACCGCCTGTACACGCACGAGATCCGGCCCTCGGCGCTGGACGCCGGGCTGCTCCCGACCCGCCTGGGCTACGTGGTGCGCTGCTCGAAGGCCGAGGCCGTCCACAAGGGCGGCCACACCTTCCTCAAGGCGGCCGGCGGCCCGGTGCGGCTGGGGCCGCCCACGCCGGAGGGCATGGACGAGCTGCGCCGGCTGTACGCCGAGGAGAACAGGTCCTCGTCCTCCGTCGACTACGGCGACGAACTGCTCTTCAGCATGAACACGGGGGACTACCGTGCACCCCGGGCCTAGGATCGCGGACGAGATCGTCTCGTGCACCCTGCCGGCCGCGGAGGACCTCTTCGCCGAGCTGGCCGCGTCGGCCCGCCTGGAGGACGTGGGGAGGGGCCGCCGGGGCGCCGTGCTCACCAGGGTCGACGAGGCGGGCGGCGTGCCCCTCGTGCGCACCACCACCCGGTACGGCAGCCCGGCGCAGCGCTTCCGGGCGGTGCACGAACGGCTGGCGCGGCGGATCCGGGACGCTGCGGCGCTCCCGGTCGGCTTCAACAACGCCCTCGTCGAGCGCTACACCGACGCCTACCGGACCATGGGCGCCCACTGTGACCAGGCCCTCGATCTGGCCGACGGCTCGTTCATCGCCGTCTTCTCCTGCTACCTGCGTCCCGAAGCGGGTCCGTCGAGGAAGCTGATCTTCGAATCCAAGGAGTCGGACCTCGACGGGTTCGAGATCCCGCTCGCCCACAACGGCGTCGTCGCGTTCTCCGTCGCCTCGAACCGGCGGCTGAGGCACAGGATCGTGCTGGACACGACCGTCCCGGCCTCGGACAACCACTGGCTGGGCGTCACCTTCCGGACCTCGAAGACCTTCGTCCGCTTCCGCGACGATCACGCCCACCTCCCGGACGGTGCGCGCCTGGTGGCGGCCGACGACGAGCAGAGCCGCGAGTTCTACCGGCTGCGGCGCCGCGAGAACCACGAAGCGGACTTCACCTACCCCCCGCTGACGTACACCGTCAGCGAGAGCGACCTGATGCCGCCCGTCTGACCCCGACCTCGTCAGGACTGCGAACCGGGCGTCAGGACTGCGGGCCCGGGCCCCAGGGGTTGTCGGCCACGACGTGCACGGGGTGGGCGGGGCCGGTCTGCGACTCCAGGGAGTCGGCGGCCGCGGTGAGGGCCACGGCGGCCAGCAGGCATGCGCACGCACGTACGAACATGAGCTTGGTCATCGCTGTCTCCCATGTGTCGGCGGGGCCGGGCCGGCGGGCGGTGGCGCCCTGCTCGGCGTTTCCCCGTGATGCTCACGCTAGGAAGGCCGCCCATTGCCACCGCATCGGTGCACTATCGCCTCGGCCGCCACCGCGATAGCGGCCGCGGCGCAGGCCCTCAGACCTGCGGCGACGCGCTACCGGCGGCCTCGCTCCACGGCCGCGGCGGTGCGACCCGGACGGTGCGCCCGTCCTCGAACCGGAAGTCGTAGGCGATCCTCCCCAGCGCCTCGTCGAGCACCGCGAACATCTCCCGGTGGGACGCCGCCTCTCCGCACACCATGTCGAGCTGGCAGGTCATCCCGCCGTCGAACAGCCACTGGCCGGGCTTGACGATCGGGCGGTAGGCGGTGATGCCCGGCACCGCCCGGGCCTCCCGGCCGCCCTCGACGCCGGTCAGCCGGCACCGTTCGGCGGGCCCGGCGCCCCAGTACTGGAAGTGGACCCGGTCCATCGGCTCCGGTTCGGCCCAGTCGTCCTTGCCCGTGGCCCGCAGGCCGGCCAGCCGGATCAGGTCGACTCCCGCCGCCCGGCGGCTGATCTCGTTGACGAGCCCGCCGAGCCGGCCGTTGACCTCGATGATCCGCGGCCCCCGGGCGGTGAGCTTCACCTCGGTGTGGGTGACGCCGAAGTCCACGCCGAGCGCGCGCAGCGCCCGGGTGGTCAGGTCGGCCACCGCGGCCACGTCCTGCGGGGGCAGCGCCGAGGGCCAGAACTGGCCCTGCTCGCGGAACGGGGGAGCCATCGGGAACTTGCCCGAGACGGAGACGTGGGTGATCCGGTCCGGTGCGCAGAGGCTCTCGACCGACACGTAGTCCCCGTAGGGCAGGCTGGGCCTGCCCTGCAGGTACTCCTCGACCATCATGCCGGCGGGGTGCCGTTCGGCGACCCGGGCGAGGGTCTCCTCGTCCCGGACGAGGTGGGTGTCCCGGCTGCCGCCGCCGTACAGCGGCTTCACGACGGCCGGGAGGCCGACGGCGTCCAGGGCCGCGGCCCAGTCCTCCGGGCGGTGGACGGGGTGGTGGCGCACCGCGTCCACCCCGGCCTGCGCGAGCCGCCGGCGCTGCCGCTCCTTGTCGGTGAGCAGCAGCACGGTCTCCGGCCGGTGGCCCGGCAGCCCCAGGGCGGCGGCGATCCGGGCGGTGTCCCGCAGCATCGGCTCGCTGTAGGTGACGATGCCGTCGGGGCGCAGCGCCCGGACCCGGGCGACGTCCCGGTCGTCACCGGCCAGGTCGACGACCGTGCCCAACTGCTCCAGCAGGGGCCGGACCTGAACGGTGTGGTCGGTCCGCGGGACGAGGAAGGCGAGCGGGGTGTCCGCAGCCAGCGCCGTGGCGATCTCCGCCGCGGCGGCGGCCCCGTGGTCATAGGCGATCACCAGCATGTCAGCCTCCGGGGAAGGTGCGCATGACGAACGGAAGGGAGTTGGCGACGCACAGCAGTGCGAAGGTGAAGGACTGGATGTACTCGTCGACGACCGGGGCCTTGACCAGTCCGGGGTCGAAGGCGACCAGCACGCCGCTGCCGAGGTCGGGCGAGCCGAGCAGCACGTCCACGCCGAGCGGGATGCCCGCCCCGCCGACGGACCACCAGGAGCCGACGGCGGTCTCCAGGTGCTCCAGCCGGTGGCGCGGACGGAACCGGGTGAAGCCGAAGGCGACGTCGAACGGCGCCCGGCGCAGCCGGCGTTCGATCTCCGCGGGCGGGAAGTGCCGGTGCGCGGCGGTGCTCCGCTCGGCGCTCCAGGCCCGCCTGGCCTGGTCGGCCCAGCTGCCGCCGGTGGTCCGCAGCCGCAGCGGAAGGGTCTTGGAGAAGCGTCCCACCAGGTGGTCGGAGCCTTCGCCGGCGGGCCGGCAGTCCGTCACCAGGCCGGTGACGATGTCGCTGTCGCGTCCGGTCGCCTGCGCCAGCGACCAGACGTGCAGGGCGAGGTAGAGGCTCTTCGGCGGCACCCCCGCCTCCTCGGCGGCCGCGCGGATGCGGTCGACGGCCGGCCCGTCGAGCGGGATGAACCGTGCCTCGTCCGGGTCGGGGACGGCGTCCGCGGCGCGCAGCGGCAGGAGCAACGGCGGTGCGTTCGCCTCGGCGAGCCAGAACGCCGCGGAGGCCGGGTCCGCGTACTCGGGTACGGCCAGCCGCCGGTGCCCGTCGGGTGGGACGTCGGGCAACTCGGCCGGTAAACCGGTGAGTTCGGACTCGTACAGGGCGACCAGCTCGGCCAGCAGGACCCACACGCTCCAGCGGTCCACCGCGGCGTGGTGGGCGGCCACCGAGACGCTGAAGGACGCCGGCTCGCGGACGACGTGGCAGCGGAAGGCCGGCGGCCCGGCCGCGTCGGCGTCGGCGGCGAACCGCCGCCGCTGGAAGGCGCGGACGAGCGCGGCGCCGCCACCCGTCCCGACCTCCACCGGCGGGTCCGCCTCCGCCCGGACGAGCTGCAGCGGCACGGAGAACCCGGCCGCCGCGAACGAACTGCGCAGGGGGTCGTGACGGGCGGTCACCGTGCGCAGTGCGGCCCGGAACCGCTCCTCGTCGAACGGTGCCTCGACGTGCACGCCGACCACGTCCCGGCCCGGCCCCCGGCGGTCGGCCAGCAGCGCCGACTGCTCCGCGGAGGCCGGGAAGGCGTCGGCGAGCCCGGCCGGCAACCGTGCCCGGTCCGCCGCCGACAGGGCGTCGAACGGCCGCGCCGCCTGCCGGAGTCGCCGTGCGATCAGGGCGCAGGCCGCGGCGGCCTGCTCGTGGAGGACGAAGTGGCCGCCCGGCAGGAGTTCGACGCGGCAGTCGCCGTCGGTGCGGTGGCGCCACGCGGCCAGCGCCGTGGCGGTCACCGCCGGGTCGCGGTCGCCGCCGATCGCCAGGACGGGGACGGTCAGCCGGCCCGGGCCCGGCCGGTACCGGCGCAGCAGGCGCAGGTCGTTGCGGAGGACGTCCAGCAGGTGGGCCCTGGTCTCCGGGTCCGCGGTCGGGCCGGGCGCCGTCCGGCCGAGCCCGGCGAGCCCCGTGAGCAGCCGGGCGTCGCCGAGGTCGCCGGTCGGCATGGCGTCCGGCCCGGGGTCGCCGCCGCAGGAGGAGACGACCAGCAGCCGGGGTGCCGGGGCCCCGCGGCGTTCCAGCCAGGCGGTCAGCTCGGCGGCGAGCAGCGCGCCCATGCCGTGCCCGGCGAGCGCGAACGGCCCGTCCAGCAGCGGACGCAGGGCCGTGCCCAGCAGGTCCACCAGGTGCGGCACGTCGTCGCAGAGGGGCAGCCGGGCGAGGGTCTCCCGGCCGGGGAGCTGGACGGGCTGCAGGCTGAGTTCCGGGGGTGCGCCCCGGGCGATGCCGCGGTAGGCGGACGCGCAGCCGCCGGCGTGGGGCAGGCAGAAGACCGGGAGGCCCGTGCCGCGTCCGGCCCACAACGGCAACAATTCGTCTACCCTCATGCCCGGTCCCCTCCTGGCGTGCCCGCGATGGACTCTCCCGTCATGATTGGGCATCGCCGTCGGGACCGGTAATGGGCACGGCGTCGGGTCTTTCGGGCCGTCCCCTCCCTACGGGGGAGCCGGACGGGCGTCCCGGCACGCCGAGAGGGCGGGGGTCACCCGCCCTCCCCGTCAGGACGCCGCGTGCGTGCGGCCGCTCAGGGACGGTTCGCGGCACACCGCTCGGGTGCGGTGTCCGCGAGGTACTCGTGCTTGACCAGGTTGGCCACGTTGTACGTCTCGGAGTCGGCGAAGTCGGCCGGCCTGAGGGCCGGGTCCAGCCACTCCTGGACGCCGAAGCCGGGCTGGGCGAAGCCGGCCGCGATGTGGCCCGCCTGCACGTCGAAGTCGCGGTTCACCACGTAGCAGTGGTAGCCGTTGCCCGCGCCGTTGAGCGAGTCCGGCGGCAGGGCGCGCTTGGCGTACGGCGTCCCGCCGGTCGCCAGGTACTTGCCGGTGTCGGCCCCGAAGCGGTCCAGCAGACCGCCCGGCTCCATCGTCCGCCGGTGCATGTCGAGGACGCCGTTCAGCTCGGCGAAGCCCCGGTTGCCCGGGTACTTCCACTGGTCGCCGACGCGGTACCAGTCGAGGAACTGGGTCGGCTGCAGCCCGCCGAGCCGGTGATAGCCCTTCAGCAGCGTCGCCACCGGCCCCGTCGTGGGCAGGACGGCCGGACCGAGCTCGGGGCGGCCGCAGTAGTGGACCGTCGGGTCGTCGGGCGGCAGGAGGTCGGGACAGTCCGCGGGCAGCTGACGGGCCGCCGCACGGGCCGGCGCGGCGGCCGCGGCCTCACCCGCGGCGGCGACGAGCGTCAGCGGCAGCGCGGCCGCCATGGACAACGAGACGAGCGTGAGAGAGCGCACGGGCAGCTCCAGGGGGACCGGGTCAACGGGCGGCACGGGTGCCCGGAGGCACGGCGCCCGACAGCACCGTCATTGCACACGCAACCCCCTCCGCGCGCGAAGAACCCCGGCGGCGGCCGGTCGGAGAACACCCGTGCGGGCTAATCGACCTGACGGCCAGCCAGGGCCGGCAGCCGCCAGGGCCGGGGCCGTGGGCTCAGGACCGTCCGCGGGGTTCGGAGGGCACCCACCCCCGGCCGCCGCATCCGGGGCACCACCCGAGGCCGTCGACGGTGCCCGTGGCCGTCCCCGGGTCGCACAGCGTCTTGACCACGAGCGGGCCGATCGGCTCCCCGCTCCCCGAGTCGTCTCGGCACGTACGGGTCGGTCGACGGCGCGAACCACCGTCGCGGCCCCGGGCCGCCTCGCAGCCCGGGCCGTCGGCGGCCACGTGGACGGACGGAGCGGCCACGCAGGTGAACCGCCGTCAGGCGGTCAACTCGCCAGCGGGAATTCGCACCAGACGTTCTTCCCGCTGCCGAGCGGCTCGACGCCCCAGCTTCCGCTGAGGGCGTCCACCAGCAGCAGGCCGCGGCCGGAGGTCGCGGTCTCGCCGGGGACCCGGCGGCGCGGCAGGACGCTGGAGCGGTCCTGGATCTCCAGGCGGATGCAGGGGGTGGTCCCGGCCCGGAGTTCGATGGTGAGCAGTGCGCCCCCGTCGGTGTGGACCAGGGCATTGGTGATCAGTTCGTCCGCAGCGAGTTCGACGTCGGACACGAGGTCGGTCGCACCCCACCCGGCCAGGGCCTGGCGGAGCATGGCCCGGGTCTCCGCCAGCCCTTCCGGATCTGCCTGGTGGACGTGCTGGGTCATCTGCCGGGTGGCGTGCGCACCGGGTTCGGCGGCGCGGTGCAGCAGCAGGAGCGCCACGTCGTCGCTGCTGCCGAGGCGGCTCGGGTGGCCGCCGCAGAGGTGGTCGGCGAGCGCCTCGGTGCCGAGCGGACCGGCGCGCATGGCGGCGGCGAGCGCTTCGATGCCGTCCGCGATGTCCCGACCGGGGTGCTCGACCATGCCGTCGGTGCACAGGAGCAGGGTGTCCGCGGGGTTGAGGTCGAGACGGGTCTCGGGGTAGCCGTCCTGGCCGAAGACCGTGGCCACGCCGAGCGGGAGGCCGCCGCGGACGCCGGCCCAGCCGGTACGGCCGGTGCTGTGCCGCACGAGTGGTTCGAGGTGGCCGGCCCGCACCAGGCGCAGGGTTCCGGTCTCCAGGTCGGCGTCGACGTAGATGCACGTCGCGGACCGCTCGGTGTCGAGGTCGGCGAGGAACCTGGACGCGCGGGCCATGACCGTGGCGGGAGTGTGTCCCTCGGTGGCGTAGGCCCGCAGGGCGATCCTCAACTGACCCATGATGGCGGCCGCGTGGCTGTCGTGCCCCTCCACGTCGCCGACCACGAGACCCACCCGCCGACCCGGCAGGGGGATGACGTCGTACCAGTCCCCGCCCACCTCGCGTCCGCTGCGGCCGGCGCGGTAGCGGACGGCCACCTCACCGCCGTTGATCTCGGGGATCCGGCGCGGCAGCATGGTGGTCTGGAGCGTGGTCGCGAATTCGCGTTCCTGGTCGAAGAGCATGGCGCGTTGCAGGGACTGCGCGACGGCGCTGCTGAGCGCGATGCAGATGTTGCGGTCCTCGGTGCTGAAGTGGTGCCTGTCGCGGTAGAACAGGCCCAGTGCGCCGATGGTGCGGGCCTGGGCGGCGAGGGGCAGGAAGGCCGCCGCCTCGATCCCCATCTCCTCGGCGTAGGGCAGCAGCCGGGGGTAGCGGGTGGTGAGCTCCTCGCTGGTGCCGACGAACCGCGCGTGCCGGGTGAGCACGGCCTCGGACAGCGGCAGCGCGTCCTCCAGGTGGGTCAGCGACAGGTCGTCCCGGGCCCTGAGCTCGGCGGACGGTTGCTCGGTCACGGCGACGAGGCGCATGACGTCCCCGTCCACCAGCCCGAGGGCCAGCCCGTCCGCCCCGAACCGTCGCAGCCCCTCGCTGTCGGTCAGCACGTTGGTCACGTCGCGGACGGTGACGGCGCGGGCGAGGGCTTCGGTGGTGGCGCGTACGGAGTCGGTCTGCCGGCGCCGGTCGGCAGCGAGCGCACGCATCCCCTCGGCGTGGGCCAGCTCCTCCTCGGCGTTGCGGACGATGCCGACGATGCGGTACGGGTGCGCCTGCGGGTCGCGCAGGATGCGCCCCTGCGTGTGGGCCCAGCGCAGGGTTCCGTCGCGGCAGACCAGGCGGAAGTAGGACGCGAAGGTCAGGTGTCCCTCCCGCAGCGCGAGCGACACGGCGTTCTCGAGCCGTTCGCCGTCCGCCGGCAGCACCCGGGCGGAGAGCGACGCGGGCACTCCGTCGAACTCGTCGGCCCGTAGGTCGAACACCTCCAGGCCCACGTCGTCGAGGTGGTAGGTGCCCTCGTCGAGGTCCCAGTCGAAGCTGCCCATGCCGTTGAGCGCCAGCCGATCGTTGGCCGCGGTCGGCTCGGCGTCACCGGGGGAGCCCGACGACGGCGAAGGAGCGCGCGCGGACGCGGGAAGGGTGACTTCGGGGTCGTAGCCGTCCGGAGACCTGGACGTGCTCGCCATGGCAGGGCTCCCGTCCGATCGATGGCCCGCTGCCGGATCGTCCGCGACAGGCCCGCCATCGCCGTGCGGTCCCGGAGAGCGGCGTACACGTGCGACGGCGAGGCGCGTGAGTGCTCCGCCGCCGCGCCGGGTCCGTTCCTGGAACGCGTGGTCAGTCTATCCACGGGGCGACGGCTCGGCATCGACGCGTGAGCCGTGGTCCAGGCCTTCGTGCCGATCCTCCGGGCGGGAGCGGGGCGAGAAGGCGACCGGTACGCAGGCGGACCCGGGACGGGAGCGAGACGGAACACCCGGGAACCCGTCCACACCGCCGGAGCTCCCCGTCGGCCGCTCCGGCACCCCGGGCGCGGGTCCCTTCGGGAGGCGGTGCGGACGCCCGTCCGGTGGTCACAGCCGTGACAGGACGAGGGCCACGGCGGTGAGCACCCCGGAGAGGGCTCCGGCGACGACCCGGCACACCCGGCGGGCCAGTACGCACCAGGCCCGCGCAGCGCCACCCGTCACCCGGTACCAGCCGATGCCGAACGGCAGGGCGAGGAAGAACCACGACGGCGGTGCCAGCTCCCCCGGCCGTTGCGAGCCCTCGCGCGCCCACCTGCGGCACCGTTCGACGCCCCGGCCGGTCCGATCGGCGCACCGGCCGGCGCGCTCGGCCCACCGGCCGGAGGCGGTCAGGAGCCCGGCCCGCCAGCCGTCGCGTCGTCGGACGATCGCGGCGCCCGCCCGGCCCCGGTGGGGCACGGCGCCGCTCACCGTCCCTCCAGCCGCGTCGCCAGTCGCGCCGGGAGGACGTCCCGGTTCGCCCGGGTCAGCCGGATCAGCTCGACATCGCTACGGCGCTTGAGGACGTCGGTGAAGGGGCCGTGCTGTGCGTGCACGGTGGCGACCACGTCCACGTCGGCCGCGAACACGGCCCGGACGGCGTCCCGGAACGGGGGGTACGCCAGTTCCATCCGCCCGAGCTCGTCGACGAGCACGAGCGTGCCGGGCTCCAGGGGCGTCGCGAGCGAGGGCACCGCGAGCCCTTCCATCACGCCGATGTCGACGCCGTACCGACCGACCCGCAAAGGCCCCGGCAACCCGACCCGGGCGAGCACACCCCTGCGGCCCGTCAGCGTCTCCAGAACGAAACCGACCCGGGCGCCGCCCTCACGGATCTCCTCCGTGGTGAAGCCGACGGCCTCCCGGGTGCGCAGCAACGCCGCCAGCCGGCGGATCGCGGTCGTCTTCCCGCTGCCGGGGCGCCCCTCCAGCAGAATCCTCGTGGGCATCACGTGCTCGGATCGGTCGTCGGCGCTCGAGCCCTGCTCCCAGCCTCCCACCGCGCAGGGAGGCCGATCCACCCGGCCCCGGGAGTCCTCCCCTCACGCCTGCTTCCCCCGTGCGGCGAGGAGCGCCAGCATGCCGTCCGGCCCGCGACCCACGCGTACGCCGAAGCCGCGGCTGACCCGGTCGAGGGTGTCGTGCACGTGCTGCGTGTCCTCGAAGGAGGCGTGTTCCAGCCGCATCCGGCGGGCCCGTGCAGGTGCCACGTGCACCTCGACCGCTTCCCCGCCGTCGGGCTCCACCGAGACGAAGTACAGCAACCGCAGGTCGTCGCGGTACTGCTCGTGGCCGGCGATGCCCTCGTAGTCGTCGATGAAGTCGCCGCACCCGTAGAGGATCAGCCGTCCACGGTAGAACTCGACGGGACGGGGATGGTGCGAGGAGTGCCCGTGCACCACGTCGACACCGCCGTCGATCAGCGTGTGCGCGAAGCGCACCTGTTCCCGGGAGACCTGGTAGCCCCAGTTGGAACCCCAGTGGATCGAGGCGACCACGACGTCGCCCGGCCGCTTGACCCGCTGCACCCGGTCGACGACCCCGGCCGCGTCGGCGCTGGACGCCTCGGAGACGACGTGGACGCCGGCCCGATGCTCGGACGCGGCCCAGGTCGACGGAATCCCGCTGGACGCGGTTCCGAAGGCGAAGACCAGCACCCGGCGGCCGCCGGCGGTCTCGACGGTCGCGGGCCGCCGGGCCTCGCCCGCGTCCCGCCCCGCTCCCGCCGTGCGCAACCGCGCACCCGCCAGGGCGGCCAGCGTCTCCCGGAGCCCGGGGACGCCGAAGTCCAGCACGTGGTTGTTGGCCAGCACGCAGACGTCGGGCCGGGCCGCGGCCAGACAGGGAACGTTCGCCGGATTCATCCGGTAGTGCACGTCCTTGCCCGGCGCGAAGGCGTCGCTCCGGGTGACTCCCGTCTCCAGGTTCAGCACCCGGACGTCGGGCGCGGCCCGGTCGAGCAGCGCCAGGGCCTCGCCCCAGGGCCACGAGAAGTCGACCGGGCGGGGGATCGGGCCGTTCGCGGCCTCCGCCGACCCGACGTAGTCCCGCGCATCCCGCACGTACGGTTCCCGCAGCCCCGGAGCACCCGGGTGCGGCAGGATCTGGTCGACGCCGCGCCCGAGCATCACGTCCCCGCAGAGGAACAGCGTCACGACGTCGGCGTCCACGGTTCAGCGCCGGTCCGACCGCTCCACCAGGGCCGGCAGATCGGCGACGGAGTCGATGACGTGGTCGGGGGTTCCGTCGGCGTCGCGGAGCGCACGGTCCTGGAACTTCCCGGTCCTCACGAGAACGCCGCCGATGCCGCATCGCTGGGCGGCGAGCACGTCGGACTCGATGTCGTCGCCCACCATCAGCGTCCGGTCCGCCTCGACCCCCAGCCGGGCCAGCGCCCCGGTGAAGAAGGTGGCAGCGGGTTTGCCGACGACCTCGGCCCGCCGACCCGAGGCCTGCTCCAGGCCGGACAGGAAGGCGCCGCCGTCGAGCTGCAGGCCGCGGTCGGTGCGCCAGTACAGGTTGCGGTGCATGGCGACGAGGCGGGCACCCCGCTGGAGGTGGCCGAACGCGCGGTTGAGGGCGCGATAGCCGAACTCGGGTCCGGCACCGCCGACCAGGACGACGTCCACGTCCTCCCCCTGCGGCCCCTCCGGGGCTTCGTCGTCCTCGGCCAGGGCCACCCCGGTCAGGTCCTCCCGGACGTCGCCGCTGTTGAGCAGCATGCAGCGGGCACCGGGGTAGCGCTCCGCCAGGAAGGCCGCGGTGGCGCCGGGTGCGGTGAGGACGGACTCGGCCGAGACCGGGAATCCCGCACCGGCGAGGGCCGCCGCGATCGAGGCCCTGGTGCGTGAGGTCGTGTTGGTGAGGAGCAGGAAGGGCAGGCCCATCTCCCGGAGCCGTTCCAGCGCCTCGACAGCTCCGGGAAGCGGGTTCCAGGACACCGTGAGCACCCCGTCGATGTCGATCAGGGCCGCGCTGACGGTCGTCGTGGTGCGGTGCCGCATGGGCCGACCCTAGCGCCGACCCGGTCGTGCGGCACGTTCCGGCTCCCGGGTGACCGTCGGGCCCGGCGGGCCGGAGGTTGAGCAGATCGGGCGACCGGCCGGTCCGCTGACCTGGTGAATCCCCGAGGGCGCCGCGGTCGGGATGGGGTTCTCGAAGCCCGTCCGCATCCGCATCCCGAGGATCGGCGTCGACGCGCCGGTCACCGAGGTCGACGTGGACGCGGCCGGGAACCTGCCGGCGCCGTCGGCGGACGACCGCAACCTCGCCGGCTGGTACCGGCAGAGCGCGGCCCCGGGCACCGTCGGGAACGCGGTCATCGACGGGCATGTGGACACGGTCAAGGGCCCGGCGGTCATCGACGGGCATGTGGACACGGTCAAGGGCCCGGCGGTCTTCTACGGTCTGGGTGCCTTGCACCGGGACGACGTCATCGACATCGTCCGGGCCGACCGGAGCACCGCGGAGTTCACCGTCGACGCCGTCGAGGTCTACCCGAAGAACGCCGTGCCCGGCGATCAGGTGTACGGCGACGCGGACCGGCCCCAACTACGCCTGATCACCTGCGGTGGTGCCTACACCAAGAGCACCGGTTACCAGGGAAGCGTGGTGGTCTTCGCCCACTTCAGCAGGGCGGTGCCGGCCTGACCGGCCGGGCCCCGACGGCCCCGGCGCCACCCGCGCCGGGGCCGTCGGTTCAGAGCTTGTGGTCGTGGGCGACGGTCACCGGAACGCGTGGCCGGCAAACGGTGCCGACTCCCTCCCGGCGGTGACGGAGGGACATGGTGAACGGTGCCCGACCAGGTCACCTGGCGGGCGACCACGTGGGTGGTTCCGTAGGCGACCACGAACGAGCCGTCCGACAGGGCGTCCGGCCCACCCGTTCGAGTCCGCTCGGCCCTGTCGGCGGTCGAGCCCGCTTCCGTACGGTTCGAAGGGCAGCGGAGTGAACGGGTAGGAGGAGAGATGGCCACCTCTGGAGACTCCCGCCCGGTCGTCGTCGGTGTGGACGCCCGGGACAGCGCGCGGTCGGCCGTGGTCTGGGCGGCCGAGGAGGCCGAGCGCCGTGGGGTGCCGCTGCGGCTGCTGCATGCGACGTCACCCGGCCGTCACGGCGCCGGTGACGCCGGGCGACGGCAGACCGGGCGTCGGCCGCTCGACGAAGCCTCTCTGCTGGCCGCCGACGGGCGTCCCGGTCTCGAAGTCACGACCGTCCTGGCGGACGACTCCCCGGGCCGGGCGCTGTGCCACGAGTCGCACGACGCGTGCCTGGTCGTGGTCGGCTCGCGGGGGCTGAACCGGCTGGAGGAGTTCCTCAGCGGGAACTCGGTGGCCGTTCCGGTCAGTGCTCAGGCCGCCTGTCCGGTGGCCGTGGTGCTGGAGCGCGGCGGCCCCACCGATGAGCCGCCGTACCTCGTCGCCGGGGTTGACGGCAGCGAGACCTCCCGAGCCGCCCTCCGGCACGCCTTCGAGGACGCCGCGGCTCGTGATGCCGAGGTGCGGGCGCTGTGGGTCTGGCAGCCGTCGCTGCTGGAGGCCATGGACGAGGTCGTCGTACTCCAGAAGTGCCGTCGGCTGCTGTTCGATGCGGTGGCCGAACAGGCGGAGGCGCACCCGGGCGTCTCGGCGACCCGTCGGGTCGTACGCGGGCACCCCGTGGAGGAGCTGGTGAAGGCTTCCGAGGGGGCGCTGGCGGTCGTCGTGGGACGGCGCGGCCGGGGCGGGTTCACCGGGATGCGGCTCGGCTCCGTGCCGCACGGCCTGCTGCACCACGCGCACTGTCCGGTGGTGATCGTGCCGACATCGCCTCCCGCTCGGCCCTGACCTCGCCGGGCGCCACTACCGCGGCTGGAGTCACCGTGCGAGCGCGCGTGTCCGCAGGACGGGCACGCGCGTCGGCGGCAAGACTTGCCGCATGAACATCCTTGTCGCGGTGCTGGCCGCGCTGATGTCCGCCGTGTGCTTCGGCGTCGCATCGGTCGTGCAGCAGTACGCGGCAAGCAGAGCGCCGCGGGACCAATCCCTGCACCTTCGGTTGTTGCTCAACCTCGCGCGGCAGCCGCTGTGGCTGGCGGGCATGGCCCTGACCGTCTTCTCCTACGTCATGCAGGGCCTCGCCCTGGCCTTCGGCCCGCTGGTACTGGTCCAGCCGGTGGCGGCCACCGACCTGGCCTTCGCCCTGCCTCTGCTCGCCTGGCGACGCTCGGAGCGCCTGACCCGGCCGGAGCAGCTCGGCATCGCCTGCACGGCCGGTGGGGTGGCCGCGTTCGTCACCGTGCTGCCGCCGGCCTCCGCGGGGACGGCGGTGGCGTCCCTGCGCGACTGGCTCCCGGTGCTCTTCGGCGTCGCGTGCACGGTGACGCTCCTCGTCGCCGTGGGATTGAGAAGCAGAGGCAGGTTGCGGACGGGCCTGTACGCCGCGGCCGCGGCGTCCATGTTCGCCCTGTTGGACAGCCTGACAAAAGGCACCTCGGGGCGGCTTCGGACGGACGGTCTGGGCGCCCTCACCCACTGGGAGCCCTACGCGCTGCTCGGGGTCGGAATCACGGGCCTCGTCCTGTCCCAGAGCTCCTTCCAGGCCGGCTCCCTGGCGATCAGCCTCCCGCTGATCGACACCATCGAGCCGATCGGCGGAGTCCTGATCGGCATCGTCGTGTTCGACGAACGACTCGCCTCCTCCGCCGGCGCCCTCCTCATCCAGGTGCTCGGAGCGCTGGTCGCCGTGGTCGGCATCGTGCTCCTGGCGCGGTCGCCCCTGGCGCGGCCGCTCGAATCGCCCCCCGAAGAACCGCCCCGGACCGGGCGGACCTGATCGGCGACGATTGCGAACGTTCGACACCCGGCTCGGCAGCGCAGGACCGGCTGGCCCGCCGCCCGCGCCCGCCGTCGACGAGGGTGACGGGCGGTGCCCACCCGGCTCACGGACCGGCCGGGTGCCGTCCGCGTACCACTCGTAGCGGCCGGCCCCGGCAGGAAGCGACGCCGAGCACTGCCACAAGCGAATCGACATACTGGACATCCCGAATATGTCGTGCGGCGATGCCGGCCCCGACCCCGGGAGGAGACCGGAGTCCACGAGCGACACGTCGCCCGATCGCAGGGCTGCCGCCCCGGGCGACGCCGGGGGACGACGGTCCGATCGTCGCTACTACGGCACGTCACGTGCTCGAAGGGGTTCACTCAGTGTTCCGAGGTGTGACTGCCGGCATCGACGGGTCGCCCGAGAGCGGCGCCGTGGCCGAGTGGGCGGCGCAGGAGTCGATGCTGCGCGGTGTGCCCCTGCACCTCGTGCACGCGTACGAAGAACCGCATCCAGCCGCCGCAGAGGCCGTGGACACCAGTGCCGCACACCGCAGGGCAGAGGGGTTCCTGGCCGAGGCCGCTCGGACGGTACGGCGGGAACACCCCTCTTTGCAGGTCGGCACACGGCTGCTGTCCGGGCGGCCGGCCACCGTGCTGACCGAGGCGGCCGCCGGGGCCGATCTCCTGGTCCTCGGCTCGCGCGGCCCGAGCGGCACCATGGGCTTCCTGCTCGGGTCGGTCGCGATGGAGATGGTCCGCTCGACGGAGCGACCCGTCGTGCTGGTGCGAGTCGCCGATCAACAGGCCGCACCCGAGCGATCAGCCCCGATCGCTCCCTCCCGCGACCTGATCGTGGGCGTGGACATCCACCACGACTGCGGCTCCCTCCTGGACTTCGGTTTCGCAGAGGCCGCCCGGCGTGGCGACCGCGTGGTGGCGTTGCACGCATGGTCCATTCCGCCCGTGGTCCGTGACGCGGGGGCACTTGTGGCAGCACACCGGGAGATGGGCCCGGACATCGCACGGCAGCTCACCCGGATCCTGGCCCCCTGGCGGGAGAAGTTCCCATCGGTCGACGTCGCGGAGCGAACTCCCATCGGCTCCCCCGCTCACCTGCTCGTCGGCGCGGCGGACCGCGCGGACCTCGTCGTGATCGGCCGGCGCGTCCACACGGCTGTGCACGGCAGTCACATCGGTCTCGTGGCCCACGCCGTGATACACCGCTCTGCTGCGCCTGTCGCCATCGTGGCCCACCCCTGATGCGCGCGTGCGGGCCCGCTCCGACGGGCGAACGGTGTGATCACGGGACCCGCCCCGGGGGGAGCGTCCGGAGGCAGAACGGCACGGTGGCCGGCAGTGCGGATCCGGCGGCCAGGCCGGCGGCGCCGGAGTGTCGGGTCAGACCTTGTCGTCGTAGACCACGGTGACCGGGGCGTGGTCGGACCAGCGTTCGGCGTGGGCGGCGGCGCGTTCGACGGTGGCGTCGATGGCGCGGGCTGCGAGGCCCGCGGACGCGATGTGGTAGTCGATGCGCCAGCCCGAGTCGTTGTCGAAGGCGCGGCCGCGGTACGACCACCAGGTGTAGGGCCCGGCCTGGTCGGGGTGGAGGGCGCGGACGACGTCCACGTAGCCGACGTCGTCGAGGAGCCGGGTCATCCAGGCCCGCTCCTCGGGCAGGAAGCCGGCGTTCTTCCGGTTGGCCCGCCAGTTCTTGAGGTCGTCCTCGCGGTGGGCGATGTTCCAGTCGCCGCAGACCAGCACCTCGCGCCCCTCCTCGGCGGCCCGCCGCTTCAGGCTGTCGAGGTGGACGAGGAACTCCGCCATGAAGCGTTCCTTCTCGTCCTGGCGCTCGGTGCCGACCTCGCCGGAGGGCAGGTAGAGGCTGGCGACCGTGAGGCCCGGCAGGTCGATCTCGGCGTACCGGCCGGAGCCGTCGAACTCGGTGGAGCCGAAGCCGACCGCGGTGCGCTCCGGCGCCCGGCGGGAGAGCACCGCCACGCCGGCCCGGCCCTTGGCGGCGGCCGGCGCCCAGACCGCGTGCCAGCCCTCCATGTCCTTGATCTCGGACGGCAGCTGGTCGGCCTCGGCCCGGACCTCCTGCAGGCAGACGACGTCGGCCTTGGTGCCGGAGAGCCACTCGGTGAGGCCCTTCTTGGCGGCCGCCCGGATGCCGTTGACGTTGACTGTCGAAACCACGATCACCCCGGGAGGGTACCGGCCGCCCCGGCCGTTCGCCGAAGCGGTCCGGCTCCGCCGTGGCGCGGATCACGAGCGGTCGGCGAGTGGCCGTGTTCCGGTCAAGCCCGGTCATTGGTCTTGACCATCTCGTCCGCCACCCCCTAGGGTCTGCTTACTGCAAAGACCTTTAATAAAGAAGGACGGATAAAGCCCACCCTCCCCACCTGCCGAAACCGGGGAGGGACCGGGCGGCCCCACACCTTCAGGGCGGAGGACACGGTGGCGCAAGGACAGCTCGCGGCGGCCCCCGAGCCGAAGTACTGGCACCTGCGCACCGTCCTGGTGCGCACCATCGACTCGGAGTTCTCCGCCGGCCAGGTGCTGCCCAACGAGCGCGAGCTCGCCGCCCGCTTCGGCGTGGCCCGGGCGACGCTGCGCCAGGCGCTCGACCAGCTGGAGCTGGAGGGCCGGCTGGTCCGCCGCCGCGGCATCGGCACCGTGATCGCCGCCCCGCGGGTCGGCGTCCCGGTGAGCAGCAGCGAGGAGGGCTGGCCCAGCGCCTCGCGCAACCAGTCCTGGCGGATCGTCGACTGCACCAGCGCCCCCGCCCCGGCCCGGCTGGCCGCCGAGCTCGGCGTCCTGCCCGGCGAGACGGTGCACACCGTGCGCCGGGTGCGCCTCGTCCAGGGTCGGGTGATGGCGACCGAGTCGCTGCACGTCCCCGACTCCGCGGTGCCGCACCTGCCCGCGCTGCCGCAGCTGGTCGGCTCGACGGCCGAGGGCGAGCGCGCCCGTTCGGTGCTCCGCCAGCTGGAGCGCTGCGGGGTGGACGGCGAGTCCCGCACGGTCGAGCTGGGCGTCGCCGAGGCCGAGCAGGCCGCTCTGCTGGAGCGCCCGCCGGGCACCCCGGTGCTGGTGGTCACCACCGTGTACGCGTCCGCCGGCCGGCACATCGCCCGCGCCGTCTGCACCTACCGTGCCGACACCTGCAAGCTCACCTTCGGCGAGACCGGCGCCGTCGAGGTCACCCCGGTCGAGGCGGTCCGCTCCGCCTGACACCTGTTCGACGACGGAAGGCGGGCCCGTCCGACCCCGGACGGCCCGCTTTCTCGCGTGTGCCCGGACGCCGGGTCAGCGCGGGCCGGCCACCGGCGGGTCGACCGCGAACAGCTGCTCCTCCACGTGGTCGAGCGCCACCCGCAGCGCCCCGGTCGCCACGACCTCGCTGCCGAGCGCGGCCAGCGCCACCTCCGGCGCCCGCAGGGTGAACCGTCCGAGCCGCTCGCGCAGCGGCTCCAGGACGCCGTCCAGCCCGGCCGCCCAGCCGCCGACCACCACCAGTTGCGGGTCCAAGGCGAGGACGAGCGCCGCCACGTCGTGCACCAGCCGGCCGAGGAAGCGGTCCATGGCGTCCCGGGCGACCGCGTCGCCCTCCCGGGCCAGCCGCAGCACCCGGGCGACCGCCGCCTCGTCCAGCGGGTCGAGCGGCTTGCCGGTGGTGGAGAGCAGCCGTTCCGGGGTGGCCTCCTGGCCGAGCAGGTGCAGGGCGCCGATCTCGCCGGCCGCACCGCCGTACCCGCGGTGCAGCCGCCCGTTGATCAGCGAGCCGGCACCGGGGCTGAGGCCGGCCATGACGAAGACGACGTCGCCCTTGCCGACCGCGGCGCCCTTCCAGTGCTCGGCGATCGCGGCGAGGTTGGCGTCGTTCTCGATGACGACCGGGCAGCGGAACGAGCGGCGCAGCCGGGCGCCGAGGTCGAGGCCGGTCCAGCCGGGCACGGCGGTGCTGAGCCGGACGGTGCCCTCGCCGTCCACGATGCCCGGGGTGCCGACGGCGACGGCCCACAGGCTGTCCCGCAGGACGCCGGTCTTGCGCAGCACCTCGGCGACGGTCGTCCGCATGACGCCGAGCCGCTCCTCGGCGTCGAGGGCCTCGTCGACGGGCTTGGAGTGACCGGCGAGGATCTCGCCGCTGAGGTCGGCCAGCACCACCCGGACGTCGTGCACGCCGACCTCGATGCCGAGCGCGTGCCCGGCCTCGGCGCGGAACCGGAACCAGCGGGCGGGCCGGCCGCGGCGTCCGCCGCCGTCCAGGCCCTGCTCGACCTCGGCGACCAGACCGGACTCCATCAGGCCCTCGATGACGCCCTCGACGGTCGGCCGGGAGAGCCCGGTGTCGCCGACGAGCTGCGTCAGGGTGACGGTCTGTCCGTCGCGCAGCGCCCGCAGGGTGACCGCCGCGTTGATCCGACGCAGCAGCGAGGAGTCCCCTCCGGTGAGCCGATCCGCCACGTCGCCGCCCTTCCCGCGTTCGCGCGACAGCTCTGGCGCGCGGTGCCGAGTGCGCGGTGACCTCCGTTGCCCCGCGAGAGTCCGCCGCGGGCAGCACGGCACAACGGCGCGCGCACCCCGGGGCGTCAGCCGGGATGGTACTCGGGCACCCCTCGGGCCGCGAGCGTTTCCGCAGCTCATCACGTATTCGGTATGGAAACGGTACGAAGGCGGTGACGCTCCGGCGCGGCCGCCCGCCGACGCGGGCCCGGGCGGCGCGGCGGCGGGCCCGGGTCGGCTCAGCCGTCGAGGCGCCACACCACCGAGGTCTTCTCCGGGGCGTCCTCGAGATCCGCCACCACCGGCACCCGGTACGAGGCGACCTCGGTGAAGTGCTCGCGCGGCAGGTACGCCCGGCCCGGGTCGCCGACCAGCACCAGGGCGCCGCGGGCACGGGCGCGCCGGAGGAACGGCAGCACCCGCTGGGCCATGGCCCGCTCGTAGAAGACGTCGCCGGCCAGCACCACCTCGGCGGGCGAGCCGTCGCCCGGCAGCAGGTCGGCGCAGCGCGCGTCGATCCGCACGCCGTTCGCCGCGGCGTTGAGGCCGATCGCGGCGACCGCGTACGCGTCGATCTCGGCGGCGGTGACGGAGGCGGCGCCGCGCAGGGAGCAGGCGATGCCGACCAGTCCGGAGCCGGCGGCGAGGTCCAGCACGGCCCGGCCCGCGACCGTCTCCGGGTGGTCGAGCACGTAGCGGGCCACGGCCTGGCCACCGGCCCAGGCGAACCCCCAGAACGGCGGCGGCAGTCCGACCTCGCCCTTCGCGGACTCGGTGCGCTCCCACAGCCCGATCGCCTCCTCGGCCAGGTGCAGCCGGACCTCGGGGACGAACGGGACCGCGCCGAGCGCGGTCTGCGAGCGGACGAACTCCGCCGCGCCGCAGGCCGGATCGGAGCCCGCCGGATCGGAACCGGTCACGGCGGACCGGGTGGACAGGGCGGACCGGGCGGGGCCGGGGGCAGGGGCTGCGATGGGTGCGGTCGGCACGGTGCTCCTCGCGGGGTGTCGCACAGGCGGGGGTGGCCCGAGCCTACGGGACGGGTGACGCGAGGTCAGCCGCCCCGTCCCACCCTGTGGAATGTTGCGTCGGGCCGGAGCGCGGCTGTTAGACAGGGGCGCATGACCGACATCGCGATCCGTACCGCGCGCCCCGACGAGATCCCCGCCCTGCTCGCCTTCTGGGCCCGGGCCGCCGAGGGCACCAGCATCACCGACGACGAGGCCGGCGTGGCCCGGCTGATCGAACGGGACCCGCAGGCCCTGCTGGTCGCCGAGCTGGACGGGGTGCTCGCGGGCACGGTGATCGCCGGCTTCGACGGCTGGCGCTGCCACCTCTACCGGCTGGCGGTCGACCCGGGGCTGCGCCGCCGCGGGGTCGGCGGCGCGCTGATCGCGGCGGCCGAGGCGAGGTTCGCCGAGCTGGGCGGCCGCCGCGCCGACGCCATGGTGCTGGAGCACAACACCCTAGGCCAGGGGGCCTGGGCCGGCGCCGGCTACCGGCGCGAGGAGCAGTGGCGCCGCTGGGTGCGCCCGCTGGCGGGCTGAGGCCCGCGGGGCGGGGCAGCCGGCCGTCCGGTCAGACGTGCTCCATGGTGAGCGTCGCCGTGGTGTCCGGCTCCAGCGCCTCGAAGACGTGCGGCGCGTCGCCCGGGTAGGCGATGTAGTCGCCCGGGCCGAGCTCGACCGGAGCCGCGGCCGGGCCGACCAGGGCCCGGCCGGTGCCGATCACCACGTGCTCCACCGAGCCGGGCAGGTGCGGGTCGGAGCGGCGGACGCCGCCCGGCTGGGCGTCGATCCGGTAGATGTCCCGGCGCGCGTTCGGCGGGCAGGACGCGAGCAGGGTGGCCGCGTAGTCGGCCCGCTCGGACCAGGTGACCGGGCCCTCGCCGGCCCGGACGATGCGGACCTGCGGCCGCGGCGGGTCGACCAGGCGGCTGAACGGCACGTCGAGGGCGGCGCCGAGCGCCCACAGGGTCTCCACGCTCGGATTGCCGGCGCCCGCCTCCAGCTGCGAGAGCGTCGACTTGGCGATGCCCGCCCGGCGGGCGAGCTCCGCCATGGAGAGCCCGGCCCGCTCCCGTTCGCGGCGGATCGAGGCGGAGATCAGGGCGATCAGGTCGAGGGAGGACCGGTGCCCGCCCGGGGCCGCCGCGCCGTCCGCAGGGACGCTGTCCACAGGGTCCACGTGTTCGCTCCAGACTACTGTCCGTTCGGCTTGACGAACGCCGAGGTTGCTGTTCATTCTAATGGACATGCGTTCGGCAATGCGAACACTCGATCGCGGCACGCTCCGCGACATCGCCCTGGTCTGTCTCGCCGACGCCCTCGTCGGCGCCTCCTTCGGCGCGATCGCCGTCTCCGGCGGGCTGCCGGCCTGGGTGCCGGTCGCCATGTCCCTGCTGGTCTTCGCCGGCGGCTCGCAGTTCGCCGCGGTCGGCGTCGTGCTCGCCGGCGGCGGCCCGATCGCCGCGGTGGTCACCGGCCTCGTCCTCAACGCCCGGCTGCTGCCCTTCGGCTTCGCCGTCGCCGACGTCCTCGGCGGCGGCTGGCGGGCCAAGCTGCTCGGTGCCCAGATGCTCACCGACGAGTCCGCCGCGTTCACCCTGCTGCAGCGCGACCCGAAGGCCCGTCGCGCCGCCTTCTGGATCTGCGGCGTCGCCCTGTTCGCGGTCTGGAACCTCGCCGTCCTGCTCGGCGCGATGGCCGGCGGCGCCATCGGCGACACCGACGCGCTCGGGCTGGACGCGGCCTTCCCCGCCGTCCTGCTGGCCCTGGTGCTGCCCTCGCTCGCCGACCGGTCCGTCCGCAACCCGGCCCTGGTCGGCGCCGTGGCGGCGATCGCCGCCACGCCCTTCCTGCCGGCCGGCCTGCCCGTCCTGCTGGCGCTGGCCGCGCTCGTCCCGGCCGCCCGGGCCGCGCTGCGCCGCACCCCGGCCCGCATGCCCGGGCCCGGGACCGAGCCCGAAGCCGACCCGGAGCCCGGGGCCGGGCCCCTGTCCGGATCCCGTCCCGCACCGGTGGGGGAGGCCCGCTGATGCCGCTCTTCGCCATCCTGCTGCTCGCCGCCGGCACCTACGGCTTCCGCCTCGCCGGTCCGGTGCTCCGCGACCGGCTGCACCTCTCCGAGGCCCTGGAGCGGCTGCTCTCCACCGCCGCCGCCGTTCTGCTGATCGCCCTGGTGGCGACCGCGGCCCTCACCCAGGGCCAGGGCTTCGCCGGCTGGGCCCGGCCGGCCGGGGTGCTGGTGGCCGGTGTCCTGGTGCTGCGCCGGGCGCCCTTCCCGCTGGTCGTCGCGGCGGCGGCCGGGACGACCGCGGTGCTCCGGCTCTGCGGCGTCGCCTGACCGCGTCGACGCAGCGGCACGGAAGCGGGCGCGCCCCGGTGGACATGTGACCAAATGGTCACCTATTCTGGAGGCGTGTCCGACGACGACCTGGTGTTCAAGGCGCTGGCCGACCCGACCCGCCGGTTCCTGCTCGACCTGCTCTTCGCCCGGGACGGGCGGACGCTCACCGAGCTGGAGTCGGAGCTGGAGATGTCGCGGTTCGGCGTCATGAAGCACCTGCGCGTGCTGGAGGACGCCGGCCTCGTGGTGTCCCGGAAGTCGGGCCGCGAGAAGCTCCATTTCCTCAATCCCGTGCCGATCCGGCTGATCCACGACCGCTGGATCGACAAGTACACCGAACGTCACGTGACCGCTTTGACCGAGCTCAAGGCAGAGTTGGAGAAGGACTCATGAGCGGGACCGACAGCGCGGCGACCACCCAGGTCTACCGCGTCTACATCAAGGCCTCCCCCGAGCAGGTGTGGGACGCCATCACCAAGCCCGAGTGGACCGACCGCTACGGCTACGGCGGTCTCACCGACTACGACTTCACCCCGGGCGCCGCCTACCGCACCCTGCCCGGGCCGGCGATGGTCGAGGGGTCCAAGGAGATGGGCTTCCCCGTCCCGGAGACCGTCGTCGACGGCGAGGTCGTCGAGGCCGACCCGCCGCGCAAGCTCGTGCTGACCTGGCGGATGGCCATGGACCCGCGACTGGCCGCCGAGGGCTTCACCCGGCTCACCTACGAGCTGGCGGAGAAGAACGGCTCCACCCGGCTCACCGTGACCCACGAGCTGGCCGGCGCCCCGCAGCTCGCCGCGCTGGTCAGCGGCGCCCACGACGACGAGCAGATGGGCGGGGGCGGCGGCTGGAGCTGGGTGCTCAGCGACCTCAAGTCGCTGCTGGAGACGGGCAAGACGCTCGCCCAGTGACGGCCTGTCCGATACGCGTGCCGGTGCGGGTACCGCGTGCGCGGCGGTGAAGGCGTCCGCGTCCCAGCTGCCGCCGAGCGCCGGGGCCAGCGCGGCGCGGGCCGCCGACACGAACGGCCCGCCGCCCACCGCGGCACACCCGGCGGGCAGCGCCCCGAGCAGCGGAGCGCCCGAGGCCACCGGCAGGTCGGCGAGGTTGCAGCGCATCGCCAGGTCCGGCTCGTCCGGCCACGCGCCGATCACCACACCGTGCAGCCGCAGCCCGCGGGCCGCCAGGGCCTCCGCGGTCAGCGCCGTCGTGTTGAGGGTGCCCAGCCCGGCCGTCGCCACCACCAGCACGGACGGCTCCAGGCCGAGCCCGGCCGCGGCGAGCGCCATGTCGGCGAGGGTGTGCCCGTCCTCGTCGTAGCGGACGAGCAGCCCGCCCGCACCCTCCACCAGCACCAGCGCGTGGTCCTCCGCCAGTTCGGCGACGGCCTCCGCGACCTGCTGCGGGTGGACGGCGGGCAGGCCGGCCCGCCGGGCCGCGGTGTCGGGGGCGAGCGGCTCGGGGTAGCGGGCCAGCTCGCGGACGGTGAGGCCGCGCCCGGTGAGCCGGACCACCTCGGCCACGTCCCCGGCCTCCGCGGGGGCGACCCCGGTCTGACCGGGCTTCAGCACGGCCACCGGCCCCCGGGCGAGGGCGGCCACCGCCGCCGTGACGACGGTCTTGCCGACCTCCGTCCCGGTGCCCGTCACGAACAGCACGCTCATCCGGCCACCGCCGCGGCCGCGACACCGGCGGCGATCCGCGCGAGGTCCTGATCGTCCGTCACGTAGGGCGGCATCGTGTAGACCAGGTCGCGGAAGGGCCGCAGCCACACGCCCTCGCGCGCGGCGGCCTCGGTGGCCGCCGCCATGTCGACGGGGTGGTCCAGCTGGACGACGCCGATCGCGCCCTGCACCCGCACGTCCAGCACGCCCGGGGCGTCCGCGAGCGGCGCGAGCCCGGCGGACAGCCCGGCCTCGATCCGCTTGACCTCCAGCTGCCAGTCCCGGCCGAGCAGCAGCCCGATCGAGGCGTTGGCGACGGCCGCGGCCAGCGGGTTGCCCATGAACGTCGGACCGTGCGCCAGCACCGGCACCTCGCCGCGGCTGATGCCGTCGGCGACCTCCGCGGTGCACAGCGTCGCGGCCATCGTCAGGTAGCCGCCGGTGAGCGCCTTGCCCAGGCACATCACGTCCGGCGACACCCCGGCGTGGTCCGCCGCGAACAGCGCCCCGCTGCGGCCGAAGCCGGTGGCGATCTCGTCGAAGACCAGCAGCACGCCGTGCTCGTCGCACAGCTCGCGCAGCAGCCGCAGGTAGCCGGGGGAGTGGAAGCGCATCCCGCCCGCACCCTGCACCACCGGCTCCACGATGATCGCGGCCAGCTCGTCCGCGTGCTGCGCGACCAGGTCGGCGAGCACGCCCGCGTACGCCTCGTCGAGCGGCGCGTCGAAGCCGGCCGGCGGCTCCGGAACGAACAGCTGACGGGGCAGCACGCCGCCCCACAGGTGGTGCATCCCGCCGTCCGGGTCGCAGACCGACATCGGGTGGAAGGTGTCACCGTGGTAGCCGCCCCGCCAGGTCAGCACCCGGCGCTTGGCCGGGCGGCCGACCGACCGCCAGTACTGCAGGCACATTTTCAACGCCACCTCGACCGCGACCGAGCCGGAGTCGGCGAGGAAGACGTGCCGCAGCGGCTCCGGCGTGATGTCGACCAGCGTCGCCGCCAGCCGGACGGCGGGCTCGTGGGTGAGCCCGCCGAACATCACGTGGCTCATCCGGCCGAGCTGCTCGCGCACCGCCTCGTCCAGCACCGGGTGCCGGTAGCCGTGGATCGCCGCCCACCAGGAGGACATGCCGTCGATCAGTTCCCGGTGACCGCCCGCAGGCTCGGCGAGCCGCAGCCGCACCCCGGACGCGGACTCCACCACGTACGGGGTGACGGTGCCGGGCATGGGCCCGTACGGGTGCCAGACGTGCGCCCGGTCGAGGCCGAGCAGGTGCTGGACGTCGGCCATCAGGCGTTCGGGGCCAGCTCGGTGCCCGCGCCGCGGCGGCGCACCCGCACCAGGTCGGTCCGGGCCTCATCCGAGGACTCCGCCTCGATCAGGGCCTTCGCCCCGGCCTCGGCCTGCGCCGGGGCCCCGGTCGCGGCCGGCTCGGCATGCCCGCCGCACGGGCCGCAGCCGCCGGTGCCGCACGCGTGCGCCTCGGTGCCGCAGGCCGAGGCGGCGGCGCCGCCGCAGCCGCCCGCGACCGCGTCCGCGCGGTGCCGGGGCAGGGTGCGCTCGCCCGCGCCCTCCACGGTGAAGCCGGCGTCCTTGATCATGTCGAGGTCGGCCTGACCGGCCTGGCCCTCACTCGTCAGGTAGTCGCCCAGGAAGATCGAGTTGGCGATCTCCAGGCCCAGCGGCTGCAGCGAGCGCAGGTGCACCTCGCGGCCGCCGGCGATCCGAACCTCGACGTCCGGGCAGACGAAGCGGACCATCGCCAGGATGCGCAGGCAGCGCTGCGGGCTGAGGTTCCACTCCTGTGCCAGCGGCGTGCCCTCGAAGGGGATCAGGAAGTTGACCGGCACCGAGTCCGAGCCGAGGTCGCGCAGCGCGAACACCACGTCGACCAGGTCCTCGTCGCTCTCGCCCATGCCCGCGATCAGACCCGAACAGGCCGACAGGCCCGCACCGTGCGCCTTCTGCACGGTGTCCACCCGGTCCGCGTAGGTGTGGGTGGTGGTGATGTCGCCGTACGTGGCCTCGGAGGTGTTGAGGTTGTGGTTGTACGCGTCCGCGCCGGCCGCCTTCAGCCGCTCCGCCTGGTTGTCGGAGAGCAGGCCCAGGCAGGCGCACACCTCGACCTGCGCGTCGGCGTCCTTGATGGCGGCGATGGTGTCGGCCACCCGGTCGATGTCACGGTCCGTCGGGCCGCGGCCGCTGGCGACCAGGCAGACCCGCTTCGCGCCGCCCGCGAGGCCCGCGGCGGCCGCCTCGGCCGCCTGCTCCGGCTTCAGCCAGGTGTACTTGAGGATCTCGGCCTTCGAACCGAGCCGCTGCGAACAGTACGAACAGTCCTCCGGGCAGAGGCCGCTCTTCAGGTTCACCAGGTAGTTGAGCTTGACCCGCCGGCCGAACCACTGGCGGCGGACCTTGCCGGCGGCCGCGACGACGTCCAGGAGTTCGTCGTCCGTGGTGGCGAGGACGGCCAGCGCCTCCTCCCGGGTGGGCAGTTCCCGGCGCAGGCCCTTGGCGGTGAGGGTGTCGAGCAGATCCATGCGCTCGATCCTGCCCGTGCCGCGTCGCCTTCCGCCAGAGGGAACCCGCCAGAAGATCCGCTCGGCGGTGTGCGAGTTGTCACAGTGCCGCCGCAGACGGTAGTGGCGCAGGTCACGTACGCCCCCTTCGTGCGCGCAGCGCCCCTGCGGCAGGGCCCTCCCTCCGGGCCGGACCGATCACCTGCTTAGAATCTCCCGCATGACCACGCAGGGGGAGCCCGACCAGACCGCGGCCGGACACGACGGCGGGACGACCGCCGAACCGCGCCGACACGGACGGGGCCGCCGCCGCACCGCCCTGTGGTGCGCCCTCGCCGTCGCGGCGGTCGCCGTCGGCTGGGTGGTCAGCCGGCCCAACCCCGGTGACCTCATACCCGGCCTCGGCAGCACCAGCGGCCAGTCCAAGAAGTACCAGCCGGCCCCCGGCCTCGCCTCCGAGCAGCCGCTGACGGAAGCCCAGAGCTTCACCGCCGACCACTACTTCCCCGGCCAGCGCACCGTCGACCAGAACGGCGTCCAGGCGCACCGCACGGCCGCCCGCGAAGGCGCCGACTGCACCGAGGTCCTGCTCGACCGCGAGAAGAACCCGCTGAAGGACACCGGCTGCCAGGCGTACGTCTCCGTCGGCTACACCAACGCCGACCAGCAGGTCGTCAGCAGCGTGACCGTCCTGCGCTTCGCCGACGAACAGAGCGCGCAGAAGGCCCGTCAGGCGCTCGCCGACCCGGCCGCCCTCGCCTTCCTCACCGCCGAGTCCGCGGCGCCGGCGCCGTCCCCGACGCCCTCGCCGACCGCGACGGGCAGCCCGGCGGCCGTCGTGTCCGGCGCCGCGAGCGCCCCGGCCGGGACGACGCCCCCGTCGCCCACCGCGGCCACACCCCCGCCCAAGCCCGCCGGCGTCGCCCGGGTCGAGCCGGTCGGCCACTACCTGACCGTCACCGTCTCCCGCTACACCGACCAGCGCACCACCCTCGTCCCCGGCGACCAGACCCTGGACAAGGCCACCCGCGCCCTCTCCTACACCGCCCGCACCCCCTTCCTCTGGATGTAGGAAGAACCCCTTCGGGGGCAAGCAGTCAGGGGCGCGGGGAACTGCGCAATCCGGATGCGGCGAACTGCACAGAACCAGGGCAGCCCCGGTTCGTACAGTGCACCACTCCCGCATTGCGCAGTTCCCCGCGCCCCTGAGGTGCTCCCCTCGGGAGGGGCCGTCAGCCGCCCAGGCGGTCGACGGCGGTGACGCGGAGGACGGCGCGGCCCTCCTCGTCGGAGCCGAAGAGGTCGACCTCGGCGGAGATGCCCCAGTCGCGGTCGCCCGCCGGGTCGTCGAAGATCTGCCGGACCCGCCAGAGGCCCTCGTCCTCGACCTGCTCGATCATCAGCATCTTCGGCCCCCGGGCGTCCGGCCCCGTCCCGAGGTCGTCGTACTCCTCCCAGTACCCGTCCATCGCGTCGGCCCAGCGGTCGCCGTCCCAGCCGTACTCGCCGTCGAGTTCGCCCAGCTCGTCGTAGTGCTCGAGCGCCGCGAGCTCCACCCGGCGGAACATCTCGTTGCGCACCAGCACCCGGAACGCCCGCTCGTTCGCGGTGACGGGCGCCGGCTTCTCGTCGAGCCGGACCTCGGCGGCCTCCGGCTCGGTCGGGTTGGCGAGCTGCTCCCACTCGTCGAGCAGCGAGGAGTCGACCTGCCGGACGAGCTCGCCGAGCCAGGCGATGACGTCCTTGAGGTCGTCGGTCTTGATGTCGTCGGGGACGGTCTGCTCCAGCGCCTTGTAGGCGCCGGCCAGGTACCGCAGGACGATGCCCTCCGTCCGGGCGAGCTCGTAGAAGCCCACGTAGTCGGTGAAGGTCATCGCCCGCTCGTACAGGTCGCGGACGACGGACTTGGGCGCCAGCGGGTGGTCGCCGATCCACGGGTGCGCCCGCCGGTACACCTCGTACGCGTGGCCGAGGAGCTCCTCGAGCGGCTTCGGGTAGGTGATCTCCTGGAGCCGGGCCATCCGCTCCTCGTACTCGATGCCGTCGCGCTTCATCTCGCCGACGGCCTCGCCGCGCGCCTTGTTCTCCTGGGAGGCGAGGATCTGCCTGGGGTCGTCCAGCGTCGCCTCGACCACGGAGACGACGTCCATCGCGTACGAGGGGGACTCCTGGTCGAGGAGGTCGAAGGCGGCCAGCGCGAAGGTGGACAGCGGCTGGTTGAGCGCGAAGTTCTCCTGGAGGTCCAGGGTGAGGCGGACGCGGCGGCCCTCGGCGTCAGGCTCGTCGAACTGCTCGACGACGCCGCCCTCCAGCAGCGAGCGGTAGATCGCGATCGCCGAGCGGATGTGGCGGCGCTGCGCGGCGCGGTCCTCGTGGTTGTCGGTGAGGAGCTTGCGCATGGCGGCGAAGGCGTCGCCGGGCCGGCCGATGACCGAGAGCAGCATGGCGTGGCTGACCTTGAACCGGCTGACCAGCGGCTCCGGGTCGGCGGCGATGAGGCGTTCGAAGGTCTCCTCCGACCAGCCGACGAAGCCCTCGGGAGCCTTCTTGCGGACGACCTTGCGGCGCTTCTTCGGGTCGTCGCCGGCCTTGGCGAGCGCCTTGTCGTTCTCGACCACGTGCTCGGGGGCCTGCGCGACCACCTGGCCGACGGTGTCGAAGCCGGCCCGGCCGGCCCGGCCGGCGATCTGGTGGAACTCGCGGGCCCGCAGCACCCGCACCCGCTGCCCGTCGTACTTGGAGAGGGCGGTGAAGAGCACGGTGCGGATCGGCACGTTGACGCCGACGCCGAGGGTGTCGGTGCCGCAGATGACCTTGAGCAGGCCGGCCTGGGCGAGCCGCTCGACCAGCCGGCGGTACTTGGGCAGCATGCCGGCGTGGTGCACGCCGATGCCGTGGCGGACGTAGCGCGAGAGGTTGCGGCCGAACTTGGTGGTGAAGCGGAAGTTGCCGATCAGGGCGGCGATGGCGTCCTTCTCCGCCTTGGTGCACATGTTGATGCTCATCAGCGACTGCGCCCGCTCCACCGCCTCCTTCTGGGTGAAGTGCACGACGTACACCGGCGCCTGCCCGGTGGTGAGCAGCTCCTCCAGGGTGTCGTGCAGGGTGGTGCGCCGGTACTCGTAGAAGAGCGGCACCGGGCGGGTCGCCGAGCGGACGGCCACGGTCGGGCGGCCGGTGCGCCGGGTGAGGTCCTCCTCGAAGCGGCGGACGTCGCCGAGGGTGGCGGACATCAGCAGGAACTGCACCTGCGGCAGCTCCAGCAGCGGGATCTGCCAGGCCCAGCCGCGGTCCGGCTCGGCGTAGAAGTGGAACTCGTCCATGACGACCTGGCCGATGTCGGCCCGGTCCCCGTCGTGCAGTGCGATCTGCGCGAGCACCTCGGCGGTGCAGCAGATGATCGGCGCGGTCGGATTGACGCTCGCGTCGCCGGTCATCATGCCGACCTGTTCGGTGCCGAAGATCTTGCAGAGGTCGAAGAACTTCTCCGAGACCAGGGCCTTGATGGGCGCGGTGTAGAAGGTCCGCTTGCCCTCGGCGAGCGCGGCGAAGTGCGCGCCGGCGGCGACCAGGCTCTTGCCGGAGCCGGTCGGGGTCGCCAGGATCACGTTGTTCCCGGAGACCAGCTCGATCAGCGCCTCCTCCTGGGCGGGGTACAGCGTGATGCCGCGGTCGGACGCCCACTCGGCGAAGGTCTCGAACAGGGCGTCGGGGGTGGCGGGCTTCGGCATCAGGTCCAGGAGGGTCACCGGCCTATCTTGCCTGCTCCGGATCATCCCGGGCAAAGCCCTTCCCCGCCCGGCCGCCGTTCGACCCCCGCCCGGCCGCCGTCCGGCCGCCGTCCGGCCGAGCTGAGGGGCCGCGCCGGAAGCGGGCGAATTCATCCATCATCCCCATCGGAAACTCCGGTGTAACCCCGTCGGGCGCCATTCGTCATCCGGATCCGATTTACATCCGATCATGGTTTCGCCGCGGAACGCACAACACGGGAGAGCGTTACAGCGTGGTACTGCACCTCGGGGTGTGAAACTCATAATGTCAACGGTCTACACCGACTTCTGCGAGGAGTTGAGATGAGCCGAGTCGTCAGGGCAGCGCTGTTCCAGACCGCCTGGACGGGGGACAAGGAAACGATGGTCGCCGCCCACGAAAAGGCGGCGCGCGAGGCGGCGGCGCAGGGCGCCCAGATCATCGGATTCCAGGAGGTCTTCAACGCCCCGTACTTCTGCCAGGTGCAGGAGCCGGAGCACTACTCCTGGGCGGAGCCCGTCCCGGACGGGCCGACCGTCCGGCGCATGCAGGACCTGGCCCGGGACCTGCGGATGGTGATCGTCGTGCCGGTCTACGAGGTCGAGCAGCAGGGCTTCTACTACAACACCGCCGCCGTCATCGACGCCGACGGCAGCTACCTCGGCAAGTACCGCAAGCACCACATCCCGCAGGTGAAGGGATTCTGGGAGAAGTACTACTTCAAGCCGGGAAACCTCGGCTGGCCGGTGTTCGACACCGCGGTCGGCAAGGTCGGGGTGTACATCTGCTACGACCGGCACTTCCCGGAGGGCTGGCGCGCGCTCGGCATGGCCGGCGCCGAGATCGTCTACAACCCGTCGGCCACCAGCCGCAGCCTCTCCCAGTACCTGTGGAAGCTGGAGCAGCCCGCCGCGGCCGTCGCCAACGAGTACTACATCGCCGCGATCAACCGGGTCGGCGTCGAGGAGTACGGCGACAACGACTTCTACGGCACCAGCTACTTCGTCGACCCGCGCGGCCGGTTCGTCGGCGACGTGGCCTCCGACAAGGACGAGGAGCTGGTCGTCCGCGACCTCGACCTCGGCGCCATCGAGGAGGTCCGCCAGCAGTGGGCCTTCTACCGCGACCGCCGCCCGGACGCCTACGGCCCGCTCACCCAGGCCTGAGAGGAGCGCCCGTGACCCGCACCGTGATCCGCGGCGGCCTGGTGGTCACCGCCGCCGAGGAACTGGACGCCGACGTGCTGATCGAGGACGAGCGGATCGTCGCCCTCGCCGCGGCCGGCAGCAGCGCCGCCGAGTGGACGGCCGACCGGGTGATCGACGCCACCGGGATGTACGTGATCCCCGGCGGCGTCGACGCCCACACCCACATGGAACTGCCGTTCGGCGGCACCTCCGCCTCCGACACCTTCGAGACCGGCACCCGGGCCGCGGCCTGGGGCGGCACCACGACGATCGTCGACTTCGCCGTCCAGTCGGTCGGCGCCTCGCTCCGCGAGGGCCTGGACGCCTGGCACGCCAAGGCCGAGGGCAACTGCGCGATCGACTACGGCTTCCACATGATCCTCGCCGACGTCAACGACGCCAGCCTCAAGGAGATGGACCTGCTGGTGGGGGAGGGCGTCACCTCCTTCAAGCTGTTCATGGCCTACCCGGGCGTCTTCTACAGCGACGACGGCAGGATCCTGCGGGCCATGCAGCGCGGCGCCGACAACGGCGGCCTGATCATGATGCACGCCGAGAACGGCATCGCGATCGACGTCCTGGTCGAGCAGGCCCTCGCCGCCGGCAAGACCGACCCGCGCTACCACGGCGAGGTCCGCCGCGAGCTGCTGGAGGCCGAGGCCACCCACCGGGCGATCAAGCTCGCCCAGGTCGCCGGCTCGCCGCTGTACGTGGTGCACGTCTCCGCCGCCTCCGCGGTCGCCGAGATCGCCGGCGCCCGGGACGCCGGCCTGCCGGTCTTCGGCGAGACCTGCCCGCAGTACCTCTTCCTCTCCACCGACAACCTCGCCGAGCCCGGCTTCGAGGGCGCCAAGTACGTCTGCTCGACCCCGCTGCGGCCCAGGGAGCACCAGGCCGAGCTGTGGAAGGGCCTGCGCACCAACGACCTGCAGGTGGTCTCCACCGACCACTGCCCGTTCTGCTTCGTCGGGCAGAAGGAGCTCGGCCGCGGCGACTTCTCCAAGATCCCCAACGGCCTGCCCGGCGTCGAGAACCGGATGGACCTGCTGCACCAGGCCGTCGTCGACGGGCACCTCACCCGCCGGCGCTGGATCGAGATCGCCTGCGCCACCCCGGCCCGGATGTTCGGCCTCTACCCGAAGAAGGGCACCATCGCCCCCGGCGCCGACGCCGACGTCGTGGTCTACGACCCGAACGCGGAGCAGACGATCTCCGCCGAGACCCACCACATGAACGTCGACTACTCGGCGTACGAGGGCAGGCGGATCACCGGCAAGGTCCGCACCGTGCTCTCCCGCGGCACCGTCGTCATCGACGGGGACAACTACCTCGGACGCGCCGGCCACGGCCGCTACCAGCCGCGCGCCACCTGCCAGTACCTCGACCGCTAGGAGCCCCGTGGACATCGGACTCGTCCTGCAGACCGACCCGCCCGCCCGCCTGCTCATCGACCGGATGAAGCGCGCCGAGGCGGCCGGCTTCACCCACGGGTGGACCTTCGACTCCGTCGTGCTCTGGCAGGAGCCCTTCGTCATCTACAGCCGGATCCTCGCCGAGACCGAGCGGATGATCGTCGGCCCGATGGTGACCAACCCCGCCACCCGCACCTGGGAGGTCACCGCCTCGCTGTTCGCCACCCTCAACGACATGTACGGCAACCGCACCGTGTGCGGCATCGGCCGCGGCGACTCGGCGCAGCGGGTGGCCGGCCGCCGTCCGGCCGGGCTCGGCATGCTCGGCGAGGCGATCAACGCGATCCGCGACCTCGCCGAGGGCCGCACCGTCGAGGTCGACGGCACCGAGATCCACATCCCGTGGGTCAAGGAGGGCTCCCGGCTGCCGGTCTGGATGGGCGCGTACGGGCCCAAGGCGCTGCACCTCACCGGACAGGTCGCCGACGGCTTCATCCTGCAGCTCGCCGACCCCTACCTGACCGAGTGGATGGTCAAGGCCGTCCGCGACTCCGCCGCCGAGGCCGGCCGCGACCCGGCCTCCGTCACCATCTGCGTGGCCGCCCCCGCGTACGTGACCGCCGACGACTCGCCAAAGGCGCTGGCGCACGCCCGCGAGCAGTGCCGCTGGTTCGGCGGCATGGTCGGCAACCACGTCGCCGACCTGGTCTCCCGGTACGGGGAGCACTCCGCGATGGTCCCGGAGGAGCTCACCGCGTACATCAAGGACCGGCACGGCTACGACTACAGCCACCACGGCCGGGCCGGGAACCCGGACACCGCCTTCGTCCCCGACGAGATCGTCGACCGGTTCTGCCTGATCGGCACCCCCGAGCGGCAGCTCGCCAAGCTGGAGGAGCTCCGCGCGCTGGGCGTCGACCAGTTCGCCGTGTACGCGATGCACGACGCGATCGAGCCCACCATCGACGCCTACGGCAAGAGCGTCATCCCCGCGCTCGCCTGACCCCCGGCGCTCGCCCGACGCACCCGCACTCCCTCGCGCACCCGCACCGACCACCCGCACCGACGCACCATCACCTTCCCCGGCGGCCGCCCCCCACGGCGGCCGCCGGGCCGTCCCCCCGCACAAGGTGGTAGCCCGTGTCCGCAACCCAGTCCGTGCAGCCCGACGGCCGGATCGAACTCGCCCCCGGCACCGACCTCTCCGACCCCCGCTTCGCCAACGACGACCTGAGACCCGTCCCCGTCGCGGAACGCCGCTGGACCACCTACAACTTCCTGGCCCTCTGGGTCGGCATGGCCCACAACATCCCGTCCTGGACGCTCGCCTCCGGCCTCGTCGCACTCGGCATGGACTGGAAGCAGGCCGTCCTCACCATCGCGCTGGCCAACCTGATCGTGCTCGTCCCGATGCTGCTCACCGGGCACGCCGGCACCAAGTACGGCATCCCCTTCCCGGTGTTCGCCCGGGCCTCGTTCGGCCTGCGCGGCGCCAACCTGCCGGCCATGATCCGCGCGGCGGTGGCCTGCGCCTGGTTCGGCATCCAGACCTGGATCGGCGGCGAGGGCATCTTCCTGCTCGCCGGCAAGCTGCTCGGCTCCGGCTGGCAGAACGCCTCCCACCTCGGCGGCTATCCGTGGACGCAGTGGCTGTCGTTCCTGATCTTCTGGGCGATCGAGATGGCGATCATCGTCCGCGGCATGGAGACCCTGCGGCGGTTCGAGAACTGGGCGGCGCCGTTCGTCATCGTCGGCGCACTCGCCCTGCTGATCTGGATCTCGGTGGAGGCCGGCGGCTTCGGCCCGCTGCTCGACCAGCCCTCCAAGCTCGGCTGGGACGGCGACTTCTGGAAGGTCTTCTTCCCCGCCCTGATGGGCATGATCGGCTTCTGGTCGACGCTCTCGCTGAACATCCCCGACTTCACCCGCTTCGGCGGCTCGCAGAAGGCCCAGATCCGCGGCCAGGCGCTCGGCCTGCCCACCACCATGACCCTCTTCGCGCTGCTGTCCGTCCTGGTGACCTCCGGCTCCCAGGCCGTCTACGGGGAGCCGATCTGGGACCCGATCGCACTCGCCGCGAAGATGGACTCCACCGTCGGCATCCTCTTCGCCCTGCTGACCGTGCTGATCGCCACCCTGTCCGTCAACATCGCGGCCAACGTGGTGTCCCCGGCCTACGACCTGTCCAACCTGATGCCGAAGCTGGTGAACTTCCGGACGGGCGCGGTCATCACCGGCGTGGTCGGCATCGTGATCTTCCCGTGGAAGCTGATCTCCGACCCACAGATCTACATCTTCACCTGGCTCGGCGTGGTCGGCGGCATGCTCGGCACGGTGGCCGGCATCCTGATCGCCGACTACTGGATCGTCCGCCGCACCGCCCTGGAACTCGCCGACCTGTACCGCCCGCACGGCGCCTACTGGTACGCCGGCGGCTGGAACTGGCGGGCCGTCACCGCCCTCGTCGTCGGCGGCCTCCTCGCCGTCGGCGGCTCCTACGGCGGCCCCTTCCCCGCCGACGGCCTGATCCCCTTCCTCAAGCCGCTGGCCGACTACGGCTGGGCGGTGGGCTTCGCCTCCTCGCTCGCGCTCTACACCGCACTGAGCGCGGGCACCCGCCGCAACGCCGCATAACCGCAGGCCGGAAGCACGGGATCACTGGGAACCGCCCCGACACGCCACTGCGAGGTGAGGGCGCCGGGGTCGACGGCCACCCATCGGGTCGGTCCGACGAACGTCACCTCTCCGGTCCGACCGGATCGGAGAGGTGGCACCGGCCGCGGAGTACGTACGGCCCGGTGGACGACCTCGCCCAGGAATTACGTGAGGCAGACCGCGGCCTCCTGCGGCTCCCCCTTCGGTGTGCCTGCTGGTGAACCGCGGCCGCGTCCCGGAACCGAAGCACTGCCGGTACGCGTACTACTCCCTGTTGTCTGTCAATCATGTAATACGGCCGGGGGAGAGTGTGGCGATCGAGCTGCCGGACGAGCTCGTCTGGGTGATGAATCTGATCGGTCTCAACTGGCCGCAGGTCAACGAGGACGAGGTCCGCGAGTTCGCCGATCACGTACGCGAGTTCGCCTCGAACATGGACAGCACCCACGTGGCCGTCACCGAGACGATCCGGCAGATGGGGGAGGCCTACCAGGCCGCCTCCTATGAGGTGCTCGCACAGCGCTGGGCCGACATGTCCTCCGAGCACATCGCCGAGATCGTCCGGGTGTGCAACGTCGCCGCGACCGTGCTGGACGTGGCCGCGGACGCCATCGTGGCCGCGAAGTTGGCGGTCATCGCCGAGTTGGGAGTGATGGCGGCCGAGTTCGTCGCCGCCCAGGCCGCCGCTGTCGCGACGCTGGGAGCGGCCGAGGCCGCCGAGGCGCTGCTGATCGAAGCGACCAAGCGGGTGGTGAACGCGCTTCTCCAGCAGTTGGAGGACCAGATCATCGGCGAACTGATGGAGCAGATGTGCGGCCCGCTGGAAGCGGTTGTCGAACGGGCCCTGAGCGGCCTGGTGTTCCAGGGGGTGGAGGCAGCTCTCGGGGTGCCCGGAGGCGCGCCGAGCGGTGAGGGCTATCGAATCCATCCGGCTGAGCTCATGAAGCACGCACAGACATTGCACGGTCATGCGGATGAGATCGCCGGCCACGCGCAGCGGTTCGTCACAGCCACCGAGGGGATGACGTTCGAGTGAGCCACTCCATCGCCAAGGGGATCAAGAAATCCGCCGCGAAGCTCACCAAGTCAATCGGTGAAGACGTCGGAAAGTCCGTCGGTGGTGTGGTCAAGCAGGTCGCCCACGGCAGCGAGAAGGTGGCCAAGAACGTTGCCGAAGCCGAAGAGGCCCACCTGAAGCACCTCCAGTCGATTCACGTGCCCAAGTCCACGCTGCAGTCGGCAAGGAACAGCATGGGCACCACGCCGGTCTACCGCATCCGCGACGACCGGGTGATCGAGCGCCTCACCCCCGGCGGCCCCAGGGCTCTGACACCCGACGAGCGAAAGGGCCTGCCGCTGAAGCTGAACGGCAAGGACCAGGTCGGCAAGCGGCCGACGGGCAAGAAGAACCCGTACAACCTCAAAGATCTCCCGAAGGGCGCCAGCCGTCCGAAGAAGCACTCGGACCCGGTCGACTTCGACCACGACGAGTTGTCGCGGGCGACACAACTGGCACGCCACGAGGACGGGAGCTACGGCAACTACAACAAGGACAAGGACTCAAACGAGTACAGCTTCAGCAGTAACAACTACGCTGCGGTGCGGCATGGGAGGGAGGGCGAGGACGGAGGATTCATTCTCGTCGGGCGAAGTCGTTTCCCCACGCACTCCGAGCGCGTCCTCGGCATCCCGTTCCTGCAGGCCGGAAACCCGAAGGGCATCACCGCCCTCTACACGGAGCGGGAACCCTGTACCAGTAGGGCGAACTGCAGCGCGTGGATGTGCGACCACCTGCCAGGTCACGTGAGGGTGAGCCACACCGTCGAATACGGCTTCACCGACGAATCGCAGAAGCGCGGCAACGCGCAGATGGAGCAGCATCTGAGAAATCTCAATCCCCGGCCCAGTCACCATGCCTTCAAGAGCCATTAGATCCCTGCTCTTATTGGCAGTTGGTGGGAATTTCCGCTAGGCTGCGCCGTGCGCAGTGCAGTGTCCGAAACCGCAAAACCGCATGGATTGGCATTATTCGTGGCATACCTCGTCGACCGGGCCCAACTGGAGTCGGTGTTCCCGCCGGAGGTGCTCGTCACCCTGGACGAGGCTGCCGCGCAGGACATCTCCCACGGGCCGACCCGGGACTTCCTGCGCCACGTCGGGCTTCCCGACAAGCCGGCCGCCTGGTTCGAGGTGAGTGAGGAGGTCTGCGACGGGGAGCTGGAGATCGGCTTCGAGGAGATCGCCGAGCACCACCCCGGCCTGTCGTTCGACCCCTCGCACTGGGTCAACCTGGGCGGCCTCTCCTACGACGACATCGTTCTGGATGCCTCGACCGGGGCCGTTTACTGCTTGCCGGACGACGGGGGCGCCCCCTACCTGCTCAACCGCAGCCTCGACGCCTTCGCCTACTTCCTCTACCTGCTCGAAGTGGAGCGGCCCAACTACGACTTCGAGACCGGTGACGGCACGTTCGAGGAAGGGGCCGAGAACCGGTTGAGGGCGTGGATGGAGGCCGCCGACGACACCGCGTTCAGCAACCCGGAATCCGCCTGGACGACCGTCCTCCAATACGTGTCGACCAAGCTGCAGTAGTGGTTCGACGCTCCTCAAGCCCTTCCGTCCCGTCAAGGAGAGTTCCGTGACCAGCCCCAGCAGCCCCCTCGTCGACCGGTTCGGCGAGGACGGGGTCAGGCGGTTCAGCAGCGCGGTGGCCGACCTCGGCCGGCCCCATGCCGCAGCGCTGACGCGCATCACCGCACTGCTCCTTCCTCTTCAGGTGGGCCCGTATTTCCACACGGTCGAAGGTGAGCCCGTCTCGCTGCGCGAGTACGCCGACGACATCGAGCAGCCCCTGGACGCCGAGCACGCGAGCTGGGCGAGACTCGGCTCAGACCGCGCCTACGACCTGGTGGCGAACCCGGACGGGGAAGTGCACGCCCTTCTGATCGGCTACGACGAGCCCCTCAAGTTCGTGAACTCCTCTCCGGAAGCTCTCGCCGACGCGCTGCTGGGACTCGACGTGCTGCTCGAAACCATCGGTTCCACCGATGACCCCGAGGTGGCTTCGACCGCCTTCTCCGCACTCGAAGAACGCCTCAGGCAGGCCGACCCCCGAGCGTTCGCCGGCCCGGAGAACTGGTGGCCGCTCGTCCTCGACGACATCCGCGACACCGCGAGCGTCGAAGGCTATGCGTCCTTCGAAATCGTCGACCAGGAGGGCAAGAAGGAGATCTTCACGGCCTCGGGAGCGATCTGTCTCCACCCCGAGGAGCGTCTGTGGAGCAGCCTCGACGCTGCGGGCGTACAACCCGAGCAGGTCACCCGCATCCACACCGAACTCGAAGCATGTTCGATGCCCGGCCACTACTGCTCGATGTGGCTGGCGATGATGTTCCCCGACGCAACGCTGACCCACAACTTCCCGTACGGCGAGAGCGCTGCCTCCCGGCGCGAAGGCATCCGGCAACTGCTCGCTGCGCAGCGTGGCGGAGGTATGTGAGCCCGTGACCGCCGTCCCCGCCCTCAGCGCCTGGCCGCCCGTCACCGGTTCCGCCGCCCGCCACGCACCGGCCCTGCTCGACTGGGCCTGGCGCCAGGACGCCGCCTGCTCACGCCTGTGCCTGCTGACCGGCGGTCCGAAGACCGGCAAGAGCCATTTGCTGGCCTGGCTCCTCGCGGGTTCTGACGGCGACCCGCGCACCACCATCCATGCGACTCTCCCCGCCGCGGGGCAGACCGCCCTCGCACTGGCCTGGGAACTGGGCCGCCAACTCGGCTACGGCCCGCTGTCCCCGGCAGGAGTGATCGACCGTCTCGCTGCCGACCCGCGCCCGGTCCGAATCCTGGTGCCGGACCTGCACCGGTCCGGCCGGGGCCCCACCGACCTTCCTGCCGCAGACCCGTGCACGGTCTTCGACGAACTACTGGCCCCTCTCCTCGCCCTGCCGCACGTGCGCGCCGCCATCGAGGTCGGACAGCTGCGACTGCCCGGTACCGACGCAGCCCTCGTCCTGCACCTCGGACCCCGGGTGGACACCCTCGACCAGGGAGGCGGCACCACTGTCCTCCGAGAGCCCCCGGCCGATCGGCGGCCGATCTCGACGGCCGACGAGACCGCCGGACCGAATGCCGCCCCCGCAGTGGATTGGCGTGCGGCACCGGCCCGCGACCGCGAACAGGCACTCGACGAGGCGCTTGCCGCCGGCACGGCACCCCAACTGCTCAGGGACCCGGGTTTCCTCGTCCACGGGTCGGCCACCGCCATCACGGCGACCCTCGCGGATCCACGCATCACCGTGCCCAAGAAGCTGCGCACCGTGTGGGACCGGGCCGCACCGCAGCTGTCCTCCGGGGAGCTGGCCGACACCGAAAGGGCCGCTCTCCTGCACCTGGCGGCGCTCGGCACCGATGCCCGGCTGTGCGAGTTGCTGCGGCCCCTCGCGCAGGCCAATCCCTGGACCGCCCAGTGGTCCCGGCCGGGCCGACGCGTCGGTGCCATGACGCTACTTCCTTCGACGGACACGCCGGGCGTCCCGACGGTGACCAGCGATCCCCTCGGCCGGATGCATCTGCACGACGCCACCACCGGAGCCGTCGTACGGCGGCTCTCCACCGACCCCAGGCTCAGGCCCGTACAGTTGGCCCCGGTAGCCCCCGACTGCGTGCTGGCTCTGGAAGCCGACGGCACCATCCATGCCGTGCCGATTCCACCGTCCACCACGGCACCGGTCGGCGCCGACTTTCCGGCCCTCCACCACAACGCCCTCCGCCTGGCCCCCGAAGGCGGCCGAGCAACCGCTGTCTCGGGCAACGGCAGCGCGGTGGTCGTGGGAGACGCCCAAGGGCGCATCCACTACTGGTCCCTGGCCGACCTGTACGCGGGTCCCCGTACCAGCACACCGCACCAGAGCCCGATCACCGCCCTCGCCTGCCTCTCCCTGCCCGAAACCGGAGTGACGCTCGTCATTTCCGGGGGTCTGGACGGAGTCGTACGACTCTGGGATTCCGCAAGCGGCGACACGATGCCCGTGCCGGTGGAACGCCGAAACTCCGTCCCGACCGCACTCGCACTCGCCCACACCGAAGCAGGCCCGGTCCTTGCCGTTGCATGGGCCGATCAACGACTCCATCTCTGGCAGATCTTCGAGGGCCGGATGGCCGTGATGCCAATGCTCCATGCGGCCGATGCCCTCGACCTGACAGCCGGTGGCCTCCTGCTGCACGGAGGACGGCACGGTGCTTCGGCCATGAGTATCAGCCTTTCAAGGGTGTGGGCATGACATGCCTGTCGCGCTGCGAGTCCGCGCTCAGACACCGGCGGGCGTAGTCGCCGACGCCTGTCAGCGGTTGAGTTCGGCGTCGATCCGGCGACCCGGTCGCGTCGGCCACCCGCCTTGCGGACCTCGAGTGGGCTCCGGCCGCCCTGCCCGAATGCGTGGGTTCTCGGTGGGATCCTCCTGGCGAGGCATCTCTCGGTCGGGTTGCGGGCGACCCGGGCGACACTTCATGTGAGGTGGCGTCAGCCGGACTTGTCCGCAGCGGTGTTCGCCATAATCCAATACCCATCGGTAAGCCCCGCCGCATAGGGTGCGGGTATGACGACGAACCGAATCCGGCGGTCCACCACGGCCGCCGCCTGTGTCCTGCTCGCGCTGGCAGGGCCGTTCGCCGCCGCCCCGGTGGCCCAAGCGGACCCCGCCCCTACCGGCACACCCGTGCACCTGACCCTTCCGGCGCCGCACGGCCCGAACGCGGTCGGCACGACCGACCTCCACCTGGTGGACCCGAACCGCACCGACCCCTGGCAGCCCGGCCGCTCCCGCGAGCTGATGGTCACGCTCTGGTACCCGGCCCGTTCCGGCGGGACGGGCGCACGGGCGCCCCAGCTGTCCACCGGCACCGCGGCCGCCTTCGCCGACTCGCTGCAGCGGCAGTTCGGCCTGCCCGCCGACACCGCCGACTGGGCGGGCACCCTCACCCACGCCCGCACCGGCGTGCCCGCTGCCTCGGGCCGGGACCGCCTGCCCGTCGTGCTGTACTCGCCCGGCGCCGGCGGCCTGCGCGGCCAGGGCACCGTCCTCGCCGAGGAGCTGGCCTCCCGCGGCTACCTGGTGGTCGCGATCGACCACACCTACGAGTCGCTGGCCGTGGAGTTCCCCGGCGGCCGGACGGTCACCGCCGACCCCGCCGCGGCCGGCGCCGCACCGCGCCGCCTCGTCGACATCCGGGTCGCCGACACCCGCTTCGTGCTGGACCGGCTCGCGGTGCTCGACCGGGGCGGCAACCCGGACGCCGAGCACCGCCGCCTCCCCACCGGACTGGCCGGCCGGATCGACCTCTCCGCCGTCGGCATGACCGGCCACTCGCTCGGCGGGGCCACCGCCGCCCAGGTGATGCACGACGACCCCCGGGTGGACGCCGCGGTCGACCTCGACGGCGGGCTGGACTTCGGGGAGGAGGGACCGGTCGGCAGCGTCGTCGCGGACGGACTGGACCGGCCCTTCCTGCTGATGAACAGCGGCGAGTGGACGCACGACGACCCCTACTGGCAGTCGTTCTGGCCCCACCTCCGCGGCCCGCACCGCAACATCCGGCTGACCGGCGCCGGCCACCTCTCGTACACCGACCTCCAGGTGCAGCTGCCGCAGATCGCGGCCGCCGGACGGGTCCCGGCCGCCGCCGTGCAGACCCAGGTCGGCACCATCGACCCGGCCGACTCGGTCGCGGCCCAGCGCGCCTACGTCGACGCCTTCTTCGACCTCGGGCTGCGCCACCGCGACAGCCACCTGCTGGACGGCCCGTCGAGCCGCTTCCCGCAGGCCGAGTTCGTGGAGTAGCCCGGCGCCCGCACGGCCGGCCCCACCGTCGACCACGGCCCCCACCGCCGGCCGTCCCCGCCCGGACGGCCCGGTGGGGGGGCGTGCCGACGGGCGGGGGCCGCCGGGCGCTGGGAGGCTGGGCCGCGGTGGCACTCTCGATGGGAGAAGACGTGATCACTACCGACTTCGTACCCGGCTCCCCCTGCTGGCTCGACCTCGGCGCCCCGGACGTCGCCGCGACGGCCGCCTTCTACAACGCCGTGCTCGGCTGGGAGACCCAGCCCTTCGACGAGGAGGGCGGCGACTTCCGCGCCTTCAAGCACAACGGCAGGATCGTGGGCGGCCTCGGGCCGCTCACCGAGGAAGGCGCCCGTTCGGCGTGGATGATCTACTTCAAGACCACCGACGTGGACGCCGCCGCCGAGGCCGTGCAGCGGCTCGGCGGCACCGTCCGGGTCCCCCCGACGGACGCGGGCGAGGAAGGCCGGATGGCCCAGTTCTCCGACCCGCTCGGCGGACAGTTCGCCGTCTGGCAGCCGATCGGCGACCCCGGCCTGCAGATGGTCGACGACCCGGTCAGCCTCAACTGGACGGAGCTGTACACCACGGACGCCGCGGCCGCCCGCGAGTTCTACGGCACCCTCTTCGGCTGGCAGACCTCGGCCATGCCGATGCCCGGCGGCGTCGAGGGCACCTACTGGCTGATCACCCCCGCCGGCCTGCCCGAGGACCGGATGCAGGGCGGACTGATGCAGCTGCCCCCCGAGCACCTGGTGCTCACCGGCGGCACGCCCTACTGGCACCCCGTCTTCGCCGTCGAGGACGCCGACGACGCGGCCGCCAAGGTCAAGGCCAACGGCGGCAGCCTCCAGATGGAGCCCGAGGACGCCCCCGGCGTCGGCCGCCTCGCCGTCTGCGTGGACCCGAACGGCGCGGACTTCGTCGTCCTCAAGCCCTCGCCGGCGGTCTGACCGGCGCCGACCCCGCCACCGCGGCCGGCCCGGCACCGCTGCCGGGCCGGCTCGTCGGCGTTCCGGCGGGCGGCCCGCCGCGGGACGGTGGCGGCATGGAAGCGCGGATCGACGCCACCGACCTGGCCGGCCGCGACTGCGCCCCCGGCCCGGGTTTCCCCGGCGCGGCCGGCATCCACGTCGGGGTGCCGCGCCGCGGCCGGCCGGAGGACCTGCTCGGCCTGCAGCCCGGTGACGCGCCGTCGGCGAGCTGGACGCTCCGGTGCACCCCGTCCGCGGCCCGCGCGGCGTCGACCTGCGCGGACCCCACCTCCAGGGCGGTCCGTACGCCCGGTTCGTCCACCTGTCCCGGGGCACGGTCGACGGGTCAGGGGGCTTCACGATGTTCCGCCGCGCCAAGCTGATGCTGGACGCCGTCGCCCCGGAGACCGTCGAGGCGGCGGTGGCGTCCGGACTGCCGGTCGCCCGGGCTGGGGCTCACCGACGGCAGGGGCAGCCGCTCTGCGCCGCCGTCCGCCCGCCGGCGGTCACCTGGTCCGCCGGCTGAGCACGGGCCGGTCACCGCCCGACCACCCCCGACCACCGGGTGCTCCCGCCGGTGCGCCGTGCGGGGCCGGTCCGGTGCTCTCCCCGGGTGACGGCTCGGCCGGACACGGTGGCGGTACGTGCCCCGTCCCCGGCCCGCTGGGTAGCGTCGGCGGTCTCAGCCGATGTCCGACGACCGACCGCCCCGGAGGCCGGGAGGCGGGTCCTCGGGTTGCACCGGCGCAGCCGCAGCCGGGCGACGCAGTCGGGAGGGAGCCGCACGTGGTCGACGCAGCCGAGGACGGTCCCGCCCGGCCGCCGGGCACACCCATCGGGCGCCGGGGCTTCCTCAAGTCGGCGGGCCTCGCCGCCCTCCCCGCCCTGCTGCCCACCCCGGAGGCCGCCGCCGCGCCGCCCCTCCCGCCGCCGGACCTGCCGACGGCCGCGTACCCGACGGCCGCGTACCCGACGGCCGGGTACCCGACGGCGGCGGACCCGTGGGCGGCCGTCCCGGACCCGACCGACGTCCCCGAACCGGCCGCCGACGGCGACGCGGTGGCCCGGCTGCTGAGCGCGCCGGGCCCGCGGGACGTCCGCTGGCTCCGGCGCGCCCTGCAGATCGCCGTCGCCGTGGAACTCGCGACCATCCCGCCGTACCTCTGCGCCTGGTGGTCGGTCAAGGACCGGACGAGCGAGCCCGCCCGGCTGATCCAGGGCATCGTCGGCGACGAGATGTTCCACATGGGACTGACCTGCAACCTGCTCACCGCGGTCGGCGGCCGGCCGCGGATCGCCTCCTCCGTCCTCGGCTACCCGGGCCCGCTGCCCGGAGGCGTCCGCCCCGACCTCACCGTGTACCTCTCCGGCCTGAGCAAGGCGTACGTGCGGGACGTGCTGATGGCGATCGAGGCCCCGGAGCTGCCGCTCGTCCGGGAGTCCGGGCCGACCATCGGCACCTTCTACACCGCGCTGCAGGACGCCTTCCACGAGGTCCGGCCGGTCCTCGACACGGCCGGCCAGCTGTCCGTCCGGATCGGGCCCGACGTGCTGCGGCCGACGGCCACCCTGGCGGACGTGGACGAGGCGCTGGAGGTGATCAAGGAGCAGGGCGAGGGCACCTCGGCCAGCCCGGACGTCCCCGCGGGCCACGGCGCGCCCGCCCACTACTACGCCTTCGGCGAGATCTTCCACGAACGCCGGGTGGTGGCCTCGGCCGACCGCTGGGGCTACGACGGCGACCCGGTGCCCTTCCCCGACGCCAGGCCGATGGGCGTGGTGCCGGCCGGCGGCTGGCCGGACCCGCCGCCCGCGGCCGGCCAGCTGCTCGGCCGGTTCGACCTGCTGTTCAGCCGGGTGGTGCACGCCCTGGAGGGCGCCTGGGCGATCGGCGATCCGCACGCGCTGGACGGCGCCGTCCGGTCGATGCGCGCCCTGGAGGAGCCCGCCCTCGCCCTGATGGAGATCCCGCTGCCCGACGGCAGCGGTGTGTACGGCCCGCAGTTCCGCGTCCTCACCCGCCGCCCGGCCGGGCTGTCCTGACCGGCCGGAGGAGAGGGCGTGACCGCCGGAGCCGCGGCCGCGGCCGGCCGGTGCCGGGTCAGCCGCGGCGGCCCCAGGCGGTGATCAGGCCGGGGGAGAGGTCGGCCGCGGTGCCCTCGGCCAGCGCCCGCTCCGCGCGGGTCAGTTGGTCGGGGGTGACCAGGCCGGTGGCCAGCACGGCCGGGCGGGAGCGCCGCCAGGTGTCCAGCCAGAACTCCGCGATCGGGCTGCCGCGGGTCAGCGGGGGCACCGTGATCTCGGCCCCGACGTCCGTCAGGCCGAGTTCCGCCAGCAGCCGCGGGTACTGCGGCGTCCAGCTGACGTCGGTGCCGATGGTCTCCCGCAGCGCCCGCCACATGGCCCGCATCGCCAGCCGGTACGGGGTGTCCGGGGGCCCGGCGGAGGTGAGGTCCACCGCGTCGCCGAGCACCAGGCGGCCGCCGGGCGCCAGGAACCCGCAGAGCCGGGCCGCCAGCCGCCGGTGGTCGGGGACGTGCATCAGCACGAAGCGCGCGTGCACCAGGTCGAACCGGCCCGGGTCGAAGTCCGGCGCGGTGACGTCGGCGGCCAGGGTGCGCAGCGCCCCGCCGGCATGCGCCTCCAGGAAGCGGACGTCCCGGTCGACCGCGAGCACCTCGGCGGCGCCCGCCTCCTCGGCCAGCCAACGGGCGACGGTGCCGGTGCCCGCACCGATCTCCAGGCAGCGGACGCCCGGCCCGGCCCCGGCGGCGAGCAGCCTGCGGCGGGTGGTGCCGTCGTAGGCCAGCGCGCCCAGGTCGATGCGCCCGCCCTCGCCGGGCTGCCACGGCTCGAACAGCGCCTCGCCGTACCCGCCCCGTTCCGTCCTCGCCGGATCGACGCCCATGGCGGCCTCCCGTCCCTGCGGTGTCCGACCTTCCGAGCGTAGGGCCGCCGCGGCGGTGCGCGCCGCGCGTGCGGGCCGGGCCGCGGGTGAGGGCCCCGGCCCGTACCGCGGTGCCGGTGCCGGTGCCGGTGCGGCGGCGGGCGGCGCGATCACCCCTGGAATACTGGTCGGGTGATCGAGACCCCAAGCGTGGACGGCCCGAGGCTCACCGGACGCGGCGCGGCCCGCCGCACCGAGCTCTTCGAGGAGCTGACGGCCCTGCTGATCGCCGAGGGGTTCGCCCAGCTGACCCTGGACGACCTGGCCGCCCGGCTGCGGTGTTCCAAGCGCACGCTGTACGGCCTGGCCGGCAGCAAGGAGCAGCTCGTCCGGGCGGCCGTGGTGCACTTCTTCCGCCGCGCGACCGTCCGGGTGGAGGCGGCGCTCGCCGCCGAGACCGACCCGGCCGGCCGGCTCGCCGCGTACCTGCGGGCGGTGGCCGCCGAACTCTCCCCGGTGTCCGGCCGCTTCTTCGACGACGTGGCGGCGTTCGAGCCGGCCGCCGAGGTGTACGAGCGCAACACCCGGGCCGCGGCCCGGCGGGTGCAGGAGCTCATCGACGAGGGCGTCGCCGACGGCGCCTTCCGCGAGGTCCACGTGGCCTTCGCCGCCGACGTGATCACCTCGGTGATGGTGCGGATCCAGCAGCGGCAGGTGGCGGCCGCCACCGGGCTGGCCGACGCGGACGCCTACGCCCACCTCGCCGAGCTGCTCCTGCACGGCCTGGCCCGCTGACCCGGCACGATCCCGAGGAGTGGGCCTAGCCTGGGAGGAGGAGGCGATGGACATGCTTGCTGATGCGCCGTTGTTCGCGGTCGTTCCGGCCGCCGACCTGGAACGGGCGAAGGCGTTCTACCGCGACACCCTGGGGCTCACGCTCGCCGAGGAGGCGGAGCACGAGGTCACCTTCGAGTGCGGCGGCACCCGGTTCGGGATGTACGAGACGCCGTACGGCGGCCAGGCCGGGCACACCCTGGCCAGCTGGAAGGTCGCCAGTCTCGACGCCGAGATGAAGGAGCTGCGCGACCGCGGCGTCACCTTCGAGGACTACGACCTGCCCGGCCTGAAGACGGTCGACGGCGTCGCGGAGGCCGAGGGGATGCGGGCCGCCTGGTTCAAGGACAGCGAAGGGAACGTCCTCTGCGTGACCGAGCGGACCGAGGGCTGACGCCCGACGGGCCGCCGGACGGCCGGGGCGGGCGGTGCGGTGCCCCGCACCGCCCGCCCCGGCGCGCGTGCGTCAGCGTGCCGCCGCCTCCACCGCCTCGCGGGTGATCTGCTCGAACCGGGCGCCCATCGCCTCGGCCAGCGCGTGGGCGCCGGACAGCGGACGGACCATCACCGTGAAGTCGTCGATCAGGCCGTCCTCGTCCAGGTGCAGGAAGTCGCAGCCGTCCACCCGGCGGCCGTCGACCGTCGCGGTGAAGGCGAGCGCGTGCCCGCGGCCGTCCTCGCTCGCGAACTCCCGGACGTAGCGGAAGTCCTCGAAGACCTGCATCACGGCGCGCAGGATCGCCGCCGTGATCGCCCGGCCCGCGTAGGGCTTGAAGGCGACGGGGCTGGTGAAGACGACGTCCTCGGCGAGCAGGGCCTCGACCGCCGCCGGGTCGCGCCGCTCGACGGCCTCGCGGAAGGGGTGCATCCGGCCACCTCCGGGTGGGGGAGATACTCAACTTTTTGAATAGGTGTGGAGGAGGCTAGGCGGGTTTCCCGGCCGCTGTCCAGAGGCGCCCGGACCGGCGGCGCTACCCTGTCGGGATGGCGTTGCGCAACGCGGTGATGGCCGCACTGCTGGAGGGCGAGGCGTCCGGGTACGACCTGGCCAAGGAGTTCGACGCATCCGTCGCGAACTTCTGGATGGCCACCCCGCAGCAGCTCTACCGGGAGCTCGACCGGATGGAGGCCGAAGGGCTCGTCCGGGCCCGCGTCGTCGAACAGGAACGCCGCCCCAACAAGCGGCTCTTCTCGCTCACCGAGCAGGGCCGCCGGCACCTGCGCGAGTTCACCGCCGAACCGCTGCGCCCCGGCGCGATCCGCGACGAGCTGATGGTCAAGGTGCAGGCGGTGGACGCGGGCGACGCCGGCGCCGTACGGGCGGCCGTCGCCGAACGGATCGCCTGGGCCGAGGCGAAGATCGCCCGCTGGGAACGGCTGCGGGCGCGGCTCCTCGACGGCCGCACCGAGGACGAGTTCCTCGCCGGCGCCGAGCGCATCGGCCCCTACCTCACGCTGCTGCGCGGCCTCGCCTTCGAGGAGGAGAACATCCGCTGGGGACGGCGCGCCCTGGCCGTCCTCGACCGCCGCGCCGCCGCCCTGCAGTGACGTGCGGCGAACGGCCCGTCGCCACGGGGAGACCGTGACGGACGGGTGACGCCCGGTCACCGAACGGCCCCGACCCGGGAGCGCGGAGGTCCCGGCACGAACGATCGGCGCGTCGACGGGCGACACGCCCGAGTGTCGTGGAGCGGGGCGGGGGGCATGCGGATACGTTCGTACACGTGACCGGCAACGACGCAGTCCTGGCGCTGGTGGTCGCCACCGCGCTCGGCTTCGACTTCACCAACGGATTCCACGACACCGGCAACGCCATGGCGACCTCCATCGTCACCGGAGCCCTCCGGCCGCGTGTGGCGGTGGCCGTCTCCGCCGTCCTCAACCTGGTCGGCGCCTTCCTGTCGACCGCGGTCGCGGCGACCATCGCGAGCGGACTGGTCGACAGCGCCGACGTGACCCTCACCGTGGTCATGGCGGGCCTGGCCGGCAGCATCCTGTGGAACCTGACCACGTGGTACTTCGGGATCCCCTCCAGCTCCTCGCACGCACTGGTCGGCGGGGTGATCGGGGCGACCATGGCGGCGGCCGGAGCCTCGGCCGTCAAATGGCAGGGCCTGGTCGCCAAGGTGATCGTGCCCGCCGCGCTGTCGCCCTTCATCGCCGGGTCGGTCGCCGCGCTCGGCACCTACCTCGTCCTGCGGATCACCCGCCGCACGGCCGAGGGCCCGCGACGGCACGGCTTCAGACTCGGCCAGGTCGGCTCTGCCTGCATGGTCTCGCTCGCCCACGGCACCAACGACGCGCAGAAGACCATGGGCGTCATCACCCTGGCGCTGATCGCCAACGGCTCGCTGCACGCGGGGGCGAGCGCCCCGGGCTGGGTGATCACCTGCTGCGCGGTGGCGATCGCGCTCGGGACCTACATCGGCGGCTGGCGGGTGATCAGGGCGCTCGGCAAGGGGCTGGTGGAGATCGAGGCGCCGCAGGGCATGGCCGCCGAGTCGGCCTCCGCCGCGGTCATCCTCGCCTCCACCGACTTCGGCTACTCGCTCTCCACCACCCACGTGGCCACCGGCTCGATCCTCGGCTCGGGGGTGGGCCGACAGGGCGCGGTCGTGCGCTGGCACATCGCCCACCGCATGGTGGCGGCCTGGCTGATCACCCTTCCGGCCGCGGCCGTGGTCGGCGCCCTCGCCTACTGGGTCGCGAACGGGATCGGCGGCACCGCCGGCGTGGGCGTCGTCTTCGCGGTGCTGGTGCTGGCCTCGGTCGCCTTCTACGTCGCCTCCCGGCGCCCGGCCGTGACCCCGGAGAACGTCAACGCCGCATGGACGGACTAGGACGTGTCGTCAAAGGCGTACGGATGCCGCACAGGTGTCCCCACGCGCGCCCCTGAACCGACCACCCGAGCGCCCTTCGAAGACGGCTCCCAGGACGTGTCTGACCCGCCCCGAGCCGTCCCGCATCCCCCGCAGGCGAGGTGAGCCGCATGGACTCCTGGATCAACCTGAACGCGCTCTGGAAGATCGTCGTGGTGGGGCTGCTCGCCGGAGCCGGGCTCCCCGCACTCTTCGCCGTCGGCGTACGCGTCCTCAACCCCCCGGCGGGGGAGGGCGACCATCCCGGCCGGGCCCCGGCCGCCCGTCCGCTCCACGTCGCGGTCGCCGTTCTGTGCTTCGCCGTCGTCCTCGCGGCGATCGGCTGGGGCGTGTCCGTCATCGTCAACCCCGGCTGATCCGAGCCGGGCCGGCCCGCGGACGGCGCCCGGGCCGGTCGACACGGCCCGGCCGGCACGGCCGACGGCCGGTGGGGGCGACGCGGGGTCGCTCCCACCGGCCGTCGGTGGTGGTGCCGTGCTGCCGTGCCGGTCGGACGTCAGGCCGCGGGGGCCGCCTCCGGCGAGGTGCCCGCGGCCGGGGTCGCGGTGGCGGGCTTCGGGTCGACCAGCCGCTCGGCCAGGTGGCCGAAGACCAGGGCGAAGGACGTCCACAGCGTCAGCTGAACGGCGAGCGCCGCGACGCGGAACTGCCAGAGCAGCGTGGCCGAGAAGTCCTCCGGGACCTCGTTGACCGCGGGCAGGAACGCGTACGCGAGCCCGACCGCGACGGCGAAGCAGGCGACGGCCACCACGGTGGCGTACCAGTTGCCGAGGGCCGGGGCGAGGCGCTTGCCGACGATCACCGCGGCGACGGCCAGCAGCACGCTGAGGGCCGTCATCAGGAAGTACAGCGTGGTGCGCTTGCCGATGGTCTCCGGGTCGCCCACCGACGGCGGGTTGGCCGGGTACTTGAGGAACGGCACCACGTAGACCGCGACGAGCGCCGCGGCCGACAGCAGGGCCGCGGTGGCGCGCGGCGTGAAGCGGCCGACGCGGCCGAGGGCGAAGCAGTAGGCGAGGGCGGCGATGCCGCCGAGCGCCACCCCGAACACCAGGACACCGGTGGCCAGGCCCGCAGTGGACTGCAGGGACCGGCTGACGATCTCCATCTCGTGCTCGTGGGAGTGCGACTCCTCGTACGCGATGGCCGCGTCGATGCGCGGTTCACCGAGGAAGTAGGCGACGACGAGGGCGAGCAGGCCGGACGCGAGCCCGGCCAGCATGCCGCGGACCAGGAGGCCCCTGACGATTGCGGAGTTCACGCGGCCCCCGTCAGTGGCAGGGGAAGCCGAGCAGGTGCCGGCCGTCGTGCACCCACTCGTGCACGTCCTCGCCGGAGATGAGGGACGTCGCGCCCTGCTCGGCGCCGACGAAGTAGACGAGGGCCAGCATGAGGACGGTGAAGAACACCGCCCACGGCAGGATGGTCTTCAGCGAGATGGGGGTGATCGCCGGCGCAGCGGCGGGGGCGATGGGGTGAGCCATGGCCGACCTCCTTTGGGAACACGCGTCCCGTTCGGTGGAGCACGAGCGACGGAGGCGGGTCTGACTTTCGGTCCCGGCAGGCTGCGGGGTCCGATTCACAGTGGCGCGACCGTGCCGGCATCTCACCGGACTTCCACGCACCGTCGATTTCAGTTGTCGCCCGAGAAGGTACCGCCTCCGACGGGCGGGGCCAAGGCTTGTTGCGGGGGCGCGCGAAGCACGGAGCGGACCGGGAGCCGGTTCGTATGCCCGCGGTGCCGGTTCCGCGGGCCCTGCGGCCGGCGCGCGTCGATCGCGTGATGTTGGTCGCACCACGCGGTGGCGCTCCGGACGGCCACTCAACTCGCCCGTCCGGAGCGCGGTCCGCCGCTCGGCCGCCCTCCCCGGGGGTGGACGCTCCGGGGCGGACACGGCGGCGGCGCTGCGGAGGGGGTCCGCGGCGCCGCCGGTGAGCCGGCCGTGACCGGATCAGTAGTAGTGACGGCGGCCGCCGGCGGCGTGGCCGGTGAGGCCGGCGACCCACAGGACGAGGCCGATGAGGGCGAGGATGATGCCGATGGTCCACAGGAACCCGATGCCGGTGGCGAAGCCGATGATGAGCAGAATGACGCCGAGGATGATCACGGTGGCCTCCTTGGATGTGCGGCGGGCCGTGTGGGGGAGGCGGTCCGGGGAGATGCCTGGAGCCGGTCCGCCTCCCGGCCGGGACCGGCACCGTGGTCCGGGCCCTGCCTGCTGACCAGCGCGTATACCGCGGCGTGGCCACCGTAAACGTCGGCCCGGGTCGGCCGTCGCGTCAGGTCGGCCCTCGGTCGGGCCGGCCTGCAGTCCGGACTCGGCCGCGACCGGGTGCGAGAGCATCCCCGCCCCGGAGGCGATCCCGGTGCCCGCGCCGGCGAACACCACCGGCCGTCCGGCGTCCTCCAGCGGCGTGGACGTCTCGCCGTCGAGGTCGCCGGCCGCACCGCGCACCCGCTCGACCGAGAACCGGCGGTGCTCGCCGTCGTCGGCCCGGGACGGGCTGTACCGGCGCGGCTGGAGCTTCCCGACGGCCGTTTCGGGGGACGGGCCGGACGGGCCCGGGCGCTGCCGCCGTGACCGTGCGCATCCGGCCCTCCGCGGACCGTCGCCGCCGGCGCGGCCGTCGGCACCGGAGCCGGGCCGTGGGCGGAATGACCTGTTTGAAGTGATTGAGACGGGTATGCGCCGTTTGACCCACGGCAACGGAGGGACAGGACCATGCCCCGCGAAGCCCGAGACACCGAGCCACCGCGCCGGCGTACCGGCCGCACCGACGGCTCCGCGCGAGCCGCCGACGACGGCGACGCCCGACCCGCCCGGACGGGCGGACGCCGGGTGTCCGCCGCGCAGGCGATGCGCACCGCGGCCTCGCAACTGGCCGAACTCCTCGGAAGGTCGCCGGAGTCCGTCTCCGGACTGCGCCGCACGGAGGAGGGCTGGCAGGCCGAGGTGGAAGTGGTCGAGGTCGAGCGGATCCCGGAGACCAGCAGCGTCCTGGCGAGCTACCGGGTGCAGCTGGACGAGGACGGGGAGCTGGTCGGCTACGAGCGGACCCGCCGCTACACGCGGGCCGAGGTCGACCGGCGCCGGGGGTAGTTCCGGCAGCGACGACGGACCGAACAGGAGCCGCGGTACAGCACGCGGCCGACGAGAGGAGGCGCCGTGACCGTGGTGCCGCAGAGCGGCGGAGGCAGTGTGACCACCGGAGGCGCGAGCACCGGCACGCTGTACGACGTCGTCGAACTGATCCTGGACCGGGGACTGGTCATCGACGTGTTCGTCCGGGTCTCCCTGGTCGGCATCGAGATCCTGAAGATCGACGCCCGGGTGGTCGTCGCCAGCGTGGACACCTACCTGCGCTTCGCCGAGGCCTGCAACCGGCTGGACCTGGAATCGGGCCGCAAGGCCCCCGCCAAACTGCCGGACCTGGTCGGCGAGATCAGCGAGGGCGGATCCCGCGGCAAGAGCAAGGGCGCGATCACCGGTGCCGTCGAAGCGGTCACCGACACCGTCCGCGAGAAGCTCCAGGGCGGGGACGAGGAGCCCGAACCGCGCGAGAGGCGCGAGAGACCGCGCGCCCGGCGGGCCACCCGGTCGAGGGAGGAGTGAGCCATGTCCGTCTACGTGTACGCGATCACCGCCGACAGTCACCCCGCGCGGCTGCGCAAGCTGACCGGCGTCGGCTCCCCGCCCGAAGAACTGCGCGCCCTCACCGGGTCCGGCCTGAAGGCCGTGGTCAGCCACGCACCCGAAGGACTCCGGGCACGCCGGCGCGACCTCGTGGCCCACCAGGAGGTGCTCGAACGCCTGATGTCCGAAGGCCCCGTCCTGCCCCTGCGGTTCGGCGCCGTCGCGGCCGACGACCAGGAGGTCATCGGCGTCCTCGACCAGCAGGTCGACGCCTACCGGGAACGCCTGTCCGCCCTGGACGGCTGCGCCGAGTACCTCGTCAAGGCCTCCTTCGACGAGGACGCCCTGCTCCGGCGGATCCTCCGGGACTCCGCCGAGGCCCGGCGGCTGAACGAGGAGACCCGGCGGAGCCCCGACCCCGCACCGAAGATCAGGCTGGGCGAGCTGGTGGCCGACGGGATCCAGCAGCGCAACCGCGCCGCCGCCGCCGAACTCCTCGACGAACTGAGCCCGCTGGCGCGCGAGACGCGGGAGAACGAACCCGCCGGGAACGACTTCGTCAGCGGCTCCTTCCTGGTCGAGGCGGACCGGCAGGACGGGTTCCGGGCCGCGGCCGCGGAGCTGGCCGGGCGCTGGGGCGAGGACTGCACCCTGCGGGTGCACGGGCCGCTCCCGCCCTACAGCTTCGTCCAGTAGGGGGCGGGCCATGGGTCTGCTGACCGGTCTGCTCACCCTGCCGCTCGCACCCGTGCGCGGCGTGGTGTGGGTCGCCGAGCGGGTCGCGGAGGCCGCCGAGCAGACCTTCTACGACCCGGCGCCCGTCGAGGAGGAGCTCAAGGCGCTCGAACGGGACCTGCTCGCCGGGCGCATCGACGAGGCCGCCTTCGAGGAGCGCGAGGAGGAACTGCTGGACCGGCTCGACGAGATCCGGCTCTTCTGGGCCTCCCGCGGCGGGTGAGACCCGCCCGCGGAGGCCGGCGGGCCGGGCGCCCGCACCCTGCACGGTGCGGGCGCCCGGCCGTGGAGCGGTGCGGGGCGGCGGTGCGTCAGGCGGTGACCAGGGTCAGGCCGTAGCGGGAGAGGATCTCGTTGACCGGCTGGAACCAGGTCTGGCCGCCGGAGGAGCAGTTGCCCCAGCCGCCCGAGGTGACGCCCTGGGCCTGGTCGCCGGTGACGAACGAGCCGCCGGAGTCGCCGGGTTCGGCGCACACGCTGGTGCGGGTCAGCTGGTAGACCGCGCCCTGGCTGTAGTTGACCGTCTCGTTGAGGCCGAGGACGGTGCCGCAGTGCCAGTGCGTCGTGGAGCCGGACCGGCACACCGACGAGCCGACCGGCGCCTGCCAGGAGCCGCGGACGAGCACGTCGCTGACCGTGCCCCAGCCGAGCACGACCGGAACCGTCCACCAGCCGTTGCCGATGCGGATGTAGGAGTAGTCGTTGCCGGGGAAGGACGAGTCGACGAACGAGCCCATCGCCGAGCCGTCCCAGCCGACGACGCTGCTGCCGGCCCGGCCGCAGTGGCCGGCGCTGACGAACCCGCCCTGGACGGCGAAGCCGATGGAGCACCGGGTGTTGCCGTTGATGTAGTACGGGTCGCCGCCGACCACACCTGCCGAGAGGGTGCGCGGGGCCTGCTGCGCGGTCTCCTCCACCGCGACCGGCCCGGCGGCCGCGGCGGCGTCCAGGAACGCCTTCACCCGGCCGTCCGTCCTGCTGCCGGCCGCCACGGTGACGACCACCGCGTTGCGGCGGGGGTCGACCCGCCAGCCGGTGACCGCGGCCGGGGCGGGACGGTTCCTGCTCACGGTGTCCACGGCGGCCTTCGCCCCGTCGAGGGCGGCCTCGGTGCGGGCCACCGGGGCGGTCGCCGCACCGGTGGCCCGGACGGCCGCGGCGTGCGCGGAGTCGGTGAGCCCGACGACCAGGCGGCCCCGGACCGGGTCGAACCAGGCGCCGCCGTAGGCGGAGCCCGCGAGGTCGCGCACCCGGGGCAGCAGCCGGGCCGCGGTCGCCTCCTGGTCGAGACGGGTGCGGGCCTGATCCGGAGTCAGCCCCAGGTCGCGTCGGAGGGCGTCGACCAGCCCCGGGTCGGCGGCGGGGGCGGGCCGCGCGGCGGCCGCCGCCGGTGCGGTGTCCGGGGCGGCCGCCGCGGGGGAGAGGCCGAAGCCCAGGGAGGTGAGGGCGAGCAGGGCGGGAAGGACCGCCCGGATGCCGTTGACGTGCCTCATTGCGTGGGTTCTCCTCGGTTCGGGGGCAGGCGTGGGGCCTGCATGGGGAGAGCGCTTTCAGAGGTACTGGTCCAGACCGGTGTGATGAGCTTTACAGCGCTGTATGTTCACGTCAAGAAGTTCAACAAGGCATCCTGGATGCGGAGTTGCCGATGACCCTGGGGTCGGCCCCGCCCCGTGACGGGTAGCCTTCGGCGGCGTGGTCCCCGGCCGGGGCGCGGCCGGGAGTCGTGCGAGGTCGGTGCCGCCGTCGACCGTCCGGGTGTTGTCCCTGGTCGCGCCAGGGGGGCCCGGTTCGGAGCAGGCGTGATCGCGCTCTCAGTGGCATGCGACAGTCGCCGTACCGGCCCCGGGTCGCCAGGCAATGCGTGCGACTCGCACGCTAATCTGGAGGCATGGAGAACGAAGTGGGCCAGGAGATCGCGGAATCCCTGGGCGTCCTGCTGCGCCGCACCACGCGCACGCAGTTGCACCGCCGGCTGACCGAAGGCATGGGCGAGGCCCTGGACGAAACGACCTACCCGGTGCTCAGCGCCCTCGCCCGCACGGGGCCGCGCAGCGCCGCCGACCTGGCACCCGAGGTCGGCATCGACCGGTCCGGCGTCACCCGCCGCGCGTCCCGTCTGGAGGAGGCCGGCCTCGTCCGCCGGGAACCCGACCCCGGCGACCGGCGCGCACAGCTGCTCGTGCTGACCGGGCAGGGCCGGCAGGCCGTCGCGGAACTACGCACCCGGCTCGCGGACCGCATCGCGGACGCCCTGGCCGACTGGCCCCCGGGCGAGGCCGAGGCCTTCGCCCGCCACCTGCACCGCTTCACCACCGACGGCCCGTTCGGCTGACCGAGGCGCGTTCGCAGCCGGCCCCGCCGACCCCGCCCACCTCGGAGGCGGGGGTCAGAAGCGGACGCCGGTGTGCCCGAGGATCCACCCCAGGGCCTGCGCCGCGCCGTGCGCGAAGTCCCGTTCCTCGTCGCTGCGCGCCGCGTCGTGCGCGGCGGCGAGGGCGGCGCGCTCCTCGGTGCCGAGCCGCTCCCGGTCCGCCGCGGGACCGCTGTCCCGCGGGCCGCGGGCGCCGTCGGAGGGCCGCGGCGCGGAGCCGTCGAGGGCCCAGCGGTAGGCCGCCGCCGCACCCCGTCCGCCCGGCCCGATCTCCTCGATGCGCGAACACGTCCCGAGCCATTCGAGGGCCTCGCGGACGTCGTCGGCCGAGCGGACCCCGACCGTGTGAAGCGCTTCCGTGTCCAGGGTCTCCGAGTCACCGTTCACCGGGCCACCGTATGCGCCGCCCGGGGCGGGTGCCCTGCCGGACTGCTGCGCCCGGGCCCGGGCCGGTCGGTCGGGCGCTCCCGGGCGGTGCGGCCCGGGGGCGTCCGACCGGCATTCGACCGGCAGAGGACCTCAGGAGAGCGTGCCGCCGTAGTCGGGCAGCTTGAAGGTCCGCTCGGCGTGGCCGCCCACCAGGTCCGTGGTGTTGTTGCCGATGTTGGCGACGATCGTGTACCCGTTGCGCTCGATCTCCTGGCGCTTCGCGGTCTTGAACGCCCCGGTCTCCTGGAAGAGGTCCCACAGCGACCGGCCGTACAGCCCGTCCACCGGGTAGCCCACCTTCGTCAGGTTGTACCGGGTGAACGCGTCGATGAAGTCTGGCCGGGCGGTGACGAAGAAGACCTTCACCCCGCGGTCGTGCGCCGCCCGCACCACCTCCAGCACCGCGGCGATCGCCGGGGTCGGGTAGGAGGGCGTGTAGTCGGTCTCCAGCGAGGTGTTGTCGATGTCGAGGACGATCGCGGGCCGGTAGGTCGTCGGCGCCTGCGGAACTCTCGCCTGCAGGTACGCACCCGCCGAGTCCGCGACCGCCTGAACGTCCTTCAGCCACGTCTCGTACGGCACGCTCGGCCGGCCCAGGCTCTGCGCCGGGGCGGCCGCGGGCGCCGCGGCCGGCGACCCCGTGGCGGCGGAGGCCGGCTGCGCCACCCCGACGAGCAGTACGCCCCCGGCCGCCGCCGCGACCGCGAGATGCCGCACACCGATACGTCCTGCCATGCTCATGCTCCTTTGAGTGAGGGTGGAAGCAGGATGGCCCATCGGGGTTACTTGTCGGTAGACATTGGGCGAAGATCATTGCGGCCGGGGCCGGATCCGAACCCTCCTGCCCGATGGGGGAGTCGGGGTGTCCGGCCCGGCCCGACCGGTCGGCGGGGGGCCCGGGGCCGTGATCGCGCACGGACTCGCAGGCCGGCGGGGGCGAGTGCCGGTAGCGCTCAATAACTGGCCTGAGGCGCCCTGCCCGGTGGCCCGGCCGCCAGGGGTGACCCTCCGCTCCGGACCCTCCGTCCCGGGTGGCTGCCGTTCTCCGGGCCGTCGGGCGGCTGGGGGCTCGAGGCAACCGGACGGCCTCGATCTCGGGGTCGTCGTACGACGTCGGCGTCGCCGGGGCGGCTCGCGCGCGTACCTGTCGGTCCTCGAAGTCGGCGAACCGGAGCGCCGGCGGGCCGTGGTGGGTGGTGAAGGGGGGCCGAAGCCTTGACGGGCACTCATCAGAGCTCTACGGTCAGCGATCAGAAAGTTTCCAGCAAGTTTCATCAATCTTGCGCAAGGATGTCCGGCCCCCACCGGCGTCCGGCCCGCAGGGCGTTCCACCGGCCTCCGGCCGTCCCACCCGCCCGGCTCCGCCCCCACAGGAGACTCCGTGGACAACGTCGTGCTCGGACACGATCCCCGTCGCCCCCGGCCCCGCCGCGCCCGGCGCGCCGCCACCGCCGCGGCGCTGGCCGTCCTCACCGCCGGCACCGGCCTGGTCGGCTGCCCGACCGCGGCGCAGGCGAGCACCCCCGGCACCAAGACCGTCACCGCCACGCTCTTCGAGTGGTCGTACGCCTCGGTCGCCAAGGAGTGCACCAACTTCCTCGGCCCCAAGGGGTACGGCTACGTGGAGGTGTCGCCGCCGCAGGAGCACGTCCAGGGCGGCCAGTGGTGGACCTCCTACCAGCCCGTCAGCTACAAGATCGCCGGCAGGCTGGGCGACGCCAACGCGTTCACCGCCATGGTCAACACCTGCCACGCGGCGGGCGTGAAGGTCGTCGTGGACGCGGTCGTCAACCACATGAGCGCGGGCAGCGGCACGGGCACCGGCGGCACGGTGTACTCCAAGTACACCTACCCCGGCTACTACCAGGACTGGGACTTCCACTCCTGCCGCAGCAACATCAGCAACTACGCGGACCGCGCCAACGTGCAGAACTGCGAGCTGTCCGGCCTCTCCGACCTCGACACCGGCAGCGACTACGTGCGTTCCACCATCGCCGGCTACCTCAACGGCCTGATCGCCAAGGGCGCGGACGGCTTCCGCATCGACGCCGCCAAGCACATCGCGGCCGCCGACCTCTCCGCCATCAAGGCCAAGCTGACCAACCCGGGCATCTACTGGGCCCAGGAGGTCATCTACGCCGCCGGCGAGGCCGTCCAGCCCGGCGAGTACACCGGCACCGGCGACGTCGACGCCTTCATGGGCGCCTACGACCTCAAGCGGATCTTCACCAACGAGAAGCTCGCCTACCTCAGCAACTGGAACGACTCCTGGGGCGCCGGCTACCTGCCCAGCGGCAACTCCCGCACCTTCACCGACAACTGGGACACCGAGCGGAACGGCTCGACCCTCAACTACAAGTACGGCAACACCTACACCCTCGCCAACGTCTACCTGCTGGCCTGGCCGTACGGATCGCCGAACGTCTACTCCGGGTACGAGTTCAGCGACATCGACGCCGGCCCGCCGAACGGCGGCACCGTCACCGCGTGCTACCAGAACGGCTGGAAGTGCCAGCACGAGTGGCGCCAGATCGCCAACATGGTGGGCTTCCGCAACGCCGTGAACGGCACCGCGGTGACCAACTGGTGGTCCAACGGCGGCAACGCGATCGCCTTCGGCCGCGGCAGCAAGGGCTACGTGGCGATCAACCACGAGACCGGCCCGATCACCCGGACCTTCCAGACCTCGCTCCCGGCCGGCAGCTACTGCGACGTCCAGCACGCCGACCCGAGCAGCGGCGGAGGCTGCAACGGCACCCGCTACACCGTCGCGGCCAACGGCACCTTCACGGCCACGGTCGGCGCGGGCGACGCCGTCGCCCTGTACGTCGGCGCCGGCAACTGACACCGGGGCCGGCGCGACCGGCACGGGCTCCGCGACCCGGCGGCGGAGCCCGTGCCGCCGTCTCCCGGGACTACGGGCGGAAGTCCTCCGGGAGCCGGCCCCGCACCGGCCCGGCCGGCCCGGCCGGCCCGGCCGGTGCGGCGGCCGGTCCGTCCTCGGGTGCACTCCAGGCGGCCCGCCGGGCCGTCTCCGCCAGCTCGTCCGGGTCCGCGGCCGCGTCGCGCGGGTCGTCGGGCCACCGGTCGACGACCGCGCCGGCCCACTCGGCCCAGTCGGCGACCAGCCGGTAGTAGTCCGTGAGGAAGCGTCCGACCAGCAGCGTCTGCGCGGCCCGCGCGGGGAAGGGACCGTCGCCGGCGGCGTAGGCGCGGGCGGCGGCGAGGTTCTCCCGGTTCCGCTCGACGGCCCACTCCCGGGCCGCGCGCAGGGTGGCCGCGGTGTCGGCGGTGCTTCCCGACTCGGCGAAGAAGACCTTCAGGAGCTGTTCCGCCTCCAGGACGGGGCCGGCGCCGGGCTCGCCGAGCCACCCGGCCAGCGCGTCGCGGCCCTCGGGCGTGATGGCGTAGACGGTGCGCGGCCGCCGGCCCACGGAACCCCGCTCGGCCCTGGCCAGGCCGTGGCGGACCAGCTTCTTCGGCTCCTCGTAGATCTTGCTCGCCGCCCTGGGCCAGATCCGGCCCAGACCGCGGTCCATCTGGCGCGCGAGCTCGTACGTGCTCCACGGGCGCACCGACAGCAGGCCGAGGACGGCGTAGGAGGTCGTGGTGAGCGCGGGTTCCCTTGACATCGCGACCCCTCGGGGTTAGACCGAAATAGTCCCATTGGGAGTATAGGGCGGTGGTCGAGATGACCGGGACGCTGCAGGTCGACCCGTCGAACGCCGAGCAGGCCCGGGCCTGGGACGGCGACGAAGGCACCTACTGGGCCGAGCACGCCGACCGCTTCGACCGCTCGCTGCGCGGCTACCGGGCACCCCTGCTGGAGGCCGCGGCGGTCCGCCCGGCCGACCGGGTGCTCGACGTCGGGTGCGGCGCCGGCGAGATCACCTGTGAAGTCGCGCGCCGGGCGGCGACGGGCCGGGTGCTCGGCGTGGACCTGTCCGCGGCCCTGCTGCGGGTGGCGCGCGGCCGCGCGGCGGAGCAGGGCCTCGGCCGTGTCGGGTTCGAGCAGGCGGACGCCCAGATCCACCCGTTCCCGGCCGGGGGGTTCGACCTCGCCGTCAGCCGCACCGGCACGATGTTCTTCGCCGACCACGCGGCCGCGTTCCGCAACATCGCCCGCGCGGTGCGGCCGGGCGGCCGGTTCGTGCAACTGGTCTGGCAGCCGCGGTCGCTGAACGCGTGGTTCCTCGCCCTGACGACGGCGATGGCGGCGGGCCGGGACCTGCCGGCGCCGCCTCCCGGCGCCCCCGGGCCGTTCTCGCTGTCCGACCCCGACCGGGTGCGCGGCCTGCTCGCCGGCGCCGGGTTCACCGAGCCGCACGTCGAGCCGCTCACCGCACCGATGCGCTTCGGGGCCGACGCCGAGGACGCCCACCGGTTCGTCAGCGGGCTGCTCGGCTGGATGCTGGCGGACCTCGACGGGGCGCGCCGCGCACGTGCCCTGGACGACCTGCGGACGACCCTGCGCGCCCACGAGACGGCCGACGGCGTGCTGTACCCCTCGGCCACCTGGCTGATCACCGCGGCCCGCGTCTGAGGCCGGGTGGCCGTCCGGGGCCGGTCGGGCGCCGGGTCGGGGGGTGACGTTCGCGAACCGTAAGGCCCTGCACGGCCGCCCGGCCGGGTTCCCGCTCCTACAGTGGCGGCACGTCGACCGGGAAGGACGAATCGCGTGACGGACATTCAGGAACGGCCCACGGCCGAGATCGGTGTGATCGGCGGCTCCGGACTCTACGAGCTGCTGGCGGACGTGACCGAGGTGCGGGTGACCACGCCCTACGGCGAGCCGAGCGACGCGCTGTCGGTGGGGGAGGTGGCGGGCCGGCGGGTCGCCTTCCTGCCGCGGCACGGTCGGGGGCACCGGCTGCCGCCGCACCGGATCGACTACCGGGCGAACCTGTGGGCCCTGCACTCGCTCGGTGTGCGGCAGGTGCTCGGGCCGTGCGCGGTCGGCGGTCTGCGGCCCGAACTGGGCCCCGGGACGCTGGTGGTGCCGGACCAGTTCGTGGACCGCACCTCCGGCCGGGTGCAGACGTACTACGACGGGCAGCCGCTGCCGGACGGCTCGGTGCCGGAGGTGGTGCACGTGTCGGCGGCGGACCCGTACTGCCCGCACGGGCGCGGCTCCGCCCTGGCGGCCGCGGCCGGTGCGGCCTGGGAGGCGGTGGACGGCGGGACGATGGTGGTGATCGAGGGCCCGCGCTTCTCCACCCGGGCCGAGTCCCGCTGGTTCTCCGCCAACGGCTGGTCGGTGGTGGGCATGACCGGCCACCCGGAGGCGGTCCTCGCCCGTGAACTCGGGCTCTGCTACACCTCGATCGCGCTGGTGACCGACCTGGACGCGGGTGTGGAGAGCGGTGCGGGCGTCACCCACACCGAGGTGCTCGCGGAGTTCGCACGGAACGTGGAGCGGCTGCGCACGGTGCTCTTCAAGGCGGTGGAACTGCTGCCGGTCGAGCGCGAGTGCCCCTGCGCCCACGCGCTCGACGGCCTCACGACCGGTCTTCCGGGGGTGCCGGGCGCTCCTCCCGGGCTGCCGGGCGCCTGACCGGGCCGGTCCCGTGCCGCCACCGCCGCACCAGCCTGACGGCCAGGGCGACGAGGGCGGTGGCGGCCAGCACCAGCAGCCAGTTGCGCAGGTAGGGCAGCGGCAGCAGCGAGGGGTTGCCGTGGTCGTCCCCGGCGCGCAGCACGGCGGGCAGGCCGACCGCCGTGACCGCGGCCGTGACGGTCAGCCAGCCGCGCAGCACCGGACCGCGGGCCAGGTACGCGCCGGCGAGGCAGAGCAGCGGCACCCACAGGCCGTCGTGCAGCAGCAGAGCGCCGAACGCCCACACCAGGACGTCCGCCGGCGCCGTGATGTAGGCGTCGTTCAGCAGCCCGTACGTGCCGAAGCCGATCATCGCCAGGCCTGCGGTGAGAAGGGCGGCGCGGAGCGGGGAGGCCATCAGAGCACCTCGATCCGGGTGACCCACTTGGTCTGCAGCACGCCCGGCCGGTTCGGTGCGACGATCCGTGCGGGGAAGCCGTGGTCCGGGTTCAGGGTGGTGCCGTTGACGCGCAGCGCCAGCAACGTGAGCGGGTCGTCGGCGTACTGCGGCGGCATCTCCATGACCCGGTAGGGGCCGTCGGCCTCCAGCGAGGTGACGCGGACGGCGGAGCCGGCGGGCGCGCCGGCCCGGGCGAGCAGCTCGGTGATCCGGACGCCGCCCCAGTGTGCGCTCGCGCTCCAGCCCTCCACGCAGGAGATCGGCAGCACGGCCTCGTGCTGGGGGAGCCGGCCGAGTTCGGCGAGGGTGAGCCGGTAGGGGCGTGGGCCGACGACCTCCAACCGCCAGTCGGCGGGTACGGCGAGGGTGCCGGCCTGGGCCGCGGTGCGGTTGACCGGCAGGCCCTGGCTGCCGATGTCGGGGCGGCGCGGCGCCAGCAGGTCGAGGTGCCGCAGCCAGGGCACGCTCTGGCCGGCCGTGGTGAGGGTGACCAGCCCGGTGGCGGCGGTCACCGAGGTCAGGAAGGCGCGCCGACCGGGCAGCGGCACCGGGGGCCGGCGCCAGTGCCGGGCGATCAGCGGGGCCTTGACGGCGAGGTGGACCAGCAGGCCTCCGGTCGCCAGCCAGCCGAGCCAGAAGTGGGTCTGCCGGAAGGGGAACGGCCACGGGTACCACTGCAGCGTGTTGAGGAGCCCGGTGAACAGTTCCAGCAGCACGGCGGCGACCAGCACGGCGATGCCCAGCCGTTCCAGCGCGTGGAGGACGCTGCGCGCCGGCGGCCACTCGAAGAGCCGCGGGTAGACGGCCCAGAGCTTCGCCCCTGCGAGGGGGATCGCGGCGATGCCGCTGATCACGTGCAGGCCCTGGGTGACGCGGTAGCCGTTCGCCGGGCGGGCCGGCAGCGCGCCGGACAGCCAGGCCGGCGGGTCCTGGAGCAGGTGGCTGGCGAGCCCGGTCAGGAAGCAGACCAGCAGTGCGGCGCCGAGCCAGCGGCCGAGGACGACCGTCGTCCGCGGCTCGTGCAGGGGGGAGCGGAACGCACCGGGTCGGAAGGGGCCGCGGCGCAGGGACGCGGGCGGCGGCGGCAGGGCGGGGTCGAATCGGCGGGGGACGCCGGAGGGCTTGGATTCCACCCCTTCATCGAAGCGCTCCGGGGCGCCCGGAAGGAGGTGCGACGTGCTTACGGAATCCGAACGGCGGCTGCGCCGCGGCCGGCGCGCGGGTGCCGGCTGGCAGGGTGGGCCCGTGACGACCCGGACCGGACTGCCCTGTGTGTTCGCCCTCGCCGCCCTGGTGGCGGCCCTGGCCCTGACCGTGACCGTCGGCGGAACGCTGGGCGGGCGGACGGCGCTGTACGGCTGGTACGCGCTCGACGCCGTGCTGTTCGCGCTCGCCCTGGTGCTGCTGCGGCGGGTGCCGGCCCGTCGGGCTGCGCCGCTGGTGCTGGCGGGGAGCGTTCTCGTGGCCGCGGTCGGACTGCTGGCCCCGCCGCGTACCAGCGACGACGCGTACCGGTACGTGTGGGACGGGCGGGTGCAGGCGGCGGGGATCTCGCCCTACGTGTACGCGCCGGACGACCCCGCGCTCTTCCGGCTGCGGGACGGCGGTCTGTTCCCCGCCGGGGACGGCTGCCGGGGCTGGGACGAGCGGCGGACGGCGGCCGGGGACTGCACCAGGATCAACCGGCCGGCCGTGCACACGATCTACCCGCCGGTCGCCGAGGCGTGGTTCCTCGCCGTGCACCCGTTCGGCGGCGGGGTGCGCGGGGTGCAGGGGGCGGGGGCGCTGCTGGCGGTCGCCACGACCGGTGTGCTGCTGTTCTCGGGGCGGGGGAGTCGCCGGGCCGCGGTGTGGGGGTGGTGCCCCGGGATCACGGTGTGGGCGGTGAACGACGCGCACGTCGACACGCTCGGTGCCCTGCTGCTGGTCGCGGGGCTGGGCCGGGTCGCCCGCGGGCGTCCGGTGGGCGGCGGGGTGCTGACCGGCGCGGCGGTCGCCGCCAAGCTGCTGCCGGCGCTGGCCCTGCCGGGTGCGCTGTCCGGCCTGCTGTCCGGGCGTCCGGTGAGGAGGCACCTCGTCCTGGCGGGTGCCGCTGCCGGGGTGTTCGTGCTGGCGTACCTGCCGTACGCGGCCCGCTCCGGCGCGGCGGTCCTGGGGTACCTGCCGGGGTACCTGCAGGAGGAGGGGTACGGGCAGGAGCACCTCGGCCGGTTCGGGTTGCTGCGCCTGGTGGTGCCGGACGGGTGGGCGCCCTGGGCGGCCGGTGCGGTCCTGGCGGGGGTGGTGCTGTGGGTGTTGCGGTGCGGCGACCCCCGGCGTCCGTGGCGCGGCGCCCTGGTGGTGACCGGGACGGCCCTGCTGGTCGTCGCGCCGGCCTACCCCTGGTACGGGCTGCTGGTGGTCGCGCTGGTGGCGCTGGACGGCCGCCGGGAGTGGCTCGCGGTGCCGGCGGCCGGACAGGTGCTCTACCTGGCCGGCGGCGGGGCGGTCCAGCAGGTCGCGTACGGTGCGGCGCTGGTGTGCGTGCTCGGGGTGGCGTGGTGGCGTCGGCTGCGTCGGCGGGCCGTGGTGCGGGGGGCGGTCGACGGGCCGCGGACCGGGGTGACTCCGGTGCCGGACCGCAGGTGAGCCGCCCCCCCCGGACGGCCGCCTGTCCGACCGGCCGTCACGGCGCGGTCGAAGGGGGGCCGTCCGGCTGCGCCGGCTCAGTTTCCGCAGGGCCGTCCGCCGTCCGGTGCCCGGTGCAGGGCGAGGAACCGGCGTCCGTGCGAGGTCCAGCGTTCCGCCTCGACCAGTCCGGCCCGGTGCGCCCGGCGGACGGTCGCGGCCGTGCCGAGCCGCGCCCAGGTGAACGGCGGTCCCAGCCGGCCGTCGGGGCCTTCGACCCGGACGGCCGTCCGCTCGTCGACCTCCTCGGCTTCGACCTCGACCAGCAGGGTGCCGCCGGGGGCGAGGAGTTCGGCGCCGCGGCGGAGCACGGCGTCGGGGTCGCCGCCGATGCCCAGGTTGCCGTCGGCGAGCAGGACTCCGCCCCAGCGTCCCTCGCCGGGCAGCCGGTCGAAGAGCGAGCGGCGCAGCGCGAGGCCGCCGATGCGGCGGGTCCGGGCGACGGCGGCGGTGGTGATGTCGACGCCGAGGGCGGGCACGCCGAGGCCGAGGAGGGCGGCGACGAGCCGACCCGGGCCGCAGCCGACGTCCAGGACCGGTGCGGAGAGCCGGGTGCAGCGCGCCAGGAGGTCGTGGTCGGCCCCGGCGGCGGGTCCGCACCATCGTTCGATGTCCAGTGCGATGCGGCTGCCCTCCGGGCGGCGCAGCCACAGGGGGCCGCGTCCCGTCCGGACGGCGTGGCTGAACGGGTCGTCCACCCAGGGGACGGCGGGGGCGGTCATCCGGTCGCCTCTTGTGCCGGGGCGAGCGAGCGCAGGCAGGCGGCGAACCGGCCGTCCGGTGCCTCGGCGGCGGCCGTGCGGACGTCCCGGTGGGTGTCCACGTCGGTCATGGGCGGCAGGTGCCGGACCGTCAGGCCGGCGGTGGTCAGCCGTTCGAGCAGGACGTGGCCCGTTCCGCCGGTCGACATCGGGACGCCGAGCAGCAGCTGTCGGGCGAGTCGCCCGGTGGGGTGGGTGAGGCCGAGCGCCCAGAAGCCGCCGTCGGTGGCCGGCCCGTACCACGCGTCGACGCCGGTGCGTGCGACGGCGGACAGCGGTGCGGACAGGGTTTCGGCCCGCAGGTGCGGGGTGTCCATGCCGACGAGCAGTGCGGGTGCGTCGGGGGCCAGCCGTTCGGCGTGCGCGAAGGCGTCCGCGAGGCGGGCGTCCAATCCTCCGTCGCACTGCGGGACCACCTCCCAGCCGGGCGGCAGCCAGTCGCCCGGGGGGCCGTCGAGCACGACCAGCCGGCGGCCCGCCGGGACGGCGGAGAGGGTGTGCAGGGTGTCGGCGAGGGCGGCCCCTGCCAGCGCGGCGGCCTGTTCGGGTGTCCAGGGCGGTGTGAGCCGGGTCTTGACCCGGCCCGGGACGGGGGCCTTGGCGATGACCAGCAGGGTCGGCGGGGGTGCGGCCAGGACCGCCCGCATGTCGTGCACGGCGCGGACGGTGCCGCGGACGGTGCCGGTGACCTTGGAGCGGCCCGCCCGGGGCAGGTAGTCCACCGGCGTCTCGGTGATCCGCATGCCGGCCGCCGCGGCGGTGAGCACCATCTCCAGCGGGTAGCCCGAGCGCCGGTCGCCGAGGCCGAGGGCGAGCAGCCGGTCCCGGCGGGCGGCCCGCATCGGGCCGAGGTCGTGCAGCCGGGCGCCGGTGCGGGCCCGCAGACGGCCGGCCAGTACGGTGTTGGCCAGGCGGGCGTGCACCGGCCAGGCCCGTGGGGAGGACGGTCGGCGGCGGCCCAGGACGAGGTCCGCCTCGCCCGCCAGCACCGGGCCGGTGACCCGGGGGAGTTGGGCGGGGTCGAGGGAGCCGTCGCAGTCCATGAAGCAGACCAGGTCGGCGGTGGCGCTCAGCAGCCCGGCGTGGCAGGCGGCGCCGAAGCCGCGCCGGGGCTCGCTCACGACCGTCGCGCCGAGCGAGCGGGCCAGTTCCGCGGAGCCGTCGTGGGAGCCGTTGTCGACGACGATCGCCCGCCAGCCGGCCGGGATCCGGCCGAGCACCCACGGCAGGGCGGCCGCCTCGTCGAGGCAGGGGAGGACGACGTCGACGTCCGTCGGGGACGCAGGGGGAGGGGTCACACCGGTCACGCTAACCGCGGCGGGCGGGCCGGCGGTGTACTCCACGCCTTACGGAAGTGCGACGCCGTCCCGGGGGTGCGGCCGCGCCCGCCCGTGGTGCTCACACCCGCTGCGGGGCGGCGGCGAACTCCACCATGCCGGCCCCGAAGGGGACTTCGGGCCGCCAGTCGAGTTCCCGGCGGATCCGTGAGGAGTCCGCGGTGATGTGCCGGACGTCACCCAGACGGTACCGGCCCGTCACCACCGGGGCGGGGCCGCCGCAGGCGGCCGACAGCGCCTGCGCCATCTCGCCGACCGTTCGCACCTCGCCGCTGCCGACGTTGTACGCGCGGGAGCCGCCCTCGGGGCGGGCGCCGATGCCGGACAGGGCGGCGAGGTTGGCGGCCGCGACGTCCCCGACGTGGACGAAGTCGCGGCGCTGGCCCCCGTCCTCGAACACCCGTGGCGCCTCGCCCCGGGCCAGCGCCGAACGGAACAGCGAGGCCACCCCGGCGTAGGGCGTGTCGCGCGGCATCCCCGGCCCGTAGACGTTGTGGTAGCGGAGGGTGATGACCCGTCCGCCGCAGGCGCGGGACCACGCCGAGGCGAGGTGCTCCTGGGCGAGTTTGGTCGCGGCGTACACGTTGCGCGGGTCCGTCGGGGCGTCCTCCGTCACCGAACCCGGCCGCAGGGCCTCGCCGCACACCGGACACGGCGGTTCGAACCGTCCGCCGTCGAGGTCGGCCGGACGCCGCGGGCCGGGTGCGACGTCCCCGTGCACCGGGCAGGCGTAGCGGCCCTCGCCGTACACCACCATGGAGCCGGCCAGCACCAGCTTCCGTACCCCGGCGCCGGCCATGGCGGACAGCAGGACGGCCGTGCCGAGGTCGTTGCAGCCCACGTAGTCCGGTGCGTCGCGGAGGTCGAGGCCGAGACCGACCATCGCCGCCTGGTGGCAGACCGCGTCCACCCCGGCCAGGGCCCGTTCCACGGTGGGCGCGTCGCGCACGTCCCCGTGCCGGAGGTCCACGCCCGCCGGCAGGTCGGGGATGGCGCCCGGTGGATGGACCGCCTCCAGCAGGGCATCCAGCACCCTGACCTCGTGGCCCGCCGTCACGGCCGAACGCACGACCGCCGAACCGATGAAACCGGCACCGCCGGTGACGAGGATCCTCATGTCCGGCGACGCTACCGGCCGGACCGGCCGTCGGAGCGGTGCCGGACAGCACGTCATCCTTCGGTAAGCCGACCGGGCCGTCCCGGCGTGCGCCTGCGGGCGGCGGCGGGGTGCCGCCGCCCGGCTGCGCGGTCAGCTGTCGTCGTCGGGATTCATCCTCCTGAACTGCGAGGCGAGGTCGTCGCCGATGGCGTCGCCCGGGCGCTTGCCGCCGGCGACCCGGGCGGGCGGTGACACCAGCTCCATCGCCGCCACCAGGGCCGCCCGTTCGGTGCCGCGGCGGCCGCCCGCGCTCCGGACCCGGTAGTACTCCGTCAGGCCGCGGATCGCGTCCGCGGCGTCGCTGGGCCGCTGCGAGGTGTTCAGCTCGTCGAACCAGGCCTGCACCTGCCGGTGGACGGCGGGGTCGGTCGGGCGGCCGAACCGGTCCATGGTGAACTCGTGGCGGTGGGCCTGCCAGGTCGAGGTCACCGCGTTGCCGCCGTCGTTCGGGAACGCCGTGGTGACCGCGCGGTCCCACGCCAGGACGCCCTGGAGGTAGCGCTGTCCGACCTCCTGGTTCACCGGGTTCTGCGCGGCCGAGGCGCGCAGCTGGGCCAGGTTCTTGGCCGTGAAGGTCCGTCCGGCCACCAGGTCGACGGTCTCCGGTCCGACCGGGCCCAGGGTCTCCGCCATGGTCTGCCAGCTCCGGTAGGAGCGGACGAGCCTGTCGTCGCCGCTGTTGAACGGCGCCGCGCCGTCGAAGTGGCTCGCCACCAGTTCGTCGTGCCGGTCCCCGCCGCGCAGCGAGAAGTCGAGCTCGCCGCTGGAGGTGGCACTGCCGAGCTGCAGCTGGTCCACGAAGGTGGTGTGCGGCAGGCTCTGGTGTGCGCTGACGAAGATCCGGACGAGGTCGCCGACCCGGGTCTCCCGTTCGTGCTGCGGGTACGTGTTCAGCTTGGCCAGCTCCTGGCGGGCGTGGTCGACCGCCCGCGACATCGGCCCCTCGACGTGGTCCTGCATTTCGTCGAACCGGTTGCCGAGCCAGCTCTCCAGCTCCTGGCGCGGCCTGCCCTCGAAGGAGAGCAGCGACTCCCGCATCAGCGACCAGGAGGCGGCGTGCGAGTACTGGTTGCTGCCGAACTGGGTGTCAGGGCGGGACTGCTCGCTGAGCACGATCCGCCCGATCCGCGACGGGTCGCCCGGGTGGGCGCCGATGTCCGCGACCAGCTCCGCCCTGAGCTCGTAGCGGGAGAAGCCGGTCGTACCGTCCGGCAGCTGCCCGGGCGGCTGCACCGTCACCGGCTGCAGACCGAGCTGGTTCTCGATGTCGGCGCGGTTGGCGGGCGTCATGTACTCCGGGTACGCCCGGTGGAGGCTGCGGATCAGGTGCTCCTTGGCCGTTTCGACGTCCTTCTCGGAGAGCGAGGCGGTCTGCTTGATGTCCAGCAGGGTGCCCACGACCTCGTCGGTGCGGGGCGCCGGGCCCTCACCCCGCTGGAAGGCGCCGAGGCGGTCCAGCATCCCCGCCTCGCCGTGCCCGACCGCCCGGCCGTCCGCGAACGAGGCGAACGACGTGATCTGGGAGAGCTCGATGTAGCCGGACACCAGGTCGCCGAGGTCGCGGTGCCACTCCTGGAGCGACTGCCGGCGCGACGGATCCGCGGGCAGCTGGTCGAGCCGCGCGACGATGTCGTCCCAGCGTGCCTTGACCGCCGGGTAGTCCTTCTCCGCGGCGCCCTTGGGCTCCGGCGGGAACTTCTTGAACTCCGTGATGTCCTGTGTGAGTTCGGCCCACACCGACTCCGCGGAACGCCCGGCGAGGCCGCTCGCCGCCCGCCGGGTCAGCGCCCACGGCACGGTGTGCGAGCGCTGGTCGGTGCCGAACCGCGTCATCGGCCGGTCGTTGGAGGGCAGCACTTCGCTGAGGTACACGTCCCGCCCGTGCGGCGAGGCGTGGTCGGTGCCGACGACCACGGTCTGCACGGCGACCGCCAGCGTCCTGCGCGGGGGCGTGGCGGCCGGCGCCGGCGGGTCGACGTCCATCGGGGTGTGCTGGTCCGCCGTGTGGCCGGTCGCCGTGTGGTCGACGGACGACGGCGGGGGCGGCGGCGGGAGGTGACCGCTGCGCGCCACCGGGCCGGTGCGGAAGGCGGGCGGCGGGGGCGGCGGCGGAGGCGCGTCCCCGGTGGACCGCCCCACCGTCTCGGACGGCGGCACGGTGCCGAAGGCGTCCACGTCCATCGGCTCCGGGGCGTGCTCGGCCGGGGGGCGGGTGAAGGTCGAGTAGGTGTCCATGAAGTTCGGGTCGTGCGGGCCCGAGATGTTGTTCTCGTGCGGGTCGGCGACCGACGCCCACACCGTCCAGTCGGAGCGGAAGTTCTCCGGCATCCCTCCGGTCGCGGGAGTCACCTTGCGGTCCGTCAGGTCGGCCCACCGCAGCTGCCCGTCGCGGTCGTGGACCAGCGCGACCGCGTGTCCCGCGCCCTCCTTGCCCGCGCCGAGCACGGTGGCGAAGCTGCCCGGCCCGCCGGCCTGCACCTTCTCCATCAGCTTCCGGACCGCGGCGTCGCCCTCGCCGAACAGCGCCGGGCCGTCGTGCCGCTTCCACAGCGTGTTGCCCGGAATCGGCTCCACGTTCCCGTGCAGCGTCTGCCCGGAGACCCGGGGACGGCCGAAGTGGGTGTCCCGGTAGGCCTCCACGTTCTCCAGGCAGGCGTTCAGGTCGTTGCCGGGTCGGAAGCCCTCACCCGGGTGGACCGGCGCGGCATGCGGGTTCACCTTCCCGAGCAGCGAGGAGCTCATCGGCGGATGCACCTTCGGCTCGCCGCCGAGGTAGCCCATCAGGTCCTGCGTCAACGGATGCCGGGTGCCCACGGCCTGGTAGCCGCGGTCGTGCATCACGGCGTCGCTGTTCTCGTACGACGGTGTCCGCTGCCGCTTCGCCTCCCGTTCGGCGACGGGCCGGTCGTCCTCGTCCCGTCCGCGCTTGCGGCTGTTCGGCTCGGAGCGCTCCTGCATCACGGTGTCGCCGTCCGCGTCCTGCCGGTGCGGGACGGCCGGGGCGGGCTCGTCGACGTCCATGGCACGGGACTGCCGGTGCTCGGACGCACCGGTGCCGTGGGTGGCGTCCGGCGGCTGGGCCGAGGGCAGCGAGCCGAAGCCCGGAGCGGGGTCGTGCTGGTGCTGTTCCTCGGCCAGCCTCTGCAACTGGCCTTCGCTGTCGCGGGACATGACGGACAGCCAGGACCGTTCGTCCTGCGGTGCGAACTCGTCGAACAGCTGCCGCTTCAGGGCCTCCAGCTCGTGGAAGCGCGGGTTGGCCTGGCCCAGCGCGCTCATCCGGGCGGTGAAGAGCATCGACTCGTCCTGGGCGTGCTGCCGGTCGACGGCGGCCTGCTGCTGCAGTGCGGCCGCGCCGTCGTGGACCTGCTGCATGGTGGTGCCGGGCTGCGTGAGCGCGCCGACGGCGTCGGCCTGGGCGACCAGCCGGCCCCGCAGGTCGCCGAGCTGTCCGAGCAGTTCGTTGCGGACGGTGAGGAACTTCGGGTCGGTGGCCGGCGGGAGCTTGTTCTGCAGCTTGTTCGCCAGGTCGTCGAACCGCTCGACCTGCTCCTTGGCGTTGATGTGGTACGGGCCGACCGTCATCTGCACCCGATCCGCCTCGCTGGGCGGGTCGAGCCTGAACGGGCGGGTGGTCTGCTTGCCGATGTGCGGGTTGCCGTGCTCCTGCACCGACTCCTGGCTGGTGACGTGCCAGCCGTCGGGACCGTGGTGCAGGACGTTGGTGACCTCGAAGGTGAACGGGTGCGGCGAGCGGTACTCGTCGGGGCCGAACCAGTCGGTGACGGTCTTCCCGGCCCGGAAGTCGGCGCCGCCGATCAGGTTGTTCTTCGCCGAGTACGACTGGAAGTGCCACAGCTGGAAGGTGTCGGTGTGCGGGTTCACGTCGGTGGCGACGAACGCGCAGCCGTTCATGCCACCGGTGAAGACCAGCCCGTCGCCCGGCCGCGCCGGGTCCGGGTGCAACGGCACCTCGACGTGCCCGATGGTGTGGTCGCCGCCCGCCGTCCCGGACTTGTACGGGGCGTACAGCGCGGTGACGTAGTGGTGGTCGGGCATCGGGTCGGGCAGGCGGACGCCGGCCGGGGGCCGGAACTCCTCGCTGTGCTGGGCGTACTTCTCCCACGCAGGGGTCAGCACGAAGGCGTCCTTGTCGGGCGTGCTGCGGGCGGGGTCGCGCACGAGCGCGAACCAGTGCCGGTCACTGCCCTCGAACTTGGCGAGGAAGGAGTTGACCTGGTGCTGCTGCAGCCCCTCGGTGCGGAGCCTCAGCCCGGAGCCGAAGTCCACCCCGAGCGGGGTGTCCCGCAGGAAGCTCCCCGGGTCGTGCATGATCCCGTACTCGGGGGTGCCGACCGGCGGGAGCAGCGGCTCCACGGGCGGCACCTGCTGGTCGTCGTGCGGCTGCCGGTCGGTGTCCTCGTGGTGCTGATGCGGGTCGGCCTCGTGCTGCGGCCCCTCGTGCTGCTGGCCGTGGTGCTCGGGCGCGCCGTCGTGTGCGGCCGCCGGCTGGTGCGGAGTCCCGGCCCCGGCGCCCGCGTGGTGGGTCCCGGCGGCCTGGGTGTGGGTGCCGGGCGGCGGCGGGGGCGAGGGCAGCGAGCCGAATCCGCGCGTACCCGTCCCGCCGTGGTCGCCCGCCGTGGAGCGGGAGACCGGCGGCGGGGGCGGCGGCGTCGGAACGGCGCCCGTCTGCTGGCGCTTGGACGGCGGCGCGTCGGGCATCAACATGTCGTCGTCCGGGTCGACCCGGCGCTTCTCCGGCCGGCCGGTCTGCTGCGAGGCCATCGGGTGGTCCTGGTCCTGCGACAGCATCGGCGTGTCGTGGTCCTGCGTCCCGGTGGGCGTGCCGTGGTCCGCCGAGGCCATCACCACGTCGGTGTCCTGGCTCGCCGGGGGCCGGGGCGTCGCGGGGGGCGGGGTGGTGCCGATCTCGTGGCCCTCCGCGCCCGGCCGGGCGTCGCGGGCCGGGTCGTGCAGCGCCTCGGAGCCGACCACCGGGTTCGCGGACTGCCCGGGCTGACGGGTGAAGTCGCCGGACGAGGAGACCGGGGTCCTGCCGCCCGCGTGGTTCAGCATGCCGTGCTCGTCGGCGATGTTGACCGCGCTGGCGCTCGGCTTCTGGCCCGGCTGGTGGAGGTCGACCATGTCGGCCTCGGTCTTCGGGGCCATCAGGTCGCGCAGCTCGCGCGGGGCCAGACCGGTGTCCTCCAGGGTGCGCAGGCCGCGCAGCAGGTCCAGGGTGTGCGGCGAGTAGAGCGCCTCGGGCGGCAGGTCGCCCTTGGCCACGGCGGTCAGCACGTCCTGGTCCCGGATCACGTGCGGGTCGAGGAAGTTCTGGATCCACTTGTTGGTCAGCTCGTCGCCGAAGCGCAGGTTGGAGGCGCTGTTGGACAGCCCCGCGGTGATCTCCTCGATCAGCTTCGGCACGTCCTCGACCTTGGCCTGCACGGCCTGGTCGAACAGGCCGGCGGGGTGCTTCTCCCCGGCGCCGGCCCGCGGGAAGCCGCCGCCGTACTGCCGGGCGACGGCGGCGATGTCCGCGTCGGCCTTGGGCAGCAGCTTCTCCGCGGCCTTCTGCTGGGCGGCCGCGGTGCCACCGGGCTTGAGGGTCTGCGCCGCCTCCTCGCGGCGCCGGTCCACCTCGTCCTGCCGCAGCTGGTCGCGCTCGTTCGGCAGCGCGTCGGCGAACGCCTCCAGCCGCTCGGGCCGCACCGCGCCGGGGTCGTTGCGCAGCTCGTTCGCCAGGCCCTTCAGGTCCTGCCGGTCCTGGCCGAGGCGGTCGTACGAGCGCGCCAGGTCGTCGAGCCGGTCGGCCAGCCGCTGGTGCGCCGGGGAGTTGCCGCGGCCGGCAGGCGGCTCGGCGGCGGCCTGCCGGGCCGCCGCGACGGTGTCGTCGAGGTGGCGCGGCCCGGTGACGCCGTGGATCACGGCGAGGTCCTCGACGGCCTGCTCGCGGACCTTGGTGCGGACGTCCGCGAGGGCATCCTTCATCTGCGTCAGGTGCTGCGGCGACGGGTCGCCGGAGAACCGCTCCACGGTGTCCGCGTACCGGTCGAACTCGGCCTTGACCGGGCCTTCCAGTCCGGAGCGGTCGAGCTGGTCGCGCACCTCGTCCCTGGCCGCGACGGCGCTCGCCGGGTCGTCCAGCTTCGCGGGGGCGAAGGCGGCCTCCAGCTTGTCGTTGCCGTAGGCCTTGCCCAGGTCCACGTCCTTGGCGGTGTAGGCCAGGTCGCGCCAGGCGAGCGCGGCGTGCTCCTGGTCGTTGGCGCCGAGCCGCTTGGCGGCCTGCTTGCCGGCCTTGTCGAGCACGCGGTGCTGGTCGGGCGCCATGGTGTCGGCGAAGTCGGAGAAGGTCCGCGACGCCTCCGCCCGGTGCTGCTCGTCGCCGAACGACCGGGCCTTGAACACGGCGGCCGTCACGTACTTGTGCACCATGTAGTCGGCGACCACGTGGTTGCGGTTGACGACCGCGGTGCCGAGCTTGACCTTGCCGTCCTCCATCCGGCGGACGGTCTTCTCGGCGTGCGGCTCGCCCGCCATCACCCCGTGGTCCGAGTAGCCGAACGCGGCGCGGTAGGCACCGTCGGTCAGCTCGTGCTCGGCGCCCTTCTTCGGCTTGGGCGGCGTCGCCCCGTAGTTCCCGGCGAGGGCGTCCTTGCGCGCCCGGAGGTCCTGCGCGAGCTCCTCCTCGCGGACCCTGAGGTCCTCGACCCGGCTCGCGAAGACGTTCCGGGTGGTCTTCGCGGCCGCCTCCGCCGCGGTCTCCTTGGTGGAGCCGGTGGCGGTCCGCTTGTTGCTCTCGTTCCGGTAGGCGGTCTCGGCGTCGTCGCGCCGCTGGACGGCCTCCTGCCGGAGGTCGGCGACAGCCTTGCGCTGCTCCTCGATCCGCGCCATGGCGTCCTTGGCGATCCGCGGCTCGGCCTGCGCGCGGGCGTCCTGCAGTGCCTTGAACTCCGCGGTGCCGGACTTGGGTTCGCCCTTGAGCCGGGCCAACTCGTGCTCGTAGACGGCCAGCCGGTCCCGCTGGTCCTCCAGGTGGGCCTTCGCGGTCTCCAGGTTGTGCTTCTCGCCGGCCAGTTCGGCCTGGCGGTCCGGTGCCTGCTGGGCGATCTCGTCGAGCCGGTGGTTCACCGCGTCGAGCTGCTCGGGCACGTTGCGGCGCAGCACGTCCACGTGCAGCTGCTTCTGCTGCTGGTACGCGTGCAGGATCGCGTCGGTGTCGCCGTCGATCAGCGCGGACCGCTCGTACTTCTTCAGGCTGTCCTTGACCTTGTCGAACTCCGCGGAGTCCGGCAGGAAGTCCTTGATCGCGTCGAAGGTCTTCTCGCCGTCGATCTTGTGCGAGTAGCCGTCGTCCGCCGCGGGCTTGCTGCCGAAGCCCGGCGCCTTCGGCGGCGGCGGGGGCAGGTGCGAGGAACTCCCGCCGTGCTGACCGGCGTTGCCCGCCGACGGGGCCGGCGGCGGCGTGGCCGGCGGCTGCTGGGCCGGGGGGTTGCTCCCGTTGCCGTCGACCCGGTCCATGAAGTCCCGGAAGCCCTCGTACATCCGGTTCTCGGCCGTGGTGGCGTGCACCGGGTTGGCCGGCCCGCCGTGCACCGCCCCCGGGTCCTTGCCGTACAGCTTCTCCAGCAGCGGCAGCATGGCCGGCTCGTTCTGCCGCACCCAGTCCGCGCCGTTGTTGCGCGGCTGGCCGGTGTACGGGTCGGTGCCGTGGTTGGTGCCCAGGTACGCGTTGGTGACCTGCGCGAAGTACTCCTGTTCGTCGCGCGAGGAGTAGTTGTCGACCGGCTTCCCGCTGCCGTCGTGGCGCGGACCGTCCGGCCAGGCGGCGTTCGGGTCGCCGTGCTTCTGGTTGAAGGTGTCGGTGATCAGCTTCTGGTCGTGCGCGTCCAGGCCGTACCGGTGCACGGTGTGGGTGAACTCGTGCGTGGTGGTGGAGTACCCGTCCTCGTAGTGCCCGCCGTGCCCGATCGGGGTGTGCTCGCCGAGCAGGTTCTCCTCGGTGATCGCCGAGTGGCGTCCGCCGGAGCCGCGCATGTCGTCGTAGCCGCGGCCGGCACCCGCCGAGGAGTTGTTGTGCACCCCGCGCAGGTTGTTCAGCTCCGGGACGTCCGGCATCCGCACGTCCTTCGGGACCACCACGACGTCGGCGCCGTTCTTCAGCAGCCGCGCGGCGGTCTCCGGGTCCTGGAGCATCCGGGCGATCTGCTGCTGCGCCTCCTGCCGTGCCGAGGGCGCGCGCTCCGCGCGGGGATCCACGTGCACCAGCAGCTCCGCCGCGGTCTTCGCGAACTCCTTCGGCGGCAGCGCGTTCTTCAGCGCATCCACCGTCTGCGGGTCGCGGGCCAGCCAGCGCCGGTTCTCCGGTGTCAGGCCGGCCAGCTCCCGGGTCCGCTCCTGCGGCGACATGGTCGGCAGGTCCTGCCGCAGCCGGTCGGCGCCGGGCGGCGGCGTCGCCACCGCCCGCTGCTCGCGGCCCAGCTGGTCCACCGCGTCGCGCACCGGGGACCTGCCGGACAGTGCCTGCAGTTCGGCGTCGCGTGCCTGCTTCTGCCGGTCGAGGAACTGGTCGTGGGCGCTGGTCGACGGTGCGTTGTGCGGGCCGGCGGCGGGCGGGTTGGTGTGGCCGGTCGTCGACGGCGCGTGGTGGCCACCGGTCGCCGGGGCGTTGTGGCCGGAGGCCGGCGCGGTGTTCGGCGTCGTCGCGGGCGGGGTCCGGTGGCCGGACTGCGAGGATCCGGCCGTGTGCTGCTGGGTCGGCGGGGCGGGCGGGGCCGGCGGGGTGGTGTCGCCGCCGAGGCTCCGGGTCGACGGGGACGAGCCGCCCCCGCCCTGGTGCGACACCGGCGGGGCCGGGGGCGCGGGTGTGTTGTCGGTACCGAGGCCGTGGGCCTGCTGAGAGGAGCCGCCCCCGCCCTGGTGCGGCACCGGCGGGGCCGGCGGAGCGGGCGGGGCGCCGTTGCCGTGCTGCTGGGCCGCGTTCGCCGGGTCCTGCCCGGTCGACTCCCGGGGGAGGTAACCGAGGCGCATGTTCCCGGAGTCGGTGCCGGCGGTCGCGTCGTGCGGTGCCCCGTTCGGGTTCGGCGAACCCCCGTCGGTCAGCCGCACCGACGGGGCGCCCAGCATCTCGGCCACACCGGGGATCCGGTGGCCGTTGCTGTTCGCGTGCTCGTGGACGTGCGCCTTGCCGGTGACCAGCACGTACTTGCCGGTCCCGCCGCCTTCCGTGATGGCGTGGTTCATGTAGGAGTTGAGTAGCCGCGCCCGCTCCTCCAGCGCCTGCGGCCCGAACTCGTGCGGCCGCCGCGCCGGGTAGCCGTCCACCGCGTGGATCGTCACGCCCTCCTCCTTCGCGCGCACCACGGTCTCGTACAGGCCGTGGCCGGGCGGGGAGGTCAGGTTGCGGTCGTACGTGCGGAGCATCTTCTCCAGGTTCGGCGACATGGTGCCGCCGGGGCGCTGGAAGTCGCTCAGGTGCTGCTGGAAGGCGTCGTCGCGGAGCGACTCGACGTAGATCCGGTCGACGCCCGCGGCCTTCAGGCCCTGCATGTTCTCGCTGAGGAAGCGCCAGCTCGGCGACGCGCTGTGCTTCTCGCCCAGCACGATGCCGTCGAAGCCGGGGTGGCCGTCGTGTCCGCCCAGCAGCCGGTTCACGCCGTCCATCGCGGACGTCGAGCCGTCCAGGTGGTCGTTCACCCGCTGCTCGCCGACCGGGTGCCAGGTCTGCTGCGAGTCCTGGCGGGCCAGGCGCTCCAGCACGTTCCGGCGGATCTCCTGCTGCTGGAAGTGCTCCTGCGTACGGAAGTCCAGGTTGCCCGCCGCCTCCAGCACCTGGTTGCCCTGGTACACCATGGCGTCGGCACCGAGCTCGTTGCGCAGCGGCTCCGTGATCGCGCCGGCGGCATCCGAGTGCAGGGCCTTGAGGGTCAGCGGGTCGAGGTGCGTCTTGAACGACTGCGAGTACGGGCTGACCTTGACGTCCGGCCGGCCGTTCGGCGTCTGGACGCCCGAGTCGTGCCGTCCCCACGAGTTGTTCGGCAGGGTGTTCGCCGCCGTCCGCAGTTCGCCGGTCAGCTTGAAGTTGAACTTGTTGTCGCTCTTGTACCGGGCCAGCGCCGCCGGATCCGCCATGGGCGGGTGGATCAGCGACGGGCCGGCCGGGTGCTGGTGCAGCTGCGCCAGCTCGTCCGGGGTCGGCGCCTCGTCGATCGGACGGATCCGGGAGTTCCCCGACGGCGGCGGGGGCGGCGGCGGGAGGTGCTCGTCGCCGGTCCGACCGGTGCGGGGCGCGGACGACGAGGACCCGTTCGGGTCGCCGAGGGTCCGCGGAGTCCCGCCCGCCTGGTGCTGCGGCGGCGGGGGCGGGGGCGGCACGTGGGTGTCGGACGTTCGGCCCGCGCCCGGCCGGACGGTGCCGCCTCCGGGCTGCGGGGTCGGCTCCACCGGGCGCTGCGACACCGGACCGGTCGTGGCGTGGGGCGAGGGCGTACGGGCGCCGCCGCCCGCCGTGTGGGCGGAGCCGCCACCCGGCACCGGGCCGGGCATGAACCCGCCCGACACGGGCGGCGTGCCCGCCGGCTGCTGAACGGTGGACGCCGCGTTGTCGGGAACGACGTTCCCCGGCACGGTCTCCGGCGCAGGCCTGCCCTGGGTCTGACCGCCCGAGATCCGGGTGCCGCCGTTGAGGTGCGTGTCGCCACCGGGCGTGGCCAGGTGCGGGGCACCGCCGAGCGGGCCGGTGCCGTCCAGCCGGCTGGACGCCGGTGCCGGGGCTTCCGACTCGGGGGCCGGGGCACGGTGCTCGCCGCCGCCCCCCGCGACATGGCCCTGCGCGGGGGCCGCGGCCGGAGCCGCCGTGTGCGGCACGGCCGCCGCCGGACGCTCCGCGGCACCCTCGTGGACGGGGGTCTCGTGGACGGGCGGTGCCGTGTTGTGGACGGGGCCGGTGCCCGGCTGGACGTGGGACGGGGTCTGCTGCGCGGGGGCGGGCGTCTCGTGGACGGGCGTCGGCGTGTCGTGGACGGCCCCGGTCGGCTGCTGCGTGTGCACCGGTGTCTCGTGCGCGGGGGGCACGTGCGCAGGCGTCTCGTGCACGGGCGTCTCGTGCACGGGCACGGAGGTGTCGCGGGTCGGGACGGACGTCTCGTGCACGGGGGCAGCGGTCTGCTGCGTGTGCACCGGGGTCTCGTGGACGGGGGCCGGCGCATCGTGCGCGGGCACGGAGGTCTCGCGGCTCGGCGCCGGGGCCTCGTGGACCGGGGCCGCCGTCGGCCGGTCGGCGACCGGCGCCCGGTCACCGGCGTGATCCGCGGCGGCGGGCCGGGACTCGTGTGCCGGGGCCGGGTCGGCCGGCGCCGTGCGGGTCTCGCCCGTGGTCGCGTGCGGCGACGGCTGGACGTCCTGACGGGCCTGCGGCGGTGCCTGCTCGTGGATCTGCCCGGGAGCCTGCTCGTGCGTGACCGGTGCGTGCTCGGTGCCCCGGGGGGTGGTCTCGGGGGCGCGCGGCGTGCTCTCGGAGACCTGGTGCACGGGTTCTGCGGGACGCGGCGCAGGCTCGGCGGAGTCGCCACGGGCGGCGGCCGGGGCGGCAACGGTCTCGGGCGCAGGGGTGTGCTCGGCGGAGGGTGCGGGACGGTCGGCCGTGTGCGGGGTCGGCTGCCCGGCCGCGGCGGTCTCGTTCGCCGGGGTGTGCTCGGCGACGGGCGCGGGACGGTCGGAGCCGAACGGGACCAGGCCCCGGGTGCCGGAGGCCGGCGCGGGTGCGTTCTCGGGACGGCTCGCGCCGCCCTCGCCACCGCCGTGCGTGGTAGCCGCCGAACTGCTCGTGCCGGCCGAACCGGACGAGCCGGTGGATCCGTTGGAGCCCCCGGTCAGGCCGGTGGCGGAGTGACCGCCGACGGAGCCGCCCGCCGAACCGGCGGAACCGGTCGAGCCGGTCGAGGCCGGTGCCTCGTGCGAGCCGCCGGACAGGCCCTCGGCGGACGGTCCGCGGTAGCTCGACGAGCCGGAGTCCGACTTGGAGAAGACCGGTGCGCCGCCCGCTCCGGGGGTGGCGCCGCCGGCGCCCTCGGGGCCGGCGTGCGGGGTGGGGATCTTCGGCGGGCCGTTGAAGTGGCCCTTCACGGCGGCCGCGCCGCGGTGCAGGCCGACCGAGGCACCGCCGCTCAGTCCGGAGCCGAGCAGGCTGCCGCCCTCGACGTGACCGGTCGTGATGAGCTGGGTGGAGACGTCAGCACCGACGCCGACGGCTGCGCCGTGGGCCATCCGGCCCGCGGTGGTCTCCATGACGCTGCTGAGGCCGAGCTTCGACCCGCCGGCACTGAGACCCTTGCCGATCAGGTGGCCGCTGGCACCGGCGACGGCACCGCCGAGGGCGTTCTGGCCGAGCTCCTTCATGTCGACGCTCTTGCGGTGGCCCTCCATCACCTCGATGCCCTGGGCCAGCAGGTTGATCGCGGCCATCTGCGCGGCCTGCTTCGCCGCGAACTGCAGCGTCTCCTTCAGCAGTTGCTTCAGGATCTGCTGGACGGCGGTGCGGCTGATGCCGACGAACACCGGGATCTCGGCCAGCGAGGCACCCGCGGTGAACGGCGCCTCCGCCTCCGCGGTGGCGATCTCGAAGGCCAGGATGCCGAGTTGGGCCACGATCTGGATCTTCGCGGTCTCCGCGGAGTTGGCCATCGCCTCCAGCATGTCGCCCATGCCGTTGCAGGCCTGGACGAGACCGGGGAAGTACCCCGGCTCCGCCTCGGTGCCCTTGCCGGTGGTGAACTGCGACCAGTGCTTGCCCAGGGCGTCGGCGGCCGCGCCGCGCTGGCCGTCGAGCGCACGCTTCACCGCGGAGTCGGCGGAGCGTCCGGCGTCCTCCAGGGTCTTGGCGCCGTCGCGCCAGCGCTCCGCCATGTCGCGGAGCATGTCCTCGTCGGCCTCCGGCCAGCGGGTGCCCGCCAGCAGGAGGAGCACCCACTGCAGGGGCTCGGGGAGTTCGACCGCCATCGGATCAGGCCCTTCGGGTGGTGGACGGGTGGGCCTGTGCGATGTCGCGCAGGGTGGCGCCCGGAGAGGTGACGTTGACGGGCGCGCTGTACGAACCGGTCTGGGGGACGGACACGCCGTCGGTTCCGCCGCCCTGGAAGACCGAGGTGGTGCCCTCCTCGGTCGCCCGGTAGTTCTCGGCCATGGCCTTGAGGCCGTCCGCGACGTAACGGACGGCCTCCGGCATGCCCTTGAGGCCCTTGAGCGTGTCGGTGCTGTACCGCAGGTAGCCCTTCTCGCCCTCCGCGAACTTCTTGCCGGACTCGTCGTTGCCCCACGGGGCCGTCGACTGGGTGTGGTCGAGGAACGCCGAGAGCCCGGTGACGAGTTGGGTGAGCTGGTCGGCCGCCGCGAGCACCGGGCTGACCGCGGCGCGGTACTGCTCCGGATTCACCTCGAAGCCGCTGCCGGCGGATCCGCCGGACTGCGCCGCGGCGGCGGTGGTCGGCGCGAGCCGCTTCACCTGGGCGTCGGGGGCGGTCCGGGCCGTCGCGGCGAGCGCGGTGGTCTGCGTCGGGGACGCCTCCACCGCGTCGGGCCGCAGCCGGGCAGTGTGTTCGGCCATCGGGACGCCGCGCTCCATGGGTTGGAGGGGAGCGGTGGGTTCGGCGAGGTGGGCGGACTCCATGGGCTGCAGACGGGCGGTGGGTTCGGCGAGGTGGGCGGACTCCATGGGCTGCAGACGGGCGGTGGGTTCGGCGAGGTGGGCGGACTCCATGGGCTGCAGGCGCGCGGTGGGTTCGGCCATCTGCACGTGTTCCATGGGCTGCAGGCGCGCGGTGGGTTCGGCGACCTCCCATGCCTCGGTCGGCTGCAGCGCGGCTTCCTGCAGGCGGGGGCTGCTCACGGTTTCGCGCAGTACGGCGTGAGCCTGTTCTGCGCCTGTCTGCTCATCCATGGGTTCGTCCAGTTCGTGCCGGCCGTCCGCCCGCTCGTGGGAGCGGGCGGACGGCGGTGGGAAGGCTGCGGGGTGTGCGGCGGCCGTACGACGGCCGGTCGGTTACGAGGCCGCGCCGCCCGGGGCGGCACCGTCCGCGCCGCCGGAGGTGGCGAGGCGGGCGAGTGCGGCCCGCAGGAACGGGCTCGGTACCTGGTAGCCGCCCTCCTGACGGAGCGGGGCCCGCTCGGCGGGCTTGTCTGCGCCGTCGGCTCCCGACCCCGTGCCGGTGGCGGCTGAGGCCGCCGGGGTGTCGTCGTCCGGGCGGCCGCGGCGGGCGGCGACGGACCGGGCGCGGTCGAGGTAGTCCTCGTCCGGCGAGGAGGACGTGCCGGTGCCCTCGTCCCGGGAGCCGTGCGCCGGCCGCTCGCCGCCGGACGCCGCGGACCCGCCCTCACCACTGCCGCCACCGCTGCCGTTGTCGGAGCCCGCGGCCGTGTCGGTGGCGGCGCCGTCCGTGCCCGCTTCGGGACCGAGCAGGGCGGTGGTCAGCTGGTTGAGCAGGGTGTTCTGTTCCGCCGGAGTCTCCGCGCCCGCGGCGGCAGGGGCCTGGGGGGCCGGGCCCTCGGTGCGGGCGGAGTCGAGCCAGCGGCGCCGCATCCGCTCCCAGTGGCGGTCGCCCTCCTCGTGCCGGACGGCCTGGCCGGTGATGCCGCGGTCGCCGAGCAGCGTCTCGTCCTCGTCCTCCGGCCCCTCGCAGCCGAAGCGGGTCGGGCGGACGAACCGGTTGCCGCCGCGCTTCTCGCCGCGGCCGCCGGCGCCGCCCATGCCGCCCGGGGCGTGGGCCCCGGCCATGCCGGCGGGGCCGGTGCCGCGGCCGGTGCCGGTGGCGCCGGCTTCGGAGCGGCCGTACCCGGCGGCACCGGTGCCGCCGGCCCGCAGGCCGCCCTCCGCCCCGCCGAGGCCGCCGGCGCCGAGTCCGGCCCGGGTGGCGTACCCCTTCGCGGAGGCGCCTGCGCCCAGTGCGCCGACACCACCGCCGCCGCCGAGACCGCGGCCTCCGGCCGCGCCCCCGCCGAGGCCACCGGCACCGCCGACGCCGCCGAGGCCGCGGCTGCCGCCCGGGCCGCCTCCGAAACCACCGACGCCGCCGGGGGTCAGCGGCTTGAAGGCGCCCGCGGTGGAACGCGTTCCCCCGGTGGCGCCGCCGACACGGCCGCCGAGCCCGCCGATGCCGCCGAGCGGCAGCCCGCCGATCGCTCCGCCCGGCCCGCCGATCGCGGGGCCGCCCGGGGTCGGGGGGTTCCACGGCGCGAGGGTGCCCGAGCCGCCCTTGCCGCCCGTACCACCGAGGGAGCCGGAGGAGCCGGGCAGGTCGGTGAGGCCGGCGAGGCCGAGACGGGGGGTCAGCGGCGAGAAGACGGGTGCGCCTCCGGAGCCGCCGGCCGAGCCGCCGCCACCACCGAGGCTGCCCGAGAAGGGGACGGGTGCCGGCGGCTGGAAGGGCTTCAGTGCGCTGAGCTGGGGCTTGTACGCGGCCGCGCCGCCCGCACTGCCTGCGCCGAACCCGCCGCCGGGTGCTCCGCCGCCGAACCCGCCGCCGGGCATGCCGGGGGAGGGCATGCCCGAGGCGGGGTCGAACGGCGCGGAGAGCGGTCCGGAAGGCATCGCGGGGCCGGGGCCGCCCGGCAGGGTGGCGCCGGTGGCCAGCGAGTCGATCCCGGTGGTGGCGGTGGGGTGCAGCAGGCTGGTCGGGTCGAGTGCGGTGTTGGGGCCGGTGGTGCGGGTGGGGGAGGTGCTGTCGCTCCCGCCGGAGCCGCCGAGCCGCGCCACCTGTCCGGCGCTGGTCATCCGCTCGACGTGTCCGGCGCTCTGCCGCAGCATCGTGTCGATGCCGGTGCCGACCTGGCCGACGTAGGTGTTGTAGGTGTCCGCGGCCGTCTTGATGCCCTCGGACTGGGCGATGTCGTCGTGCTTCCCGGCCGGGTTCTGCTCCATGTACTCCTTGGCGTACTGGAGTTCGCGCACCATCTCGGACTTGGTCTGGCTGACGGCCTCGTGCGCGCCGCGCAGCGACTGGGCCATCGCGGCACCGGCGTCGAGGGTGGTCGCCGCGTGCGACTGGTCGCTGCCGGCGTACTTGTGCAGGTAGCCCTGGAAGCTCTCGGCCGCGGCGCCGGACATGTTGGCCATGGCGCGGTTGGCGCTGGCGACGATGGTGCGGATGGCGGGTTCGGCGGCGGCGGCCCACGCCTCCCAGGCGTCGGCGAGTTCCGCCAGCAGGTCTTCGTTCGCGTCGGGGAAGACGACACCGGATCCGTGTTCGTTGCTCTGGACGACCTTCAGCACTTCGGCGAGGTCGGGCGGCAGCACGATCATGACGAGTCGCTCTCTTGGGCTGGCCGGCTGGCCTGGGACTGGGGACCCGAGTCGGCGGGGAACGCCCGCTCGGACTCGATGTTCTTGGGCATGTGACGTTGCGTCAGGCGGATCGGCGCCGGGGCGGCGCGTCCGGAACGGCAGGCTCAGATGAGCATGTTGCGTCCTCCGCCGTGCAGCGGCGGCGGGTCCACGTCGTCGTCCGCGTGCGAGTTGTACGAGAGGTCGGGCGCGTCGGGGGTGTGGAAGGCGGGTTCGGGGGCGTGGTGCGTCGGCAGCGTGACCGGCTCGGGGGGCCTGATGCCGTCGACGGCGCGCAGCGGTTCGGTGGCCGGTATGCCGTCGACGGCGCGCAGAGGTTCGGAGAGCGGTAGGCCGATCGTCGCACGGTGCGGTTCGGTGACCGGTATGCCGTCGACGGCGCGCAGCGGCTCGGAGACCGGTACGCCGTCCACGGCGCGCAGCGGTTCGGTGGCCGGGATCCCGTCGACCGCGGTGAGCGGTGACGCCGGGGTGCCCGGGACGGTCGACAGCGGGGTGGTGGAGACCGGTGATGCGAGGGTGCCGGCCTCGGCGCCGCGGCCGCCGTTCAGCCGGGTGAGCTCGGCGGTCTGGGTCGCCTCGGTCTCCCGGTAGCGCTGCACCATGAGTTCGAGGTTGGCGGCCATCTGCGCCGAGTTCTGCAGGTAGGCCTTGACCCCGTCGAAGACCTGCTTCTGGTGGTCGGGGAGCCCGCCGACCGAGGAGGTGCCGCCGGTCAGCGACTTGCCGACGGCCTCGCTGCCGTAGGCCGTCGGCTTGATCTGGTTGATCACCGCCTCCAGTCGCGCCGTCGGCGCCTCGAGGTCGTCGAGCATGGCCCGGATCGCCTTGGTGGCCGCCTCCACCTCTTCCAGGTCGATCTTGAAGGACGACGAACCGCTCATGATGTACCCCCACCCCAGTTCCGCCAGGCTCTCGCCTGTCTGTGCCGGCCGCACTGGCGTGCCGCCGGTGGGCCGGCCCGTCGCACGGCGGGCCGGCCCTTCGGTCGATCGGTCGTGACCGTCGGCGTGCCGCTCAGAGAGCGGTTGCGCCGTCCGGGCCGACCGTGTACAGGCCCGTGTCGCCGAACGCGATCGCGAGCGGGACCCGGTCCACCTCCGCCTCGTTGAGCAGCGCTCCGCTGGTGACGTGCCACAGCCGCAGCACCGCCTGCTGGTCGCCGCATGCCAGCAGGGCCTCGCCGTCGAGGTCCTGCAGGGTGACGCTGCGCACCGCGGCGCCGCCGCCGGCGAACTCGCCGACCGCGGTGCCGTCGTCGGCGTTCCAGATCCTCAGGACGCCGTCGGCGCCGCCGGCGGCCAGCACCTCGCGGCCGCCGACCCGGCCGAAGGCGAGGACCTCCACCGGGCCGGCCGTGCCCGCGAGTTCGAGCAGCGGGAGGCCGAGCGCGGCGTCCCACAGCCCGACCCGGCCGGCCGGGCCGCCGGTGGCGACGACCTGGTGGCCCGCCACCTCGCCGGCGGCGAGGGCGGTGACGCCGTCGCGGTCGGCGGTGAAGCGGCGCAGCTGGGCGCCGGCGAGCGCGTCGCGCACCCGGACCGTCCCGTCCTCTCCGGCGGAGACCAGCAGTGCCGGTGCGTCGCCGACGGGCGGGCAGAAGGCGAGGCCGGTGACGGCCCCGGTGTGCGGGGTGGGCAGCGGCAGCTCGGTGCCGGTCCGGGCGTCGAGGCAGCGGACGGCGCCCGAGGCGGTGCCGCAGACCAGGACCGGCCCGTCGTCCGCGGGGCACACGGCGAGCGAGGTGACGGGGCCGCCGTCGGCGGCGGCCGTCCAGGGGCCGGGGCCGCCGGCCGGGTCCAGCAGCCGGACGGTGCCGTCGCCGTGGCCGGCGGCCAGCCGGGGCAGGCCGTCCGCCGCGAGGACGGTCAGCGCGTTGACGGGGTGGCCGCCGCCCGCCGCGAGTTCGGTGAGCCGGGTGAAGCCGGTCGGGTCCCACAGCGTCACGGCGCCGTGTTCGTCGCCGACGGCGAGCACCTGGCGGCCGTCGAGGTGCAGCGCGGCGAGCGCGGTGAGCCAGCCCTGGCGGGCGGGGCGGCCGCCGACGGCGGTGCCGGTGTAGACGTCCCACAGCCGCAGGGTGCCGTCGAGGGCGCAGGAGGCGAGCAGCGGGTCGCCGTCCGGCTGCAGGAAGGCCAGGCCGGTGACCGAGGCGGAGTGGCCGGTGAGGACGGCGACGGGCTGCCCGGTGGCGAGGTCCCACAGGCGGACGGTCGCGTCGGCGCCGGCGGAGGCGAGCACGGCCTGGTTGCCGAGGGTGAGGACGGCGAGTGCGGTGATCCGGTCGGTGTGGCCGACCAGCAGGTGGAGCTGTTCGCCGGTGGCGGTGTCCCAGACCCGGACGAGGCCGTCGGCGCCGCCGGCGGCGAGCAGGTCCAGGTCGGCGCAGCGGGCGTGGCAGAGCGCGGCGGCGCCGGCTCCGGCCACGGGCAGCAGGCCGAGGCCGCGGCCGTCCGCGGTGCGCCAGGCGCGGATCTCGCCGGCCCGTCCGGCGGAGAAGGCGAGCGGGACGCCGTGCACGGTGGCGGCGGCGACCGCCTGGGCGCCCTCGCCGCCGGCCGTGCCGTGCAGCAGTTCGCCGCTGACGGCGTCCCAGACCTGGACGGAGCCGTCCTCGCCGCCGACCGCGAACAGCTCGCGGCCGTCGGCCGGGCCGAGGGCCACCGCGGTGGGCAGGACGCCGGCGTCGGTGCCGGACCCGCCGAGTTCGGTGCCGTCCTCGAGCGCGGTGAGTCCGAAGCCCTCACCGGGCCTGGCGAGTGCGTAGGCCGGGCGGCCGCCGACGGATCCGACGGCGGCGGCGGGCCGGCCGGTGCCGGCGGTCGGCTCGGCGGGGTCGGATTCCGGCTGGTCGAGCTGGACGAGGGAGGAGGGCAGCAGACCGGCGGCGGCGGGGTCGAGGACCTGGGCCGCCAGCACCTCCAGCGCGCGGGCGATGCCGGGGACGGGGACGCCCGCGGCGTCGTCCCAGACGGCGTCGACGCCGGACGGCATTCCGGTGGCGAACAGGCGACGCGCGGGTGTCGACCCGGCGTCGGCACCGACGGTGACCTGGGCGTTTCCCGGTGCGGCGGATGAGAGCGCTTTCACGACCCGTGTCAGGAAGACCCGGTCGACGCGACCGCTTCTGAACGCGCGGCCGCCGGCCGCGACGCGCTCGACCCGGAACTCCCCGGTCGCCTCGACCGCGAGGTCGATCCGGCCGCCCGCCGGGCCCTCGGCGGGCGCGGTGAGCCGCAGCAGCTCCGAACCTCCCCCGGGTGCCGTCTCCGTGGACGGCGAAACAGCTCCCCCCGACATCAGGGTCCCCTCCCTCTCGACGGGCCAGCCCGTCCTCGTGCGTGCCATGCGGAACGCCCCGTGTGCCTGACGCTACGTCAGAAAGATGTCAGCACAGGTCCTCGGGTGTGAGCGTCGCGTGTACGGCGTCGTGCAGCGCCTGCGTCCGCGAACTGCGGAACAGTCCGGGCCGGAATCCGGCGCGGCGGAATCCGATGTAGGCACCAACCACCTGAACAGGCATGTTATCTGCCGCAGCGTACGCGTCAATCCGGCCCAGTCCGAGCTGCTCGAAGCCGAACCGGCAGAGCAGGCGCAGCGCGGAGGTGGCCGTCCTGAGGCTCCGTGCCTCGGGCAACAGCCATACCGCCGCCTCCGCGGCGCCCTCTTCGGGGCGCAGATCGACGAGTTCGGCCCAGCCCACGGCGCGGCCCTCCGTGACGGATGCCACAGTGAAGTACGCCGCCCGGTCCAGCACCCAGAGGCGCGCCGGGACGTCGGCGAGCCAGCGCGCGGCCGCGTCGAGGTCCTGATGGGGGATCACCCCCTGCATGAACTCGCGGACCAGCGGGTCGCGGGTACCGGCGAGGACGGTCGCGGCGTCCGCGGCCTCGGGCCGGCGGAGCACCACCGTGCCGTCCGCCAGTTCGGGTACGGGCAAGGAGCTCAGGCGACGCACCGTCAGACCTCCTTGCCGCTCTGCCCAATCATACGATCATCCTGCCGAAACCCCGGGCATCCGCCGATCGGCCGAAACGCCACCCGCCGACCGGCGGGCCACCCCTCCCGCCGACCGGCGGGGTGACCCCCGCCGAACGGCCTGGGCGGTACACGACCGGTTCGCGACCGCTCAGCCGGTCCGCGGCCGGGCCCCGGACCGGACCGCCGTGCACGGGCCGCCGCACACGGACCGGGAACGGCCGTGGCCGGACCCGCAGGAGCGGGTCCGGCCACGGCAACGCCCGCGCGGCACCGTCCGGCGGCGCCGTCGGTCAGCGAAGTCCGGCGAAGAGGTCGTTCTCGGGCACGGCCGCACCCGTGGTGTCCTGCACCCGCACGAAGGTCTCCGTGCCCATGAGCTCGGTGAACCGCTCCTTGCCCATCTTCAGGAAGAAGATGTTCTCGCCCTGACTGGCGTGCGCGGCCAGCGCGTCGAACTTCCGGTCGCCGAAGGCGGTGGTGTCCACCCAGGTGGTGATCTCCTCGTCGGGCAGGCCGATCTCGGCCAGGGCGGCGGCCTCCGCCGGGTCCGGCTCCTCCCAGTCGCCGCCGAACTCCCGCATGGCCTCGCCGAACCGCTGCATCTGCGAGTGCGGAGCCGTCGTCCAGTACACCTTGGGCGTCATCCCGGTCATCTCCAGCGCCGCCATCGTGATGCGGTTCGCCTGGATGTGGTCGGGGTGGCCGTAGAACCCGTTCTCGTCGTAGGTCACGACCACGTCGGGCTTGTACTGCTTCAGCAGTTCGGCGAGGCGGGCGGCGCCCTCCTCCACCGGCGTCCGCCAGAACGAGCCGGGCGCGTCGTTGGCCGCCCAGCCCATCATCCCGGAGTCCGCGTACTCCAACAGCTCCAGGTGGCCGATCCCCAGGACCTCGCAACTCGCCCGGAGCTCCTCGCGGCGCATCGCGGCCACGGCGGCCGGATCGTGCCCGGGATCGCCCGGCTTGACGCCCCCCGGCCCGTCACCGCAACCGCCGTCCGTGCACGTGACGAGCACCGTGCGGATGCCCTCCGCCGCGTACCGCGCGAGCACGCCGCCCGTCCCGGTGGCCTCGTCGTCGGGATGCGCGTGCACCGCCATCAGCGTCAACGGCCGTTCAACCATGATCGTCCTCCAGTTCGGGATCTGCTCCGGCCCCAGTCTGCGGCAGGCGGGCGGGCGACCGCGCACAATATCCGGCGACCGCCCGCGCCCGGGGCCGGCCGCGTCCTCGGGGGAACGCCGGTGGCGTGAACCCGACAGATCCTCAGGCTATAGTCCCCCACACATTCTCAGTCGGCGTCGTGCCGCCGGGCGGTCGACCCGGCAGGCCGACCCACGGCTGCCCGCAGCCTCGTTGCACGGCGCACGGTGCCGCAGGCCGGGTGGGCCCCGCCGCTCCGGCTCCCGCCGTGCCCGTCTTCGCGAGAGGCCCCCCACCAGTGGTCGATCGCCGTTTCAGCATCCTGTCCGAGGGCTTCGCCGCAGCGCCCCACCGGTACTACGGCTGGCTGCGGGACCGCGCGCCGGTGCACCACGAGCCCGCCGTGGACGGCTACTTCCTCTCCCGCCACCAGGACGTCCGACGGGTGCTGGGCGACCACGAGACGTTCAGCACCGAGACGCTCCAGGTGCGCGCCGAGCCCGTGATGCGCGGCCGGGTGTTCGCCCGGATGACCGGGGCGGAGCACACCGCCAAGCGCGGAATCGTCGTCCGCGCGTTCACGGGGCCCGCCCTGCAGGAGCAGATCCGCGCGGTCCGCGCCAACGCGGTTGAGCTGGTCGCGCCCTTCCTTTCCCGCGGGCGGATCGACCTCGTCAACGACTTCGGCAAGCCGTTCGCCGTCCGCGTGACGCTGGACGTCCTGGGCCTCGACAAGGAGGACTGGCAGCAGGTCGCCCACTGGCTGGGCGGGGTGACCGAGTTCGTCACCGGCCTGGTCCTCACCCCCGAGCGCCGCCGCCACTGCCTCGACTGCGCCGAGCAGTTGGAGGCCCACCTCGCCCCCGTCGTGGAACGCCGCCGCCGCCACCCCGGCGACGACCTGGTGTCGATGCTGTGCACGGCCGAGTTCGACGGCATCGCCATGAGCACCCGCGAGGTCACCGCCCTGGTCGTCAACGTGCTGCTCGCCGCCGTCGAACCCGCCGACAAGACGCTCGCCCTGCTCTTCAAGTACCTGATCGACCACCCCGGGCAACTGGCGCAGGTCCGCCGGGATCCGGCCCTGCTGTCCGCCGCCGTCGCCGAGACGCTGCGCCTCACCCCGCCCGTGCAACTCGTCCCCCGCCGCGCCGAGCAGGACGCCGAGTTCGCCGGCACCGTCGTCCCCGCCGGAGCCACCGTCTTCTGCATGATCGGCGCGGCCAACCGCGACCCCGGGGCCTTCACCGACCCGGACGCCTTCGACCTGCACCGCCCGGACCTCGGCGCCGCCCGCTCCTTCACCGCCGCCGCCCAGCACCTGGCCTTCGGCACCGGACTCCACCAGTGCGTCGGTGCGGCCTTCGCCCGCGCCGAGATCGAGACCGTGGCCGCGCTGCTGCTGCGGCTGCTCGACGACCTCCGCCCCAGCCCCGGCTTCCGCTACCGGGAGACCGGCCTCTACACCCGCGGCCCCGTCTCCCTGGAACTGGACTTCACGCCCGTCCGCGAACCGGTCCCCGCCCACCCGTGAGGGGCCGCCCCACCCGCCCGGCACACCACCCGCCCCGCACACCACCCGCCCCCGACACCCCGAGGAGAAGGCAGCCATGACCGGCACCGACATCACCCGGGCGATCAACGACCTGCTGTTCACACCCGGCCTCGACCTCGCCCGCGACCCGCGCGGGGCCCGCGCCCGGGAGGCGCTGACCGCCGGGTACTTCTCCGGCGCACCCACCCAGGAGGCCGCCGCCCGCCGCCTCGGCCTCCCGTACGGCACCTACCGGCGCCACCTGCGGCACGGCCTGGACCTGCTCTGCGAGGCGCTGTGGCAGCAGGAGCTGCACGGCCCGGCGGCGGAGCCCTCGTGACCGACGCCGCGGCCGGCAGGGGGCGGTGGCCGCGGCCCGGGCCGGTGCGGGAAAGCTCCGCCCGCGACTGCGTGTCGCACACGGCCGGCTCCGGTCGGTGACGACAGGGTGACGGGAGAGTCCCCGTTCGAAGGAGAGAGCATGCCCGACGTCACCACCCCGTACCCGACCGGCACCCCGTGCTGGGTCGACCTGATGGCCAAGGACCAGCAGGCCGCCCTGGACTTCTACCGCGACCTGCTCGGCTGGCAGGGCGCGCCCGGACCGGCCGAGTTCGGCGGATACGCGGTCTGCGAGCTCAACGGCCGGGCCGTGGCCGGCATCGGCCCGGCGACGGCACCCGAGGGCATGCCGGAACCGCCGACCGTGTGGACGGGCTACCTGGCCAGCACCGACGCGCAGGCCACCCAGGACGCGATCGTCGCCGCGGGCGGCACCCTGCTCGTCCCGGCCATGGACGTCGGCACCCTCGGCCGGATGCTGATCGCCGCCGACCCGCAGGGCGCCGTGTTCGGCGTCTGGCAGCCCGGCGAGTTCCCCGGCGCCCGGGTCACCGGCGAGGCCGGTGCACTCGTCTGGAACGAACTGCACACCAGCGACGCTCCGGCGGCCACGGCCTTCTACGGCGAGGCGTTCGGCATCGAGATCGAGCCGATGGACGGCGCCGACTCCTACTGGGAGCTACGGGTCGGGGGCCGCGCCGTCGGCGGCGTCACCCTGCTCGCCGACGACCCGCCCGGCACCCCCGCGCACTGGCTGACCTACTTCGCGGTCGACGACGTCGACTCCACCGTGGACGCCCTGGTCAAGCGGGGCGGCACCGTGCTGGCCCCGCCGTTCGACATGACGGCCGGCCGGATGGCCGTGGTCGCCGACCCGCAGGGCGCGCCCTTCGCCATGATCAAGCCGCAGCCGCTGTAGGCCCCGGCGCGCACTGGCGCCACCGCCGGCCCGCTCCCCGGGCGGGCCGGCCCGCGCGGCCGCCCGCCGGCGCGGGTCAGGCCGGCGGGTTCGGCCGGGTCAGCCCCATGTCGTACGCGAAGATGACGGCCTGGACGCGGTCCCGGGCGCCGATCTTCGCCAGCACCCGGCCGACGTGCGTCTTCACCGTCGACTCCGACAGCACCAGGCGCTGCGCGATCTCCCCGTTCGTCCAGCCCCGCCCGACCGCCACCAGGATCTCCCGCTCCCGGTCCGTCAGCGCCGCCAGCCGCGGCTCCTGCGCGGCCGCGTCCGGCGGCCGGCCCGGCAGCCGGTGGGCGTAGGCGTCGAGCAGACGCCGCGTCACCGCCGGCGCCACCACGGCATCCCCCTCGGCCACCGCCCGGATCCCCGCCAGCAGCTCCTCCGGGCGGGCGTCCTTCAGCAGGAAACCGCTCGCCCCCGCACGCAGCGCCGCGTGCGCGTACTCGTCGAGGTCGAAGGTCGTCAGCACGAGCACCCGCGACCGCCCGCCCGCGGCGACGATCAGCCGCGTCGCCTCGATGCCGTCCATCCCCGGCATCCGGACGTCCATCAGCACTACGTCCGGCCGCAGCTCCGCGGCGAGCCGCACCGCCTCCGCCCCGTGCCCGGCCTCGCCGACCACCGCGGTGTCCGGCCGGCTCTCCAACAGCATCCGGAAGCCGTACCGCTGCAACGGCTGGTCGTCCACGATCAGCACCGTCGTCACGCCGGACCACCCGCACCGCCGGGGAGCCCCGCAGCGTCCGCGACCGGCGACAGGTCGAGATCGGCCACCACCGACCACCCACCTCCCGCAGGACCCGCCACGACCGTGCCACCGTACAGCGCGGCCCGCTCCCGCATCCCCGCGATCCCGTGGCCCTCGCCACCCGGCCGCGGCCCGGCCGCACCCCCCGGCGGGCCGCTGTCGTCGACCCGCACCCGCAGCCGGTCCCCGTCGACCGCCACCGTCACCCGCGCCCGCGTCTCGCGCCCCGCGTGCTTGAGCGAATTCGTCAGCGCCTCCTGGACGATGCGGTACGCCATCAACTGCACCCCGCGGTCCAGCCCGTCCAGCTCACCCTCGGAACGGTAGGCGATCCGCGGCCCGGCCGCCCGCATCCGCGCACACAACCCGTCGATGTCGGTGATGCCCGGCTGCGGAGCCAGCTCCGGGCCGCCGCCGCCCCGCTCGCGCAGCACCCCGAGCATCCGCCGCAGCTCGCCCAGCGCCTGCCGGCCGGCGTCCCCGATCAGCACCAGGGCCTCCCGGCCGCGCTCCGGCGACGCCTCGGCCGCGTACGCGCCGCCGTCCGCCAGCGTGATGATCACCGACAGGTTGTGGCCGACGATGTCGTGCATCTCCCGCGCCACCCGGGTGCGCTCGGTCGCCGCCGCCAGCCGGCTGCGCTGGTCCCGCTCCACCTCCAACCGGGCCGCCCGCTCCCGCAGACCGGCCAGCTGTGCCCGCCGGACCCGCACCGCGATGCCCAGCGCGACCGCCGCGGTCACCGCGGCGAACAGGAAGAACAGACCGTCCCACACCGACACCGCGGACGACACCCGCACCGCGACCACCGCCATGCCGAGCGTCACCGCGGCGCACGCCCACGCCAGGTCCCGCAGCCGCCCGTGCAGCGCCAGCGAGTACAGCGCCACCAGCAGCGCCACGTCCGCGCGCAGCGCCGCGCCGATCGACCACTGCAGCACGAACACCGCCATCACCACGGCGAACGCGGCCGTCGGCCGGCGCCGGCGCCACAGCAGTGGCAGCACCAGTCCCAGCTGCAGCGCGAGCATCGCCGGCACCGGCAGCTCGGTGAAGACGATCCGGTGCTCGCGCGGACCCCGGCCGCCGTCGCCGTGCACCAGGTCCGGGAGGCAGAACACCAGGAACACGACGGCGACCACCGCGGTGTCCAGGATCCACGGGTGGCGGCGGTCCACCTCCCGCAGGTGCTGCCCGGCCCGGGCGAGGCGGACGAAGAACGGGTGCCCGGACAGCGGGTCGCCGCCCACGGCCTCCGGCACGGCCGGGCCGGGAGCGGCGCTCTCCTGGTGGTTCACGGATCTCACCTGTCCATGATGGGCGGGACGGCCGCCGCGGTGCCCGGACACCGCCGGGCACCGCGACGCGCACAGGGTCTCAGGCGTCGCTGCGCACCAGGCGGACGGCCGCGCCGGCCAGTGCCGCGACCGTCCACACGACGAAGACCACCAGGCCGGCCGTCGGCGACAGCGTCGAAGCGTCGTGGTGCAGGGTGAACATCGCCTCGCCGGCGTGGCTCGGCAGGTAGGGCGCGATGTCGTCCTGCCACGAGCTCGGCAGCAACGACACCAGGCCCGGGACGAGCATCAGCGACGCCACCAGCACCGAGATGCCGCCCGCCACCGACCGCAGCAGCACACCCAGGGCGACACCGATCACCCCGACCAGCCCGAGGTAGAGACCCGCACCGAACAGGCCGCGCACCACGCCGGCGTCCGACAGGACCATCGCGGCACGGGTGCCCGAGACGATGCGGCTGTCGACGACGAAGGCGGCGAACACCCCGGCGGTGCCGACGAGCAGCGCGACCGCACCGAACACCACGGCCTTCGACCACAGGACGGGCAGGCGGCGCGGCACCGCGGCCAGGGTGGAGCGGATCATGCCGGTCGAGTACTCGCCGGCGGCGACCAGGACACCGAGGACGCCGAGGGCCAGCTGCGCGAAGTTCGTGCCGAACAGCGACAGGCTGAGCGCGGAGGCGGAGGCGAAGTCCCGGTCCATTGGCCGGCCCGAGGTGATCCGCGACTTGAACTGGTACGCGGCGATCAGGCCGAACGCCACCAGGAAGAACAGGCCGAGGCCCAGGGTGATCCAGGTCGAGCGCAGCGACCACATCTTCGCCCACTCCGAGCGCAGGACACGCGCTCCGGTCACCCCGTAGCCGGGACGGGCCGGCCGCTCGGCGGTGGCCGCCGGGGCCCGGTTCGGTGCGACGGTGCTCATGCGGCACGCTCCTCGGATTCGATGCCGGTGGTGGAGCCGTGGTACTCCACGGCGTCCCGGGTCAGGTCCATGAAGGCCTCCTCCAGGGAGACGGTCCGGGTGGCCAGCTCGAACAGGGCGATGCCGTGCTCGGCGGCCTTCAGGCCGATGGCGCGCGCCGTCACCCCGGAGACCAGCAGCTCCTCGGAGCCGGCCTGCCCGGTGATCTCGACACCGGGCCCGGCGAGGACCTCCCGCAGCCGGGCCGGGTCGGCGGTGGCGACCTTCACCACGTCCCCGCCGGCCTGCCGGACGAGCTCCTGCACGGTGGTGTCGGCGAGCAGCCGGCCGCGCCCGACGACGATCAGGTGGTCGGCGACCAGCGCGACCTCGCTCATCAGGTGCGAGGACACGAAGACGGTGCGGCCCTCGGCGGCGAGGCCGGACAGGAGGTTGCGGATCCACAGCACGCCCTCCGGGTCGAGACCGTTCACCGGCTCGTCCAGCATCACGGTCGCCGGATCGCCCAGCAGCGCCGCCGCGATGCCCAGCCGCTGGCCCATGCCGAGGGAGAACGCCCCCGCGCGCCGCTTGGCGACCGACTGCAGACCGGTGAGGCCGATGACCTCGTCGACCCGGCTGCGCGGAATGCCGTGGGTGTGCGCCAGCGCCATCAGGTGGTTGAACGCCGACCGGCCCGGGTGGATCGACTTCGCCTCCAGCAGCGCGCCGACCTCCTGCAACGGGGCGGCGTGCTGCGCGTAGCGGCGGCCGTTGACCCGGACCGACCCGCTGGTGGGAGCGTCCAGACCGACGATCATCCGCATCGTGGTGGACTTGCCCGCGCCGTTCGGCCCGAGGAAACCGGTGACCGTACCCGGCCGGACGGTGAAGTCCAGCCCGTCGACCGCCGTCTTCTCCCCGTACCGCTTCGTCAGCCGGTGCGCCTCGATCATCGGTCACCCCTACGTCGTCGCGGGCCGGAACGTTCCGACCGCCTCACCCGCAACGCTAGGTTCGACGGCGCCGCGAACCGTGGTACCCGGGGGTGATCATCGGCCGCGGCGTAGTACCGCGGTACCACGCGGGCCCGGCCCGCCGGGTCGGACGACGGTGTGGCCCGCCGCCCGCAGGACGGCCCGTGCCGCGGCCACGGAGCCGGTCTGCACCAGGACGACGTCGGCGTGGAAGGTCGACGCCACGAACACCGGGACGCCGGCGGCGGGGAGCATGCCCGGCACGTCGACCGCGTGGGCGGTGTCACCGCCGTACAGCGCGGACCGGCGTTCCGCGCCCGGGCCCTCCCCGGGCCGCGACGGGCGGACGACGGTCAGGCCCTCCGGCGCCCGGACCGGGGAGAGCCACGCGCCGTCGGGCGGCGGGGCGCCGTCGCCCAGGTGCTCGACGACGAACTCCCCGGGCAGGACACGCAACTGCTGGGACACGGCGGACTCCGTCCGAGCAGGATGCCAGAGCTCAGACGGTGCCCGGCGCGTCGTCGGCGGCGGGGGAGTCCTGGATGTCCAGGACGGTGTCGACCTCGGTGATGCGCAGCAGCCGGCGCAGCTGGTCGGTGACACCCGTCAGACGCAGCACGGTGCCCTGGCGCAGGGCGAGGCGCCGGGCCTTGAGGACGGCGTTCAGGCCGGTCGAGGTGCAGAAGGTGAGTCCGCGGCAGTCGACGAGCAGCACGTGGGGCGTGGGCAGGCTCCGCAGCGCGTGGTCGAAGGCGTGCTGGAGGTCGGCGGCGGTGTCCTGGTCGGCCTCGCCGCGCAGACGCAGCAGGTCGGTACCGGGTGCTGCGCCGGCGATGTGGGTGGTGTGCAGGAGCGCGGTCATGGACCGTCCTTCGGCTCGGGGCCGCCGGAGCGCTTGCGCTGGGACTTCCTCCAGCCTTCTACCCACCCCCGACCGTGTCAACGAGGGCCGCCGGGGCCGGGCGGCCGGCCGCACGCCGCTGCCGCGGAGCCCCGATGCGTAAGCGGCGCAGGGCGGGGCAGACGCCCGGGTCGGAGCACCTTCGGCAACGACCGGGAACCCACCATGTGTCCTCCCCCCCTCCACCGCGGTCCGGGGCCGCCGCCGACTGGACTTCCCGTCCCGGGCGGGCGGCCTCGTGCGCGACGGCGTCGACTTCACCCGCCACGCCCTCACCGACTGGCACCTGACCGGCCGGCCGGCAGCCGGCGACGCCGTCCTGGCCGCCGCGGAACTGCTGGCGAACGCCGCGCAGCACGCCGGCGGACCGCTCGCCCTCGACCTCCGGCTGCGCCCCGGCGGGCTGCGGATCGCCGTCACCGACGCGAACCCCGTACCGCCGCACCTGATCGAGCCCCACCGCCCGGAGACGCCGCACGGGCACGGCCTGGTCATCGTCGACCGCGTCACCGAAGCCTGGGGCGCCACGCCCGCCGGAGACGGCAAGACGGTCTGGGCGGACCTGCCGCTGACGCCCGCCACCGACCCCGGACCGGAGCCCGACCGTGGACCGGAGCCCGACCCCGGGCGGGCACGCCGGGCCGCACTCGCCCGACCGGATCCGCTCTTCGACGGCTGAGCCGGTGCAGGGCCGTGCCGGGGTCGTCAGGGGGACGTCGGCCGCAGGCCCTGTCTCAGGATCCCGGCCCAGAGGCGGGCGCGACCGGTCCGGTCCAGGGCTTCGTGGGCGGCCAGCAGACCGCCGGTGACCGCCCCGAGGAAGCCGCCGGCCAGGCAGTCCTGGCCGGAGAGGTACAGGCCCTCGATCCGGGTCCGAGGGCGCAGCCAGTCGGCCAGGCCGGCGCGGTGGCCGTCGCCGAAGCCCGCCACGTCCTTGGCCAGCCCGTAGAGGCTGCCGCCGGGCCAGCCGGCGAAGTGCTCGGCCGTCAGCGGGGTGCCGAGTTCGTGGTGGGCCACCCGCCCCCTGGTGCCGGGCAGCTGACGGTACAGCTGATCGAGCAGCTCCGCGGTGAGCTCGGTCTTCAGGGCCAGGTAGTCCGGGTCCCGGTGCCGCCACCGCGACCCGTGGAAGGGCGCGAACAGCTCCGGCCGTACGTAGGCCAGGATCTCGCCGGTGGACCGCCCGGGGTGCCGGGCGGTCCAGGTCGGGTCCTTGGCGCAGGAGAAGGAGAGGAAGTGGCCGCTGGTCCGCCCGCCCGTGCCGTTGAAGAAGGCGTCGCAGTCCCCGTCGGTGACCATCAGGTTGTGCCGTGGCAGCCCGAGTTCCGCCGGGTCCCCGTCCAGCCCGAGGAAGAGCAGCACGAAGGGGAACCCGCGCCGCATGCCGGCCAGCCGGTCGCCGTCGCCGCTGCCGTTCCCGTGGCCGGGGTGGTCGCCGCTCCGGTGCGGCAGCAGCGCGCCGAAGGTGTTCTGGGCACCTGCCGCGCTGACCACCACCGGCGCCCGTACCCGGGTCCCGTCCGCCAGCACCACGCCCGTCGCGTGGGGCCCGTCCAACTCGATCCGGGAGACCGGCGCCCGGACGAAGACCTCGCCGCCGGCGGCCCGGACGGGTCCGAGCATCGCGCGGGCGATCGCGGCACTGCCGCCCACCGGATACCAGGCGCCCGTCCGGAAGTGCTCGAACAGCACCGCGAGCAGGAAGAACGGCAGCCTTGCCGTGGAGTCGGCCAGCAGCAGGGCGCTCTGGGTGAGCACGGCCTGCCGCAGCCGCTCGTCGCGGACCAGCCCCTCCACCACCTCCCGGGCCGGCCGCATCGCCTCGGGCGGCACGGCCGCCGCCCGCAGCGCCCGGGCCAGCCGCCGCACCACGGGGCCCGACAGCCGTCCCAGCGCGAGCACCGGCAACACCGCCCGGCACCGCCGGACCAGCCCGAACAGCGCCTCGATGCCGGCCCGTTCGGCCGGGAAGCGGGCGATCAGCCCGGCCTCGTAGGCCGCGAAGCCGACCGGGGCCCGGTACACCTCTCCCGCCAGGCGGTACTCGTCGAACGGGTCGCCCAGCGGGGCCCAGCGCAGCGCGCCGCCGGTCAGGTAGTCCGAGAGCACCCGGACGGGTTCGCGCTCCGCCAACTGTCCGACGTAGTGGATCCCGACGTCCCACTCCCAGCCGCGGCGCCGGTAGGCGTGGGTGTAGCCGCCCGCGGTGTAGTGCCGTTCGAACACCGCCACGCGCCGGCCCTGGCGTGCCAGGCAGACGGCCGTGGTCAGCCCGCCGGCCCCGGAGCCGACCACCACCGCGTCGTACGCGTCCGCCACCCCGCCGGCCGCGAGCGGCCGTCCGACCAGCACGCTTCCCGTCACACCGACCGCCTCCGCCGCAGCTCACCCGCCCCGGGAGTAACGAGCCGTCCGCGTTCCGGTCACGCACCGCACCGCACCGCACGACGGCCGGAACGGGCGCGGGCGCCGCGGCCGGGGGTTCCGGCCGCGACGCCCGGCGTCCTGAGCGGGGATCAGGGGAGGTAGTACATCGGGTTCGGGATCTTGTACGTCTTGCCGGAGTGGCCGCCGGACAGGTCGCTGTACTGGTCGCCGAAGTTGGCCACGATCTGGTAGCCGAGGCTCTCGATGTGGGCGCGGGTCCCGGACTTGTACTCGACGGTGGTGCAGGTCTTGCCGCACGGCAGGTACGCCGGCGGGTTCTCCTTGTTCTTCAGGTACAGGTGCGAGGCGTCCGCGGTCGGGAAGCCCACCGCCGCCAGGTTGGCCGCGGTGTACGTCCGCTGGGCCTCGGGCCGGCCGGTGACGAAGAAGACGGTGTAGCCCTGCTGCTCGGCCCACTTCGCCAGGGTGTTCATGCCGAAGACGGCCGGCATGGTCTTGGTGGCGATGTACTGGGCGTTGCTCGTGGGGTTGTAGACGAAGGTCGTCTCCAGCTCGTAGTTGTACGTCGACAGCGAGGTGTCGTCGACGTCGAGCACGATCGCCTTCTTCTTGCCCTTGTCGTGGTGGGCGCGGCCCTGCAGGTACTGCTTGGCGTCCTTCTCGATCCCGGCGACCTGCTTGGCGTAGTTGCTGGTCGGCGACGCCCAGTGCTCGCCCTGCGCGTCGACGGTGTCGCCGTAGTACGCCTTGATGTCGTTGACCTCGTCGGTCATGTTGGTGATCTGACGGTCGCTGCGCGGAGCCTTGGTGTCGGCGACCGCGAGGCCGCCGCCCGCGACCGCACCGCCGACGACCACGCCGACGGCGAGGGTGGCGAGGGTCTTCGAGCGGTTCCCGAGGGTCTTCCTGAGCATGTGGTTCTGCCCCTTCTGCCGTCGGGAGGGAAACGCGGGTCGTCCCCCCGACTCCCGACGCGCACGATGCGGGGCTGAACGTACGGGCGAGTAACCAGGCAGGTCAAGCAAACTCTACGCGCAATGTCTACGCGCCATGTCTACGCGCGGTGCGCACGGACTCGGCACCGGCCTCGCGGGCTCCGCCCCCGGCGGGGCCGGACGCCGCGCGGACAGGCCGACGCACCGCCAGATATGGTGCACGGCCATGGGTGAGCTGATGGTGATCAGGCACGGCCAGACCGAATGGAGCCTGTCGGGCCGGTACGCGGGCCGCACCGACGTCCCGCTGACCGCCGCGGGCGAGGACGCCGCAAGGGCGCTCGCTCCGAGGCTGGCCGAACGCCGTCCGGTGGCCGTGTTCAGCAGCCCGCTGGGCCGCGCCCTGCGGACGGCCGAACTGGCGGGCCTGACCGACGTCGAGCCCGATCCGGACCTGCTGGAGTGGGACTACGGCGGCTACGAGGGCCTGACGGCGGAGCAGATCCAGGAGGCGAGGCCGGGGTGGGACCTGTGGCGGGACGGCGTCGCCCCCGGCGGCGCCGACCGTCCCGGCGAGCGGTTGCAGCAGGTGGCGGCGCGTACGGACGCGGTGCTGGACCGGATCCGGCCGCTGCTGGCCGACGGCGACGTCGCCGTCGTCGCGCACGGTCATCTGGCGCGCGTCCTGACCGTGCGCTGGCTCGGCCTCGACCCGTCCGCCGCCCGGCTGCTCGGCCACCCGCATCCGGGCACCCTCGGCTTCCTCGCCACCGAGCACGGGCAGCCGGTCGTCGCGGCCTGGAACGTCCCGTAGCGGCGGGCCGGTCGCGTCACGGTCCGGGCCGGGGGAGCGGTGTACGTGCCCGTGGCCGCCGACCGGGTGGTCGGCGGCCACGGGGTGGGGCTGACGTGGTGCCGGCGGGTTACTTGTAGATCCGCAGGACGCGTCCGACGCCGCGGACGTGTCCCAGGCCGCGGAGTTCGTCGAGTGCGGCGTTCAGGGCGCGCTCGGTGGCCGGGAAGGTGACGAACACGACCCGGGCCTGCGACTCGGAGCCGTGCTGGTCGACCTTGCGGATGGAGACGCCGTGGCGGCCGAACACGCCGGTGACCTGGGACAGGACGCCGGGTGCCTCGTCGACCTCGGTGCGGATGTAGAAGGAGTACTCGAGGTCCTCGGTGGGCCGGATGGCCGCGGGGGCGCCGACCGGGACGCGGCGGTGCGTGCCGCGGCGCAGGTGGTCCGCGGCGGCGGCGACGTCGCCCAGGATCGAGGAGGCCGACGGGCGGGGGCCCGCGCCGCGCCCGTAGAACATGAGCTCGCCGGCGGCGGAGGTGGTGACGAACACGGCGTTGAAGCTGTCCCGGACGGTCGCCAGCGGGTGGTCCCGCTCGACCAGGGCCGGGAACACCTGGGCGCCTATCTGCGCGCCGGCCTCGTCGCCGGTGTCGCCGGGGAAGCGGTCGGCCACCGCGAGCAGCTTGATCACGTACCCGAACTGGGCCGCGAGTTCGAAGTCCTCGCGGTCGAGGCCGACGATGCCCTCGCGGGCGACGTCGTCGGCGGCGACCGACCGGTTGAACGCCAGCGAGGACAGGATGGCGAGCTTGGAGGCCGCGTCGGCGCCGGTGATGTCGGCGGTCGGGTCCGGCTCGGCGTAACCGAGTTCCTGGGCCTTCGCCAGGGCCTCGTCGAAGCCGAGGCCGTCGGCCGTCATCCGGGTGAGGATGTAGTTGGTGGTGCCGTTGACGATGCCCGCGATCCGGGTGACGTCCTCGCCGACCAGCGACTCCCGGATCGGGCGCAGGATCGGCACGGCCGCGACCGCGGCGGCCTCGAAGAAGAAGTCGACGCCCGCGCGGTCGGCGGCGGCGTACAGCTCGGGCCCGGAGCTGGCGACGAGCTCCTTGTTGCCGGTGACGACCGACTTGCCGGCGTTCAGCGCCGCGAGGATCAGCTCGCCGGCCGGTGCGGTGCCGCCGATCAGCTCGACCACGACGTCGACGTCATCGGCCTTGACGACGTCGTAAGGGTCCCCCGTGAACAGTCCCGAGTCGAGTTTCGCGGATCGGGGCTTGCCCGGGTCGCGGACTGCGATTCGTACGAGTTCCAGGGAAATTCCCGTCACGTCCTCGATGGCGCCGCGACGTTCGACGAGCAGTTCCGCGAATGCCTCCCCAACAGTTCCACATCCGAGCAGACCGACTCTGACACTATTTCCCATGGCGGACAGCGTACACGCCGTCGGCTGACTGTCCATCGGAAAAGCTTCGGGTTCTCAGAGTGCGAGACGAAAGGATTGTCGCCGGACTGCCGCGTTCGCCGCGGTAATTCCGGCGAACGCGGCAAATCCGTGGCTGAGCGGGCCGGGCGGTCAGCCGGAGCGCGTCGGCGCCGGTGCGAGCAGGGGCGGGACGCGGTCGGGCAGGTGGGTGCCGAAGCTGCGGCGGTGGTAGACCAGCGGCGGCTGGCTGTCGGTCACCTCCGCGGCCCGGACCCGGCCGAGGACGATGACGTGGTCGCCGCCGTCGACCAGGTCCGCCACCGTCGAGGCGATCCAGGCCGGTGCCCGATCGATCCGCGGCAGCCCCCGGTCGATGCCCCAGGCCGCGCCGTGGAACTTGTCCGCGCCGCCCTTGGCCGCGAACGACAGTGCCACATCGGCCTGTTCGGCGCCGAGGACGTTGAGGCCGAAGGCGCCGCAGGCGCGGATCGCGTCGAGCGTCCTCGACCGGTGGTCGAGGGCGACCATCACCATCGGCGGATCGATCGACAGCGAGGTGAAGGCGCTGACCGTCGCGCCGGAGGGCACGTCCGGGCCGGCCATCGCCGTCACGACCGACACGGGTGTGGCCACGCAGGCCATGACCTCCTTGAACTCGCGCTGCAGGTCGCAGTCGACGGTTTTCGCCGCCGGCGCCTTTCCGATAACCATGACGGACCCCCGTAATTTGTAGTCGATCGGATGAATTGCCCCGCCTTTCGGGGCCGGTCGTGCCGAGCGGAGGAAATCGGTTCCCCGGCGCGCGGTCAGCCGCCGGGAACGGGAACCAGGCCCACGTTCCGGCGGCTCCCGGCCGACACGAACGAATCGTCCTCCGGATCCATTTCCAGGCCGAATCCAAGACCCGGCAGCTCTGCGCGGAACCACGACCTGATGAGTTCCGGGTAGGCGTCGGAGGCGAACACCTCCTCCAGCGCGGTGTCGACCGCGCGGAGGAATTCCGGGTCGTCCTTGCGCAGCAGGAAGCCGTAGTCCTCGCCGCCGAGGCGCACGTCCAGCAGACGGACGCCGGCGGCGGCCGCCCCGCCGCGCATCAGGGAGCGCAGGATCACCTCGTCCGCCACGAGGGCGCCGATCCGGTCGTCGTGGAGGAACGCGTCCCGTGCCGCGCCGATGGACGGCACGCCGACGAAGGTGAACGCGAAGCCGAGGTCCGGGTGGCCCTCCAGGGCGGCCTGGCTCGTCGAGCCCTCGATGCCGACCACGCGCAGGCCGGGCGCCGGCGGTACGCCGGGGCGGCCCTTCAGGGCGATCCGGTGCGAGGTGCGGAAGATCGGCCGGCTGAACGCGTAGCGCTGCGACCGGGCCTCGGTGATCGTGGTCGATCCGCACTCGATGTCGATCCGGCCCGCGGAGAGCAGGCCCTCGCGGGTGGTCGAGGTGACCTCCACCGCCTCGACCGGCGGGACGAGGTGGTCGCCGCCGTGGATGCGGGCGAGGACGAGCCGCGCCAGGTCGACGGAGTAGCCGATCGGCCGGAACCCGCTGTCCGCCCGGCCCGCGGCCGGCGGTGCGTAGGAGAACGGCGGGGTGTTCCGCTGGAACCCGATCCGGATGCCCGCACCGTGGTGTGCCGTACCGGCCGGACTACTGGTCAACGCAGACCTCCTGGAGCGTTCGGTCTCCGCCCGCGACGGCGCCCGCCAGGGCGAGCAGCGGTGCGGGATCGGTGAGCAGGTACATGTGTCCGCCGTCCACCGTCCGGTGGGTGAAGCGCCCGGTGGTCAGCGCCGCCCAGCCCGCCGCCGCGGCCGGGTCCACCAGGTGGTCGCGGTCGGCGAGGACGCAGTGCAGGTCGACGGGCAGGGCGCGCGGCACGAACGCGGGGAACTCCCGGGCTATCCAGGCCAGGTCGGCGGCGAGCGTCCCGGCGTGCAGCCCGTCGGCCGGGCCCGGTGCCGCGGCGTCGGCGGAGTCGTCCGCCGGCCCGCCGAGCACCTCGGGAACACCCGGCAGGTCCCGGCCCGCGTACGGGGGCGGTGCCTGGGCCGACACCACCACCCGCGCCCGGCGGCGGTAGACCGCCCAGATCGCGTCGGCCACCGCCCAGGCGAGGGACGCCCCCATGCTGTGCCCGACCAGCACCACGTCCTCGTACGGCAACTCGCAGATCTCCCGGGCGAGTTCCACCACGAGGTCGTCCAGGCGGTCGGTGAGCGGCTCCGCCACCCGGTCCTCGCGGCCCTTGAGCTGGACCAGGAGCACGTCCGCGCGGGCGGCCAGCGCCTGCGCCCAGCCCCGGTACGCGGACATCCCCCCGCCGGCGTGGTGGAAGCACACCACGGCCTGCCGGTGGCCGCCCGCGTACCGGCGCAGCAGCCGGCTGCCGGCCGGTCGGATCGGCGGTGCCATCAGGCGCCGGACCCGGCGTGCGGCCGTTCGCGGCCCGGCAGGGTGACGGGCCGCAGCTGGGTGCGGTAGCGGTCGGCCAGCTCGCGGTACTCGGCGGCGGTCTCGTCCAGGACGGCGACGTCGCTGTCGCTGAGGGTCATCAGCACGGAGGCGGGGTTGCCGGCGATCAGGCTGCGCGGCCGGTACTGCGGGCCCGCGCTGAGCACCACACCGGCGGAGATCCGCGAACTCTCGCCCACGGTGACGCCGTTGAGGACGACGGCGCCGATGCCGACGACCGTTCCGGCGCCGATCGTGCAGCCGTGCAGCAGGGCGCCGTGCGCCACCGTGACGTCCGTGCCGAGGACCAGCGGGTGGTCGGGGTCCGAGTGCAGCATCGCGTGGTCCTGCACGTTGGAGCCGCGGCCGATGCGGACGGGGCCCTTGTCGCCGCGGACGGTCACGCCCGGCCAGAGGCTGACGTCCGCCCCGATCTCGACGTCGCCGATGACGACCACGTCGTCGAAGGCGTAGACGCTCGGGTGGATGCGGGGCCGGACGCCCTGGAAGCTGTACGTCTTCACGGCTCAGATCTCCTGCCGGACGAGGGTGGCGAGGCGGGCGAGGCTCTGCAGGACCTCGTCCTTGGGCAGGCCGAAGTCGACGAGGCAGGCGATCTCGTCGACGCCCAGCGCCCGGAAGCCCTCCAGGGTGGCCCTGGCGCCCGCGACGTCGCCGATGAGCGAGCTGGAGGAGACGTAGCGCTGGAACACCATCTCGACGAAGGCGTCCCGGTCGTCGCCGAGGTTGTGCAGCGTGTCGGCCTTGTCCTTGGATTCGGCCTGCCCCGCGGTGGCGTGCTGGGTGACGAAGGAGCTCAGGTACTCGGTCATCGCGGGCCGCACCCGGTCCACGGCCGAGGCCGCGTCGGCGCCGACGTAGGTGTGCAGCATCAGCGAGACCACGCCCCGCGCGGGGTCGAGGCCGACCCGCTGCCGGGCGTCGCGGTAGATCGCGATCCGCTTCTCCAGCTCGGGCGGGCCGAAGTTGATCAGCGCCGAGAGCACGTTGAGACCGTTCTCACCGGCGAACCGCCAGGCGTCCTCGCTCTTGGAGGAGGTCAGCCAGACCGGCAGCTCCGGCTGGACGGGGCGGGGGAAGGTCATGATCCCGTGGGTGTCGCCGAGCGGGTCCTTGCGCTGCACGGCGGTGCCGCGCCACAGGTCCTGGAGCTGCTCCCGTGCCTGGTTGAGCAGGTGGGAACGGTTCTCGTAGCCCTGCGGGTTGAGGACGAAGTCCCGGGCGTGCCACCCGGGTGCCAGCGCGAGGTCGACCCGTCCGCCGGAGAGGTTGTCGACCAGCGCCCACTCCTCGGCGGCGCGCAGCACGTCGTGGAGCGGCAGGTTGACGCTGCCGGCGCGGATCCGCACCCTCTCGGTGATCATCGCCAGTGCGGCGCCGAGGACGGCCGGGTTGGGGTAGGCGCCGCCGACCTCGGTGAAGTGCCGCTCCGGCGTCCAGATCGCCGTGAACCCGGCGCGGTCGACGTAGCGGGAGACGTCCAGCAGGAGGTCGTACGGGTCACTGCCGCCGGTCAGCCCGGAGAAGAAGATGACGCCGAGGTCGGGGAGGTCCGACGACCGCCGGGCCCCGTGCGGCGCCGGGGCGGGAGGGGCGACGGGGGCAGCGGTGGGGGCGGGGGCCGCCGGGCCGGACTTCAGCCGTGCCTTCAGGCCGGCCAGCCGGTCGGCGTCGAGGAAAGTGCCGTCAGACATGTGCGGGCTCCTCCAGCAGCAGTGCGGTGATCACGTCGGCGGTTCCGGAGACCGAGCTGTTCTCGTAGAAGTCCCGGACGGAAAGGTCGAGTTGGAAGGTTTCGCGAAGCTTGTTGATCAACTGGATGGCCATCAGCGAGTTGCCGCCGAGGTCGAAGAAGCCCAGGTCGGCGGAGGCGGCCGAGCCGCCGAGGAAACTCTCGAAGATCTGGCCGACGATCTGCCGGATCTCCTCCGCGGCGCCGTTCTCCTCCTCCGCGGCGGCGGGAGCCGTACCTCCGGGCTGCTGCGCGGGTCCGCTCGGGGCCGGCGTCGGCGCCGCGGGCGTGGCCGGGGCGGCGTCCGCGTCCACCGCGAAGCCCGGCGACGGCTCCACCCAGTGGACGAGCCGGTCGAACGCGTACGTGGGCAGGGCCGTCATCCGCCCGGCGGTGCTGTACTCCTCGACGGACACCTCCGGGTCGGCGGCCCAGCCGAGGGCGAGGGCGTCGGCGAAGGACTCCGCCTCGTGCTCCGGCTCGCCGAGGGTCTGGGCCAGTGCCGGCGCCGCCGCACCCGCCGCGGCGAAGTTCGTCCGCACCAGGTTGCTCATCGACCGGCCCGCGCCGATCTCGACGAACCTGTCGACGCCCAGCTCGCGCAGGGTGTCCACCGACCCGGCGAAGTCCACTCCGCGGACGAGGTGCTCCGCCCAGTAGTGCGGGTTGCGCGCCTCGTACTCGGTGAGCAGCCGGCCGGTGATGTTGGAGACCACCGGGATCCGCGGTGCCCGGAACTCGCAGGTCTTCAGGAAGGCGAGGAACTCGTCGGCGGCGTCCTGCATCAGCGGCGAGTGGAAGGCGTGCGAGGTGGCGAGCTGCTGGTGCTGGACGCCGACCTCGCCGGCCCGGGCGATCGCCTTCTCGATGCCGGCGTGGCCGCCCGAAAGGACCAGTTGGCGCGGCGAGTTGGTGGCCGCGACGACCAGCGTGCCGTCGCCGACGAGCTCGGCGAACGGGTCCAGGTCGGTGACGGCGAGCATTGCGCCGGTCCTGCAACGGGACATCAACCGGGCTCGGGTGGCGACCAGTTCGGCCGCCGCGGGCAGGTCGAAGACGCCGGCGACGGTCGCGGCGACGATCTCGCCGAGGCTGTGGCCGAACAGGTAGCGGGGCGTGACGCCCGCGTCGAGCAGGGCGGTGGCGAGCGCGTACTCGACGGCGAACAGCAGCGGCTGGGCGACGGCCGTGTCCGTGATGTCGGTGCTCCCGCCCTGCTTCCCGGCGTCCAGCAGGTCGCTCAGGCGGAAGCCGGTGCGGGCGTCGACCGCGGCACTCGCCTCGGCGAGCCGGCGGGCGAAGCCCTCGTCGTGCGCGGCGAGTCCCGCGCCCATGCCCGGGCGCTGGGTGCCCTGACCCGCGAAGACGAAGGCGAGGCCGTCCGCGTCGGCCGCGGCCCCGGTGTGGTAGCGCTCGGCCTTCAGCCGGGCGACGGCCTCGGCCGGGTTCACCGCGGCCAACGCGGCGCGGTGGGGGTGGCGGGTGCGGCCCTCGCGCAGGGTGTGGGCGTACTCGGCCAGCGAGGCGTCCGGGTCGGCCGCCAGGTGCGCGGCCAGTGCGGCGCCCTGACCGCGCAGCGCGCTCTCGGACCGGGCCGAGAAGGTCAGGATGCTCGGCCGGGCCCCGCCCGCGTCGGTGGCCTCGCTCGGCTCGGCGGTCCCGGCCGGCTGCGGCTCGTGGCTGCGCAGGACGACGTGGCCGTTGGTGCCGCCCATGCCGAAGGCGCTGACGCCGACCCAGTGGGTGCGGCCCGGGTCCAGCTCCCGGCCCTCGGTGGTCACGTAGTAGCGCGAACCCTCCAGCTCCAGCGCGGGGTTGATCTCGCGGACGTTCACCGTCGGCGGTACGTACCCGCGGTCGAGGACCAGCGCGGCCTTGATCAGGCCGACGATGCCGGCGGCGATGTTGAGGTGGCCGAAGTTGCCCTTGAGCGAGCCGATGCCGCAGGGGGCGCCCTCGGTGCCGAACGCCTGCTTGATCGCCTCGATCTCGATCGGGTCGCCGAGCGCGGTGCCGGTGCCGTGCGCCTCCAGGTAGTCGAGGTCGCCCGGTTCGGCACCCGAGATCTCCAGGGCCTCGCGCAGCACCGCGACCTGCCCGGAGACGCTCGGGGCGGTGAAACTCACCTTCTGCGCACCGTCGTTGTTGACCGCGGAGCCGGCGATCACCGCGTACACCCGGTCGCCGTCGGCGATCGCGTCGCCGAGCCGCTTCAGCAGCACCAGACCCAGCCCGTTGGTGAACAGCGTCCCGTTGGCCCCGGCGTCGAACGGCCGGCAGACGCCGTCGGGCGACAGCACACCGCCGACCTGGTACCGGTAGCCGGACTCCTGGGGGACGCGGATGTACACCGCGCCCGCGACGGCCGCGTCGCACTCGTTCAGCAGCAGGCTCTGCACGGCCGAGTGGACCGCGACCAGACCGGTCGAGCAGGCGGTCTGCACGTTCAGGCTGGGCCCGCGCAGGTTCAGCTTGTACGAGATCCGGGTGGCCAGGAAGTCCTTGTCGTTGCCGTGCCGGACGAGCATCTCGCCGAGCGACTCCACCAGGTCGGGTCGGCGGAGCGCGCCGAACACGTAGGTGCTCATGCCCGAGCCGGCGAAGACGCCGATCCGCCGGTCGGTGCGCTGCGGATCGATGTTGGCCCGCTCCAGCAGCGCCACGGACTTCTCCAGCATCAGGCGCTGCTGGACGTCGAGGACGTCCGCCTCGCGCTGCGAGTAGCCGAAGTACCCGGAGTCGAACTCGGCGACGCCGTCGAGGACTCCGGCCCGCTTGACGTAGTCGGGACGCGAGCGCTGCGCGGCCGGCACACCGGCCGCGGCGACCTGGTCGTCCGTCAGATCGGTGACCGCGGTGTGGCCGTCGACCAGGCGCTGCCAGAACTCGTCGACGTCCGCGGCCTGCGGCAGCCGGCACTCCATCGCGACGATCGCGACCGCATCGTCATCACTGTGCATGTTCATCCTTGTCCAAGTCCGTAGTGTGTGGCGCCGGTTCGCTGCGTACGGGCCCGCGGGACAGCCCGCAGGGGCGCCAGGCCCGGCGGTGAGCCCAGATCGGGCGGGCGGCACGGGGTGCGCGGGTGCGCGGGCACCACGGGTGCGCGACGGTGCAGAGGGGAACCGCTGCAGGAGGGAGTCGGCGCAGCAGGGGCGGGTACGCGGGCCGGCCGGAGGCGACGCGTGAGGTACGTGCGCTCCGGACGGTCGGCGACGGCACGGCCCGGGGCGCGCCCGGGCAGCCCGGGATCGGCTAGCGGCTGCGGGTGCGGGTGCGTCGGGCGGTCAGGACGCGGCGTCGGGCAGCCGCGCCGGCGGTGGCCGCACCGGTGTTCGGCGTGCTGCCGCCCGGCTCCTCGAGGAGGATTTCGAGGAATTTCCGCTGCGCGTTGAAGGAGGCGTGCTCGAAGAGCCGCACCAGCGGGAAGGCGACGCCGAATTCGGTCTGGATCTCCGCATGGAGGACGACGATGGTGAGCGAGGTGCCGCCGGCGTTGAAGAAGGTCGTTTCGCGGTCGGCCAACCGCCCGGCGCCGGTCACCGATTGCCAGATCCGGGCCAGCCGGTCGGCCACCGGGAGGGCGGCCCGGCGGGAATCCGAACGGGAATCGACGGATTCGGAAACCGCACGGGAACGCTCCGCCAGGCGCTCTCCGGCGATCTCCTTGAGTGCGGCCCGGTCGGCCTTTCCGTTGGGGAGTTTCGGCAGTGCCGGAAGATAGGCGAAGACCGAGGGGACCATGACGCCCATCAGGTGTTCGCCGAGGTGGGTGCGGAGTTCCGGTTCGGCTGCCGCGTCGCCCTCGAGGACGGCCACGATGGCCTTGGTGAAACGGTCCTCCAGTGCGCACACGAAGGCATCGCGGACGCTCGGGTGCGACTGGATCGCCGAGCGGACCTCCTGCAGTTCGATCCGCACGCCCGCGATCTTGATCTGCTCGTCCGCCCGGCCGAGGATCTCCAGCTCGCCGCCGTCGGCCCGGCGCCCGAGGTCACCCGTCGGGTAGACGGTGAGCCGTTCCCCCTCGGCCTCGACCTCGACGAACGGCGCGACGATCCGGCCGTCCGCCAGGTACCCGTGCGACGGCCGTTCGGCGGCGATGCAGATCTCGCCGACGGTGCCCGGTGCGCACGGCCTGCGCTCCTCGTCCAGCACCAGGCTGCGGGAGTGCGGGAGGTTGCGGCCCACCGGCTGGATCCCGTGCCCGGGGTCGGCCGGGACGCGGTAGAAGTGCTGGGCCAGCGTGGTCTCGGTCGGGCCGTACAGGTTCACCACCTGGCAGCCCGGGAACAGCTCCCACCAACGGCGCACCAGTTCGGCGTCGAGCGGCTCGCCGGCGAAGAAGGCGTGCCGCAGCGAGGGCACCGGTTCGGCCCCGGCCGCCACCGACGTCCACACCTTGCCCAGGGAAGGGACCAGGTGCAGGCCGGTGATCTCCCGGCCGCGCAGGAAGTCCAGCGCTCCGGCGGCGTCCAGGTGGGCGGCGTCCGGGACGCACAGGGTGGCACCGGAGACCAGCGGCGTCAGCGCGTCCCGGAACCAGACGTCGAAGGACGGGTTGGTCAGGTGCGCGAACCGGTCGTCCGGCCCCACGCCGAACTCCTCGGCCTGCCACTGCAGGAAGAGCGACAGACCGGTGTGGCTGCCCACGATGGCCTTGGGCCTGCCGGTCGATCCGGAGGTGAAGGCGATGTAGGCGTGGTCCGGGTCGTCGAGGACGTCCGTCCGCGCGGCGCCGGCCCGCGGTTCGACCCGCGGGCGGGTGTGCGGACCGTCCGTGCACACCACCACCGCCCGGACCGGGCCGGTGTCCAGCATGGCCTCGCGGCGCGCCTCGGGCAGCGCCTCGTCGACCAGCATGACCACCGAGCCGGCCAGCCAGACGCCGAACACCGCCGCGATCACCGCCGGGCTGCGGCGGCCGAGGACCGCGACCGCGTCGCCCCGGCCGATGCCGCGCGCACCCAGCTCCCCGGCGAGGTCCCGGGCTCGTAAGAACAGGTCCGAGTAGCTCAGCGACTCGGTCGACGTGGTGACAGCGGTCGCGTCCGCGAACGTCTCGCACGCCCGCTGCAAAAGATCATCTACCGCCTGCACAGCAAACATCTCCATGTGAGGACAGGTGAAGGCGGCCCCCGGGCCGACGGGCCGTGCCCGTGCCCTGAGCGCGGTCCGGCCCTGGGCCGGCCGGAAGGGGCCGCTGCGTGGAGGAAAGAGAAGACGGAGGAGAGGGAGAACGGTGCACGGTGTCCGGCGGAACGGGACACGGGACTCCCACGGGCGAGGGCCGGGCACCACGGGCCCGCTCGCCCGGGCGGTGCCCCCGGCGGAGCGGTCCTCCGACGGACCGCTCCCCACCGGGCACTGCCGCGCAGGCCGTGGACCAGCCGGCCTGCTGGAACTAGCCGGCCTGCTGGAACGTCGCCAGCACGACGGCGGCGAGCATGAAGAGCGATCCGAACACCTTGTTGAGGACGCCGACCTGCTTCTCGGTCTTCAGCCGGAGCGCGACCCGGGACGCGAGCCCGGTGTAGCCGGCCATCACCACGAGGTCGGTGAACGCGAAGGTCAGGGCGACGGCGACGTACTGCGGGGCCAGCGAGTGCCCGGCCACGATGAACTGCGGGATGACCGCCAGCATGAAGATGTAGCCCTTGGGATTGATCAGGTTGAGCGAAATGCCCTTTCCGATGATCTCGAAAATGCCGATCTTCGGCTTGTCGCCTTCCCGGAGCGTGATCGGTGAACCCTTCGACAGCCACTGTGCCAGGCCGAGGTAGAAGAGGTAGGCGACACCGGCCCACTTCAGCACGTTGAAGGCGATCGGCGAGGCCTGGATGATGACCCCGAGGCCCACCACGACGACCAGGAAGACGGCCCAGAGGCCGAGCACCAGTCCGACCGCGCCCAGATATCCGCGCTTGAATCCGTAGTTCAGGCCGTTCGACATCGAGAAAACCGAGCCGGAGCCCGGTGACAACGAGAAGATCCACGAAGCCGCGAAACAAGTGATCCACGCATCAAGTGGCATGGCTAATTCCTCCCCCGGAAATGCCGCTGATGTGACCCGCCGGCAGAACTCCGCCCGGCGATCGTCGCGCAGCCTATACACACCCCTCACGGACTCCATACCCATGTCCACGATGTGGATGAGCAAATGCCCCATAACCGCCCCCCCGGCCGAGCGTCCTGCCCGGAGTCCGGTGGGGGGCGGCTGTTGTGAGGAACCGTCAGTCAGGATCTTGCATGGCGTCAAGTCGTCTGTGCAGCAGCGCAGTTCGGCACTTCTGCCGGTTCGTGAGTCGCACCGGTCTGCGACGTGATCGGCATCACGGCCGGTACTTTGACTCACAGTCAGTCGGGCTGCGTCGTGAGGAAGTTCTGGTGGTGGGCGCCGCATCGGCGAGGCAGCCGGAACGCCGTCGTCGGCACCTCGGGCCGGCAGCCCTGCGGCGTGGCGCGGATCCGCACGGTGTGCCTCGGCCCGGGTCAGTGCGGCCGGTTCTGTTGCTCGATGCACTGCTTCGCGATGCTGAGCGGCGCACCGCCGACCGATCCGGCGAGTGCGAGCCGGACCACAGGCGCTGTGCCCGCCAGTAGTGGCGGACGAGGTCGGGGAACTCCTGGCGGAGCCTGCGCGAGGACACGCACTTGAGGGAGTTCACCAGCCCGGACACGGCGCCCTTCGGCGGGAAGTTCACGAGCAGGTGGACGTGGTTGGCCTCGCCGGTGAACTCGATCGGCTCGGCCTCGAAGCCCTCGCGCACGGCGCGCATGATCTTCTCGCACCGCGTCAGGTGCCGGTCGGCGAAAACGGAGTGCCGGTGCTTCGTCACGAAAACCAAATGGACGTGCATGCGGAAGACGCGGTGTCGATCCGTGTGAACGTTCTCGTCGATACCCGTGAACCAACTGCGTAGCATGATCTGTGTGCAGCTTCGGTACAGCTTTCGCCTGTACCCGAGCGCCGGTCAGCGCACCGCGCTGGCACGGGCGTTCGGGTGTACGCGGGTGGTCTACAACGACGCGCTTCGCGCCCGGGAGACCGCCCGCAGCGAAGGCATGCCGTTCCCGAAGACCGGCGACCTGTCGAAGCAGCTCATCACCAAGGCGAAGAACACCCCGGAACGGGCCTGGCTCGCCGAGGTCTCGGCGGTGATCCTCCAGCAGTCCCTGCGCGACCTGGACGCGGCGTACCGCAACTTCTTCGACGGGCTCATGGGCAAGCGGCCGCGCACGGGCGCACCCCGGTACAAGTCCCGCAAGGACACCCGGCAGGCCGTCCGCTTCACCGCGAACGCCCGCTGGTCGATCACTCTGGGGCAGAAGCTGCGTCTGCCGAAGATCGGCGACGTGCGGGTGAAGTGGTCGCGCACGTTGCCCTCCAGCCCGTCCACGGCGACCGTGGTCAAGGACAGCGCGGGCCGGTACTTCGTGAGCTTCGTCGTCGGGACCGGCCCGGAAGAAGTCCTGCCCGAGGTGTCGCCCGAGCTGGGCATCGATCTCGGGCTCGGGCACTTCGCGGTCCTCTCCGACGGTACGAAGATCGACAGCCCGCGCTTCCTGCGCCGGGCCGAGAAGCGCTTGAAGAAGGTGCAGCGCGCCCTCTCCCGCAAGAAGAAGGGCAGCAGGAACAGGGACAAGGCCAGGGTTCGCGTCGCACGGGCCCACGCCCGTGTCGCGGACGCGCGCCGCGAGTTCCATCACCGACTCTCCACCAAGCTGATCCGCGAGAACCAAGCGGTCGCCGTGGAAGGTCTGGCGGTGAAGGGGCTCGCCCGCACGCGCCTGGCCAAGTCCGTGCACGACGCCGGATGGTCGGCGTTCGTGAGCATGCTGGAGTACAAGGCCGCCCGGTACGGGCGCACCTTCCTCCGGATCGGCCGCTTCGAGCCCACCTCCCAGGTGTGCTCGCGGTGTGGCGTCAAGGACGGCCCAAAGCCGCTGCACGTCCGCGTGTGGACATGCGGGGCATGCGGGGCCGTCCTCGACCGGGACGTGAACGCGGCGGTCAACGTCGCCAAGGCCGCCGGACTGGCGGTGTCAGCCTGTGGAGCGCAGGTAAGCCGGGCACCCGTGCCCGCACCGCGCGGCGAAGCAGGAACCCATCCGAAGCCCTCCACCATCCGGTGGGAGCAGGCGGGAATCCCCGGCCTTTAGGCCGGGGAGGATGTCAATTCAAGAACAAGTACGACCACGTCTTCACGGTGGAGCCGGCCGGCGAGGCCGCCGAGGTCGTCGAGTGGGTGCACCGGATCCTGCGGGAGGAGCGCGAGATCGTCATCTCCTCCCGGCCCCTCGAAGCCACGGCCTTCCAGGTCGAGAACATCCGAATGGCCTACGTCTTCTACGAGAGCGGCCTGTCGATCAACGTGATGTACACCGTCGACGACCCCAAGAAGCGTGCGGTCGGCTTCAAGCTCTCGGACGGGATGGAGGTCCCGGAGGAGCTCGCCTCCAGCTTCAAGTTCGCGCGGCAGAAGTCGAAGCTCGCCGGGACGATCCGCGGTTCGTACTTCGTCATCAAGAACGAGTACTGATCCCGGCGCCGGCCCGGCCGTGCGACCGGCCGGGCCCCGCGTGCCGGGTGTCGGGTGCCGCTACGAGGGCCCGCCGGACGCCTCGGGGCCGGCCGGCCGGCTGAGGTAGTGCTGCCGCACCTCGTCGGTGACCACCCTCCGCAGTGTCGGCTGCAGCACCTCGGAGGTCGGGATCACGTCCCACCTCATGTACGGCCACCACCGCGCGTGCGCGGCCAGCAGCATCCGCTCGCCGCCGGCGACGTCCCCCTCGACGGCGTACCAGCCGGCGAGCCACAGGCAGAGGTGGTACTGATCGGGGAGTTCGCCGAGCGACTCGACCAGCTCGCGGCCGCGCGCGAAGTCGTTGGTCTTGGCGACGGCCTCCCAGGCGACCCGCTTCTCGCGCGGCTCCAGCGCCGCGAAGTCGCGGTCCAGCAGCCACTCGCCGATCACGCCCTCCCGGGGCACGCGCGGCCCGCCCCAGTCGTAGTGGCACGGCAGCAGCCACTCCACCGGCCGGACGTCGAGCTGCTCGGCCGGCCAGAGCAGCCCGTCCCGCAGGACCCGGCCCTCCGGGACGTGGTCGGCCGCGGCGCGCATCCGGGGCTGTGCGGGCACCCCCGCGTACAGCTGGGCGGCCAGGAACGCCTCGGTGAAGGGCATGTCCTGGTCGCACAGGTCCCCGCCGCCGGGCCCCTGACGTTCGATCAGCAGCTCGGCCAGCTCGCCCGCCTCCGCGAAGCGGTCCTCCCAGCAGAGGACCTGGACGGCCGCCGCTGCGGCCTCCCACGCCGGGTCGGGTGGCGCAGCGGGATCGGTGGCCAGGTCGAGCAGCTCGGGAAGCATCTCCCGGTGTCGGCCGTGCCGGGCGCGGGAGGTCAGGCGCTCGACGGACGTCACCCCGCCACCCGCCGGCAGAGGCGCCGAGCGCCGTGGTGGAGGGCGTTCAGCGACCACAGCGCCGGCCAGTAGACCGAGAAGCTCACGAGGAGCAGCACGGCGACGTCGAGCGCATAGCCGACGGCGGCCGACGGCTGGAACTCGAACAGTGAAGCGAAGACGAGCGCAGCCGTGATCGGAGCGGCCACCGGGGCGCACGCCGCCAGCGCCTTCCATGCGGTGCCGCCGCGCATGACCCGCCGCTCGAACCCGAAGGCGACGGGGAGGACGAGCACGCTCGCGGCGAACCCCACGCCGAGGGCGATCAGAACGGCTTCGGCGAAGTCGCGGACGACGAACACGTCGTCAAGGAGGAAGACCGCCGCCAGGGGGAGGGTGAGGACCGTGAAGGCCGTGACGACGACCGCTGTCGTCACGGCGACGGACAGCGCGTGCCGCAGGATCGCCCACCACCGGGCAGACGGATCGTAGCCGGGTGCCGGGCCGTCCGGGGTGGTGGTGGCGTGCGGATCCGCCGGAGGCCTGCCGGACACGGTTCACTCCCTCGGGTCGGGTTCTACCGTCCCTGACGCACCGGCCCGCCTCCGTGGTTGCCGCGTCCGGCTGCCCGCCGTCGCCAGCGCCGTTCCCGCCGTGGTCGCGCTCTCCCGCCGCGCCCGGGCCGGAGTCCGCCGATGAGCGGCCGCACCCGCCGGCGGGCATCCCCCCGCGCGCGCGGGCGGGGCGTGGGCGGGCGGGCGCGGGGCCACCGGGCGGGGCGGATCGCGTTGCGGGCGGTCGGCGCCGGCCCTCAGCCGCGGTGACGCCACGGAGTCGGATGAGCGGAGGGAGGGCGACGTGTGATTACCATCCGCATACGTCCCGTCTGCCTCGGTCACGATCCGACAAGGAACCGCCGTGGAACTCTGGCTGCTCAACCACTTCTCCGCCCTGACGCTGACCCTGGTGATCGTCGGCGGGTTCGTCCTGCTCGCGGTGGCCGGCAGCATCCTGACGTGCCGCCGGTACCCGGCGCTGGCGCGCGGGGACCACAACGAGATGGTGGGCGTGGTGCTCGGCATGTTCGGCGCGATCTACGGCATCATCCTCGCCTTCGTGATCGTCAATCTGTGGACCCAGCTGGAGACCGCCTCGACGGTGGTGGCGACCGAGGCGACCTCGGCGTCCAAGATCGTCCGGGACGTCGGGGCGTTCCCCGCCGAACCCCGGGACGCGGTCAACGCGGCGGTCCGCGACTACGTGCACGCCGTCGTCGAGGAGACCTGGCCCCGGATGAAGGCCGGGACGGCGGACTACCTCGTGGCAGGGGCCCGGGTGGAGGCCATCTACACGGCGCTGCGCTCGTACGAGCCGCAGAGCGCGGTGGAGCAGGCGTACTACGAGCAGGCCGTCGCGAGCCTGGACGACGTGGTCACGCAGCGCCGGGCCCGGATCGACCAGAGCAACCAGGAACTCCCGATCCTGCTGAAGGTCCTGGTGCTGGGCGGCGCCCTGGTGATGCTCCCGCTCACCTTCCTCTACGGCAGCCGCAGCAGGCGCATCCGGCTCGTGTTCGTCGGGGCGGTCGCCGCCCTGATCGGCTTCAGCCTGCTGCTGGTCGTCGTCCTCGACCGCCCCTTCGCCGGCGACCTGTCGGTCAGCCCGGCACCGTTCAAGGAGAGCGCCCTCGCGCAGTTCTGGTAGCCGGATCAACGGCGGGCCAGGACCGCGACGTCCGGGCCGAAGACGACCGCCAGCCGCCCGTCCTGCGCCAGCGCGAGTCCGCCGATCGCGGCAGGGAACGCGTACGCGCCGATCCGCCGCCCCGCGGCGGCGTCCCACACCCGCACGGTGCCGTCGCCGCACCCGGTGACGACGGCGGGACGACCGTCCAGCATCCCCATCGCGCCGGCCGACACCGTGCCGGTGTGCCCCGTCAGGGGCGGCCCCGTCCGGTCACCCGTGGCCAGGTCCCACAGCTGGGCCGTTTCCGTCCGGTGCCCGGTCAGGAGGAGGTGGCGGCCGCCGAGCGCCGCCAGGGCCAGGGCGCCGCCCTGCTCGGGCTGCACCCCGATCCATGCGTGCGCCGAGAGGTCCCACACGCGTCCCTCGGAGGTCACCGCGACGAAGCGGCCCTCCACCACGGCGAAGGAGTGGACGGACGGGCTCGCGTACTCGCTCGTCGACCGTCCGTGCAGTTCCTCCCGGGTGGTCAGGTCCCGGATCCGGACCGACTCGTGCCGGTCGCGGCTGAGGAGGGTGAGCCGTCCCTCCACCGCGCCCGCGGTCAGGAGCTCCACGGCGGCGGTGTGGCCGGTCAGGGGCCCACCGAGCTGTCCGCCGCCGTCGAGGTCGCGGATCCGCACCTCGGTGTCCGCGCCACCGGTGACGAGGACGGGGCGGCCGTCCACGACGGCCGTGGTGACCGCCCGCACCGGCGCCGCACGGCCGGCCGGCAAGCTGCCCGTGGCCCTGCCGCCGCCGAGCCCGCCGTCGGACGCACCGTCGAGGTCCCAGATGCGAACCGACCGGTCGTCGCCGCCGGTCACGGCGAAGTGCCGCCCCTGCACCGCCACCGCCGCCGCACCTCGGACGGTCCCCTCGTGGCCGATCAGCGGCCGGCACGGACGCCTACGGGCGGACAGGTCCAAGACCGCGACCCGCCCGCGGCCGAACCCGAGGAGGGCGGTGGGGCGGCCGTCGAGCACCGCCAGCGCCGCCGCCTCCGCGAACCCGGGAGCGTCCCCGCTCCGCTGCTCGCCCGTGGCCAGGTCCCAGACGTACGTCTCGTAGGCGTTGGCGCTGATCGCCACCGGGCACTCGACCACCGGGTCCGTCGCCAGGAGGTGTGTCATGGCGTTGACCTCCAGGGTGATGCAGCGGCGGAACCCGTCGTCACCGTCGTCGTCACCGGCGCCGCCCTCCGCGGCCGCCGGCAGGTCGGACGGCGGATCGGCGAAGGGCCCGGAATCCTCCGCGCCGTCGCCCCCGGCGCGGAACTCCCGTCCCGTGGTCAGGTCCCACCTGCGGACGGCGCCCTCGGCATGGCCGGTGACGGCGACGGGCCGGCCGTCCACCACCGCCGTCGCCAGCGCCGGCACATGGCCGGTGCGGATGGTCAGGAGCGCGTCCGCGCGGGCGGGGGCGGCCAGGTCCCACACCCTCACCACGCCGTCGGTGCTGCCGGCCACCAGGACGGGCCGGCCCCCGACCCGTGCGGTGGCCAGCGTGAAGATCCGGTCGTCACCGCCGGCGCGGTACTCGCCGACCGGCTCCCCCTCGTCGAGGTCCCACACCAGGACCGTCCCGTCGGAACCGACGGTGACGGCCACGGGCCGCCCGTCCACCACCGCCGTCGCCAGACCGCGCACCCCGCCGGGGTGACCGGTCGCGGCCCGGCCGAGCTGCCCGCCCGTGACCGGATCCCACCAGAGCAGCGTGCCGTCCGCGCAGCCCGCGACGGCGAGTCCACGCCCCTCCACGACCACGGTCGCCACCGCGGTCACCCCGGCCGGCGCGGGCAGTGCGTGCCGCAGCCGGGAGTCCAGGCCGGTGCCGGTCGCCCACTGCACCGTCCAGGAACCGTCCGCCTCCTGTCGGACCGGCACCTCGGTGAGACCGGCCAGCAGCTCCCGGTCGCCGCACCGTGCCGCGTCCAGCGCCAGCACCTGCCGCCGCACCACCGGACCGGCGTCACGGTGCACATGCCCCGACGCCCGGTACACGGCCGCCGCCGTCACCTCCCGCGGCCCGACGGCGCCCTCCAGCGCCGCCGCGACCTGCTCCGGCGCGGCCGTCACCAGCCACCCCGGATCGGTCAACCGCCCGTCCACCACCGGCGCGACTTCGTCGACCGGACCACCGCTGCTGAACTCACCGGACATGACCGGGCTCCTCCTTCGCCGGGTCGGCCGACCGCCAGGCGTCGGCGAACAGGACGGGCAGCGGGCGGGACGGCACCACCACCGTGTGCGCGCCGCTCGCCCGGGCGGGGTCGGCGGGCAGCAGGGCACGCTTCCCGGCCTCGACCGGCAGCCGCGGCACCTTCGACTCCAGCCACGGGCCGGGGAGGAACAGGCTGCGCCCGGCTCGCGGCCGGCGGGCCTCGATGACGAGGCCGGTACCGCAAAGCTGCTGTTGCGCGACCTTCAGGACGGTCGGCGACCAGCCGGTCCACTGCCGCACGTGGCGGTCGGTGGGGTCCGGTAGGGCGAGCAGCATCAGGTACAGCGCCGCGGCGTCCGTCGACAGGGTGAGAGCATCGGCGCAGGCGGCGACGATCTCCGGTGCGCTGCGGCGCGGGTCCTGCTCCCAGCCCGGGGTGCGGTCGGTGTCGGTCGTCAGGTGCCGGCCGAGCGCGTCGAGGTCGCCGGAGAGCAGGATCCGCAGGTCGGTGAGGGCGGGAAGCCCGGTGCCCGAGGGCAGGGCCTGTGACGGTTGGAGGCGGTCGTAGTAGTCGTCGAGCGCGTCGAGTGCCGGGTCGTCGGCGCCGTTGAGCAGCTCCGGGTGCACCAGGACGTGCCATTGCCGCTTGGCCGGGTCGTCCACCACCTCGATGCCGGTCAGGTCTGCCAGGGGTAGCGGGGACGGCGGCTCGCCCATGGCCGCCCACCGGTCGGCGGAGAACACCCGCCACGCCGCCGAGTCGGCGCGTCCCGCGGCTTCGGCCGTGCGGAGGGCCGCCGTGCCGAGCGCGGGCCGCAGTGGGTGGCCGGCGGGCGTGCGGTAGGCCAGCCAGGCCATTGCGTAGGGCGAGGCGTACGGGGCGGGCGCGCAGTCGGGGCCGGTGTCGGGGGCGAGGGCGGCGGCGAGCAGGGCGTCGAGCCGTTGGCGGCGCCTGCGGAGCCCGTCCGGGCCTGGGTCGACCGCGGGCCCGGCGCCGGTGGGGGCCCAGTCGCCCTTGGGGAAGCGGATCTCGCGTCGGGCCTGCGCCTGCAGCTTGGTGTCGACCGGGGGTGCGCCGAAGTGCTCGTGCCACCAGGCCACGGCTTCGTCGATATCGGGCCCGTGCGTCCACAGCCGCTCCGGGTCCTTCGGGAGCAGCTGGTTTCGGATCTCCCGGAGGGCGTTGTGCCCGATGCGGTCGGCGATCTTCTTCTCGGCGGCGGTCGGGTGGTCCCGGTTGTACTTGCGGACGGCGAGTAGGGCGTCCGCTTCGTCGGCCGTCAGAGCGAGCCGTCGGGCGAGCTCTTCGGCTGCCTCGGGGTGGGCGGGCAGCGGGCCCCGTGCGGTGAGGAGGTCGAGGTAGCGGTGCAGCCAGCGGACGCCGCCCTGTGCGACCAGCTCGTGCGCGTGCTCGACCTCGTAGCCGGCGGTGGCCAGGGGGCCGTCCTCCGGGAAGGTGCCCGAGGGCGCGTACTCCAGCAGCTGGGAGCGGTTGAAGCTGCTGTGGAGCACCACGGCGGTCGACAGGGCGGTGCGGTAGACGTGGCCCGCTGGGGGAACCGGCCGGTTGCCCGGATCTGTGAGCTTGACGGTGCGCCAGCGGCCCGTCCCCTGCTCGGCGACGAACGGGAGATCGGCGTACTCGCGCAGCACGGTGCCGCTCACTGCGTCGCCGCGCAGCAACTCGGTTTGCGGGTCGATGACCAGGTAGGGGGAGGCGGCGGACGTGCCGGGGATGATGGCACTCGGATGGTCGAGGTCGCCGTTCCACGGCACGCCGTCGGCGGCCGTGGCGACGGTGTGCAGGAGGCGGCCGAGCCGGACACGTGCCGGCACCGGGGCGGCGGGCCGGTCGGCCGCCTTTGGGGAGGAGCTCGCTGTGCCGGTGCCGGTGGCGGTGTCGCTGGACGGACCGGTCGGCACGACATCGGTCGGGGTCAGCTGCGCGAGGAGGTGGGCGAGCCCGTTGCGGCAGTTCGCGGCGATCTGTACCAGCCGGGCGAACTCGGCGCCGACCTCGTCCTCCTCGATTCCCAGGAGGCGGCCGATCCGCCGCCGGACGGGGACCGAAACCCCGTCCCGGAAGACGGACTGTGCTTCCACCCCGCGCAGCAGCAGCTCGGCGCCCGCCCGGTTTAGTGCAGGCTCGGGCGCCGCTTCGGCCACGGCGGCCAGCAGTAGTGCGGCGACGTCCACGGCGGCGAGCCGTTCGGCCCGGCCGGGGTCGGCGAGGAGTGCGGTGGCGGCGCCGATGTGCATGAAGCGGGCGAGCATCAGTGCCACCTCGTCGAGGTCGAGGACGGGCAGCTCGGCGAGTTCCTCGTCGCACCACTCGGCGAGGGTGCGCCGGCCCAGCGCGGTGTCGACCAGTGCGGGCACCTTGGCCCAGCCCTTGGGGTCGTGCGGCTGGTACCAGAGGTTGTCCGAGTCGCCGCCGTTGGTCAGTTCGAACTCGGCCCGCAGCAGTGCCCGGATCTCGCGGGCGAACCGTGGGTCGGCGGTCAGGGCGCGCAGTTCGGGGCGCGGCGCTGCGGCGATGTGGTGCAGGTACGGGTCGGCGAGCCGTGGCGGCGGGTCGGCGACGGGCGCACCCGCGGCCAGCAGCAGGTCGAGGATGTCCAGCCGTACGGCCCCGGGGGTCCGGCGATTGCGGTCCCACCGGCTGGAGTAGGGCAGGTCCACCGGCACGCCGTCGGCGGCGATTCGCGGCGCCAGCAGTGCGGCGAGTCGGTGCAGACCGGGGGCGGGCCCCGGGCGGAACGAACAGTCGGCCAGCACGACCAGGCGGCGCAGCCACTCGGCTGCGGTGCCGGGAGCGGCCCCGCCTTCGCCGGCTGGCTCTGTCAGAAGGGCCAGTGCACCGGTTTGTTCCAGGTAGGAGACCGGTAGGTCCGAGTCGAGCATCCCGGTCTGCGGCCCGGCGGCGACCACGTCGTGGGCGAGGTCGGGGAGTTCGGCCAGGACGAGGTTCCAGGCGGGTGAGGCGAGGACGGCGTTCCAGAATTCGCGGGCGGCGTCGCCCCACAGGTCGCGGGCGGGCAGTCTCAGGGCGGCGAGCCGGGCGAGTTCACGGTCGGGGTCTAGCCCGGCGGCGCGGGCGGTGCGTGTGACGTCCAGGGCGAGCCGGGGGCGCACGCCCTCACGGAGGGTCCGTGTGGTGAGCAGGGCGAGGACGCGGCGGGCCGCCTTCGGGTCGGCGCCCCGCGCGGTGACCTGCTTGATGCGCTCGCGCAGGGCGGTGTCGGTGAGGGCACCGGCGGCGTCCATGGCGGCGTAGCGGGCGTCCAGCCATTCCTGGTCGACGTGCTCACCGGCGGTCCGCTCGGCGGTCCTTGCCCGGCCGAACCAGGCTGCCGCATCGGCCCGTTCGCCGCCGTGGCGCAGGCACTGGTCGGCGACGCCGTCCAGGAAGCAGCGCAGCAGGGCAGGCTCGGTGCCGGCGACCTCCTTCAGCACGGCGTCCACGTCACGCTTGATGAACACCTGCCAGGCTGAGGTGACCTGCTCCAGGCGCTCCACGTGGTGCAGCACCTCGTCCGTCCGCGCGGGATGCTCGGCCAGCGCGGACTCGGGGAAGGGCACGTCTGTGGGGCCCGGCAGCCCGGTCGGCCGGATGTCGACCGGCTCCCAGCCCAGGTGGACCATCAGCTCGTCGCGGTGCCGGACCGCATCGGCGGTGGTGAGCAGGATCCGCTCCTCGTCCGGCAGTGCGGGATGGCGGTAGCGGCGGGCCAGCAGCAGGTCGTCGCCCTCCTGCCCCGGGCTCCCGGCGGCAGCGGGAACGAGCCCGGCCTGCGCCACCGCCTCCTTCCACGCGCAGTCCGCGGCGAGCATCTCCACCACGTCGGCCGGCACGGCGACGGCCTCCTGCACCAGGCGCTCGGCCGTCTGACGGCACGTCCGGCGGTGTGCCGCGACACCGTCCGCGAGGGCGGTCAGCCGGAGCAGGCCCGGATGGCCGACCAGCGGGGGCGGCACCTTCTTCAGCACCCGCCCGCGCTCGTTGCGGTGGACCACCCGCCCGTTCTCCAGCCGCGCGGAGTACCCCTGCGCAGTGATCTCCCAACCCATGGCACGCCCCCGTGATGATCGTTCAAACGGCCCGTGCAGCCTAACGACCCCCACCGACGCCCCCGCCACGCCCGTGTCGCGTCCGCCGGGGGAGGACGTGCCTGTGGAACGCTTGCACCGGGGTCGCGCCGAGACCGAGGAGACCCTGAGCCCGCCTCGAAAGGGTGTCGCCATGGCCGAGGTCCGCGCCGGTGACGTGCTGCTGCAGTACGAGGAGACCGGCGAGGGCGAGCCGCTGGTGCTGGTGCACGGCTCGTGGAACGACCACCGCTCGTGGGGGCCCGCCGTCGACGCCGACCTGAAGGCGTCGTTCCGCGTGGTGGCGTACGACCGGCGCGGCCACGGCCGCAGCGAGCGGGTACCCGGCCCCGGCACCCGGCGGCAGGACGAGGACGACCTGGCAGCACTGATCGAGGTACTCGGCCCGGCACCCGCCAACGTGGCGGCGAACTCCTTCGGAGCATCGATCACGGCGGGTCTGGCCGCCCGCCGCCCCGAGCTGTTCCGGCGGATCGTCCTGCACGAACCCCCGCTGGCCGGACTCGTCCTCGACGACCCCGCCGCGGTGGCGGAGATGCGGACGGTGACGGCGGCCGTCGAGGAGGCCAAACGGCTGGTGCGCGAGGGCGAGGACGCCGCCGGCGCGAAGGTCTTCGTCGAGCGGATCGCGCTCGGCCCCGGCGCCTGGGAGGCGATGCCCGAACCGCTCCGGGACACCTTCGTCACCCACGCGCAGACCTGGCTCGACGAACAGGACGACCCGGATTGGGCCGCCCTGGACGTCCACGGACTCGCTGCCTGCACGGCGCCGGTGCTGCTCAGCAGCGGCACCGAGAGCCCGGCGTGGTTCGGCGCCGTGCTGGACCGTCTGGCCGCGGCCCTGCCGCGGGCGCAGCGCAACACCTTCCGGGGCGCGGGCCACATCCCCCATGTGACGCACCCCCGGGAGTACGCGGCGACCGTGACGGCGTTCCTGCGCGGCACCTGACAGCCCGACGGCACCCGTGGCCGCCCCGTCGGCTCCCGCCGCGCTGATCGCGCGCGGCGGGAGCCGACGCCGTTCCGCGACGGGGGAGCCGGGCTCAGGAGGCGGGGCCCTCCTGCTCCGCCTCGACCCGGGCGTTCCACTCGCGCTTGGAGGCCTGCCAGCCGTCCTCGTTGTGGCCGAGCCGCCAGTAGCCGGAGACGGAGAGGTCCTCGCGGGGGATCCCGAGGTCCACGCGCAGGAGTGCCCGGAGTTCCTTGACGAAGCCGGCCTCGCCGTGGACGAAGGCGTGCACCCGGCCCGCGGGGAACTCCAGCGCGCGGACGGCCTCGACGAGCAGTTCGCCGACGGGGCGGTCGCCTCGGTGCAGCCAGACGACCTCCGCGGCGGAGTCGAACTTCTGCTCCTCCTCGGGGCCGGCCACCTCGACGAACGCGCGGACCTCGGCGTCGGCCGGCAGGGCCTCCAGGGCCGCGGCGATGGCGGGCAGGGCGCTCTCGTCGCCGGCCAGCAGATGCCAGTCGGCGGTGGTGTCGGGCGCGTAGCCGCCGCCGGGGCCCATGAACCGGACGGTCTCGCCCGGTCGGGCGCGCACCGCCCAGGGACCGGCGAGGCCCTCGTCGCCGTGGACGACGAAGTCGAGGGTGAGCTCGCGCAGTTCGGGGTTCCAGGCGCGGACGGTGTACGTCCGGGTCACCGGCCACTGCTCGCGCGGGAACTCCTCGCGGATCCGCTCCAGGTCGAACGGCTCGGGGTAGGTCACGCCCTCGGCGCCGAACAGCACCTTCACGTAGTGGTCGGTGAAGGCGCCGGCCGGGAACGCGGCGAGGCCGTCGCCGCCGAGCACGACGCGCTGCATGTGGGGGGTGATCCGCTCGGTGCGGACGACGTGCGCGGTGTGCGGCTTCCGGGGCCTGCGGGCCTGACGCTCTGCCATGGACGCTCTCCTCATGTCTTTTACTTAGGCTCGCTAACGTAACACTCGCCGAGCAGCGCAGCCGGGCGCTTCGGAGCGGGGGGCGGGTGCAGGTGGCTGCGGCCGGGCCGTCGCCGAACCCCGGCATCCCGTCACTCACGGTGCGTGTGGGGGAAGGCAGTTCTTGAACGGGTCGTCCGTTCGCCGTTCCCACGGCCCGGACGCAACCCTAGGCTGGCCGGGTGGCGGACGAGGTGTGGGGCGAGACGGTGCAGGCCTGCGAGGCTCCGGGGTCGGGGTGTTCGCGGTGCGAGGAGACGGCGGACTTCACGGTGGTGCGCGAGCGGTACCGGACCGTGGCCCGCAGCCGTGGTCTCGGGCGGCTCCTGGCGGCCGGGGTGCTCGTCGTCCTTGCCGTCGAGCTGCTGCTGACGGGCCGTGCGACGGGGGCGGCGGTCGCGTTCGTCCTCGGGGCGCTGTCCGCGCTCTCGTTCGGGTGGGTCGTACGGCAATCCCGTTCCGGTGAGCCGGTGGCCGTGTTCCACTGCCATCACTGCGAGGCCCGGTACCGGCTCTGACGGTCGTTGCAGGGCTGCACTCCGCAGAGGACCGCGCAACGCAGAGGGAGACCGTCATGCCGCTCCAACGGATGGACAACGTCGGCATCGTCGTCGACGACCTGGACGCCGCCGTCGCCTTCTTCACGGAACTGGGCATGGAGGTCGAGGGCAGGGCGCGGATCGAGGGCCTCTTCGCGGACCAGGCCGTCGGACTCGACGGGGTCCGCAGCGAGATCGCGATGATGCGGACCCCGGACGGCCACGGCAAGCTGGAGCTCGTGCAGTACCACGCCCCCGCGGCGATCCGCGACGGATCGCACAACCCGCCGCCGAACACGCTGGGCCTGCACCGGGTGATGTTCGCCGTCGACGACATCGACGACACCGTCGCCCGCCTCCGCCTCCACGGCGCCGAACTCATCGGCGAGGTGGCGCGGTACGAGGACGTCTACCGCCTCTGCTACCTCCGCGGCCCCTCGGGCATCCTGCTCGCCCTGGCCGAACGGATCGGCTGACGGCCTTTCGCCACCCTGTTGCTCGCCACCCTGTTGCTCGCCGTACGGACGACTCCGCCGTACGGCGTCGGGCCGGGCCGTGTCGGTCACAGGTCGGGTCAGCCGGCGGGCCCGGCCGGTGACGGGGGTCGGGGCCGCCCCGTGGGGAGTGCGTCGGCGAGTTCCGGGGTTTCCGGGGCAGTCGATGTCCTGAGCATCTGGGACTGCAACGGTCCCACCGACCAGCAGTGGACCCTGCCCGTCGGCTGCCCGGTTGGATCCCCCCGGATCGTCATAACAGCCGACGGACCGTCAATGTCGGTACGGCTGCGTGCTGTTGATGGTGAAGACGCCATGACAATTCGGCCGGTTGCCCGGGGAGGAGAATTTCCCGCGGCCCGAGGACATGGGGGTGCTGCGGAGCCGACCCGACGTTCTTGCGGACGTCCTCGGCCTGCCGTGCGCCCGAATCGGACCGTCAGGGGAGTCGGAGGGGCAGGCCGGGGAGGATGAGGTCGGGGTCGTCGCCGATGGTGTCGTGGTTGGCCTGGTAGAGGGCGGGCCAGCCGCCGTCCACCTGCTGTGCCTGGGCGATGGCGTCGAGGGTGTCGCCGTCCTGGACCACGACGGTGGCGGTGTCCGGTTCGGCGGTGGGCTGCCGGGCGGCGGGCTGTTGGGTGGCGGGCCGGGGCGCGGGCACCGCGTGGTGGGCCGCGGTAGGTCGTCCGCCGGTGCGGGGGCCGCAGGTGGGCCAGGGGGTGAGGCCGCGGCGGGCGGCGAGGTGTTCGGCGACGGCGATCTGTTGCTCGCGGGTGGCGAGGTCGGGGCGGGCCGCGTAGGCGGTGCCGCCGTTGGCGCGCCAGGTGGCGCGGTCGAACTGGAGGCCGCCGTAGTAGCCGTTGCCGGTGTTGGCCTGCCAGCGGCCGCCGCTCTCGCAGGCCGCGATGCGGTCCCAGTCGACGCCCTGGACGGCGGTGCTGCCTGCGGCGGGTGCGGCGTGGCCGGGGGCGGTGGTCGCGGTCCACAGCCCGGTGGCGCAGACGAGGGCGAGGAGTAACTGCAGGATCCGGTGGGCGACGGACATTGCGGAGCGCTCCCCGAGAGGGTCGACGATCGGACGGCCGGCACCCCGGGGCACCGCCCTCCCAGCGTTCGCACAGGCCGCGGCGGCAGCCCGGCCGACACCCCGGGAACATCACCCGCCCGGCCCCGCGGAGCCACCCGCACACCGCACAGGCCACGCGGCCGCGGCCCGGCGGCCCGCGGACACCCGTCCACGCAGGGACGGCGCGGCGCGGTGACCGACGATCGAGATCACCGCGGTCCTCCAGCGGCAGGCTTCATGGTCGGCCTCTGCGCACTGCATCGGCGTTTTCGACGGCCAGGTGGCCCTGCTGCGCCTCCGGTCCGTCCGCGAGGCCGCCGTGGCACCGGACGGTCTCTGACGGTCCGCCGACGGCAGGGCTGATCCGCCGCACGGTGGGCGCCGACCCCGACTCACCCGCCCCGACTCATCCGTGGCGGACGGCCTCCCGGTGCGCCTCGGTCGCGACGGCGACCCGGACGGCGGCGTCCGCCCAGCCGCGGACGGCGGCCTCCCGGTCGCCGCTGCGCAGCGCGTGGGCGAGGGCGCGCAGCAGTTCGGCGGTGGTGGCCAGGCCGCCGAGGCCCAGCCGGTCGGCGGTGCGTTCCAGGCGGGAGAGGGCGGGACCGTGCGGGTGGCGTAGTCCGCGGTGGGCGGTGTCGGCGAGCGCGGCGAGGGCCTCGGCGAGGTCGGCGGCGACCGGGTCGGCCGCCGGTGCTGCGGCGGGGGCGAGGGTGCCGGAGCCGCCGCCGGGTGCCAGGTCGGGGACGACCACGGCGGTGCCCGCGAGCAGCGCCACGGGCTCCAGCACGGTACGGCCGGCGACGCGTCCGACGGTGGCGCTGACGTGGGTGACGGTGCTGGAGGCGAGGGCCGCGGCGAGCGCGTCGAGGGCGCCGGGACAGGCCGGGTCGTAGGTGGCGGCTAGGGTGGCCGGGTTGCCGACGGCGTCCCGGACGGCGGCCTCCAGGCGCTGCTCGGCTGCGTCGTAGCGGACGTCCTCGACGGCGGAGAGCTCCACCACGTGCACGGACTCGGCGGCGATCCTTGCCCGGATCAGCCGCGGAGGTCGGCCCTCCGGACTGCGCAGCCGGGCGTCCAGGTCGGTGAGCAGCAGCGGGGCGGGCAGGTCGGTCCACGCGGTGCCGACCGGGGAGACGGTGGTGGCGGCGATCCGCCCGCGGCCGAGGCCCAGTTCGCGGGCGGCGCTGCGGACCGCGCTCTCGCTGACCACGTTCCCGCTGGCGAGGGCGGCCAGGCGGTGGCCGGCGATCCGGCGGGCGCCCAGCGCGTGCCCCGTGGGCGGGGTGCCGTCCGCGGGCAGGTCCCAGCTGCGGCGCAGCACCAGGACCGTCCCGGCGGCCGGGTGGGCGAGGTAGACCTCGGCGGAGCGGGCCGTCGCGGTGCCGCGCACCCGGCAGCCCAGTGCGGTGAGGCGGACCCGGCGCAGCGGCGTCTCGGCGGTCTCCCGGACGCCCAGCACCTCGGACGGCGCCGCCCCGGGATGTGCGGTGGCGCGGTGGCGGGCGTGCAGTTCGGCCAGGAGCAGGGCCGTCTCCTCGGGCCGGTGGTCGGCGGCCCGGGCCGCGTACGCGTCGAGCTGGCCGATCAGGTCGGCGAGTACGCCGGCCGGCCAGTGCAGGGACCGGGCGGCGAGCTCGTCACGGACCCGGTGGAAGGCGGCGGCGAGGACCGGCCCGGCGTGCACGGCGCCGTCGAGCAGCAGCTCGCGGGTGAGGTCGAGCGCGGTGTCCAGGGCGGAGCGCTGCGCGGCGTCCAGGACCGGCGGGGTGTCCGGGTCGGGCTCGGAGCGGCCGCCGAGGGCGACGGTCGGTCGGCCGTCGGCGGCGCGGAAGGCCCAGACCGCGAGGGCGATCATCTCGCCGCGGCGGTCCTGCGCGGCGTCGGTGACCGCGAAGCCCAGCTCGCCGGGGACGGGGAAGCGGACCGTGCAGGCGGCGAGTTCGGCGACCGGCTGCGGGGCGTCCGGGCGGGCGTGGTGCAGCCGGGCGGTGTAGCCGCGCTCCAGGGTGCGGCGGGCGGCGGCCACGGCGCGGGCACCGACGGCGGCGGTCAGCGCCTCGTCGTCGAGCGCGCCGGGGGACCAGGCAGGGGTTCCGGGCTCCTGGGGACTCTCGGGGGCGCCGGGCCCGGGAGAGCTGTCGGGGGCACCGGCGGCGGTGCGTCGGTGGGCGAGGACCAGGGCGATCCGGTGGCGGCACACGCCGGGTGCGCCGCAGCTGCAGCTGCCGCCGTCCAGCCCGGTGCCGGGCGGCAGGGCGACGGTGCTGCCGTCGGGGCAGGTGCCGCGCAGCGTGCCGTCGGGGTCGAGCGCGGGCACCGGTCCGTCCCCGGCGTCGACCTCCCGGGCTGCGCGCTTGACCAGGCCGCGGTTGGCGAGGGCGGCCAGCGTCTCCGCGTCCAGGGCCAGCAGGTCGGGGCGGGTCCCGGCGCTCACCGGCCGAGCCTCTCGGCGACGAACTCGGCCAGCATCCCCGGTGTCATCGCCCCGACGTGCGCCCCGGCGTCGGCGAGCAGCCCGGCGAGCTCGCGGTCGTACGCCGGGGCCGCCTCCTCGTCCAGCGCGGCCAGGCCCAGCACCGTGGCGCCCTGCCCGGTCAGGGAGCGGACGGTGCGCAGCAGCCGGTACCGGTCGCCGCCCTCGTAGAAGTCGCTGATCACCGCGAGGATCGTGCGCCGCGGGTTCTCCACCAGGCCGGCCGCGTAGTCGACCGCGCGGGCGATGTCGGTGCCACCGCCGAGCTGGACCCGCATCAGCAGCTCCACCGGGTCGGTCACGTCGGAGGTGAGGTCCACGACCTGGGTGTCGAAGGCGACCAGATGGGTCTTCAGCCCCGGCAGGCTCCACAGACAGGCCGCGGTCACCGCGGAGTGGATCACCGAACCCACCATCGATCCCGACTGGTCGACCAGCAGGATCAACTGCCACTGCTCCAGGTGCCGGCGGGTGCGGGAGTGGAAGTGCGGGCGCTCGATCAGGATCCGCCGCTCGGCGGGACGGTAACGCCCGAGGTTGGCCCGGACGGTCCGGCGGAAGTCGAAGTCGCGGGCCAGCGGGCGCCGGCTGGGGCGCGCCGACCGGGCACCGGTGAACGCCTGGCGCAGCTCCGGGGTGAGCCGTTCCATCAGCTGCCGCACCACCGCGGCCACGATCCGGCGTGCCTGGCCGATCAGTTGATCGTTCATCAGGTGCTTGGTGCGGAGCACCGCGCGCAGCAGGGCGGGGCTCGGCTCGACCCGCTCCAGCACCGTCGGGTCGGTGACGATCTCGTCGATGCCGTACTGCTCGACCGCGTCGCGCTCCAGGCGCTCGATCGTCTCGCGGGGGAAGAGACGGTGGATGTCGTCCAGCCAGTCGACCGCGGTCACCCGGGACGGCTCCAGTCCGGCGCTGCGGACACCGCGGCGGTCGAGATCCTGGTCGCGGCCGTAGAGCCACTCCAGGGCGGCGTCGCGGGCGGCGCCGTCGGCGCTCGGGCGGCCGGTCCACGGTTCGGCGGGGGAGCCGAGGACCAGACGCCAGCGCTCCAGGGCGGGGTCCGGGGCCGACTCGGCGGTCGGGTCGGGCGGGGTCACCGGGCGCTCCGCAGGCCGTGGCGGTCGAGCAGGGCGGTCACGTTCTCCTCCAGGGCGCGGGCGGCGGCCAGGTGCAGGGGGTCGGCGGTTGTGCGGAGCAGACCGCGCCCGGAGCCGCGCAGACCGCGGCGCTCGATCAGCCGACGGGCGATCCGCTCGCGCTCGCGCGGCGGGAACCAGGCGAACGCCTGGCGCAGGGCCGGCAGGGCGATCAGGAACTCGGCGTCGGTGAGCTCGGCGAGGACGGAGTCCAGGACGGCCAGCAGCGAGCCGTCGCCGGAATCGGCGGTGACCTCCTCGCGGGCGAGGGCGAACAGGCCGCCCAGCCAGTCGCCGAGCGAGCGCGGGTCGCCCGCGGCGTTCAGGGCGGCGGTGGGGAGGTCGAGAGGGCTCGGGGCGCCGGCGGCCCGGGGGCCGGCCGGGGTGCGCGGGTCGCCTGCGGCGTTCAGGGCGGCGGCCGTCGGTGCGGCGGCCGTCGGTGCGGCCGTGGTGGCGAGGGTGAGGTGGAGGCCGTGGGCGGCGCCGCGGAGGTCGGCGGGGGCGTGGGGGTCGCGGGTGATGCGGAGCGCGAGCGCGGCGGTGTCGGCCGGGGTGGCGGTGAGCTGCTCGGGGGCGTGGCGGAGCGCGTCGCGGACGGCGGCCAGGGCGGTGAGCCGGGCCGGGTCGGCGCCGGAGCGGCCGTGGGCGCCCTCGACCAGCCACAGGATGCGGCTGACGGCGCCCTCCAGGACGGCCGCGAGCAGCGGGCTGCGGGCGGTGCCGTACACGCGGTCGTGCCGCCACAGGCCGAGTGCGGTGGCGAGCACGGCGCCGAGCGCGCCCGGGTCCGGGTGGCGGGCGACGGTGGCGGTGAGCGTGGTCAGCAGGCGGTCCGTGAGGGCGGTGGCGCCGCACAGGACGGTGTCGAACAGCAGGGCGGCGAGTCCGGCGTCGGCGGATCCGGTGGTGCGGGCGCGTTCGGCGAGGACGGTCGCGGCGGCCTCGTCGAGGGTGGCGCCGTACGCGCCGGCCTCGATCAGGGCGGCGTCCCGGCCGGCCTCCGGTCCGGCCTCCCAGCGTTCGGTGGTGACCGGGTCGGCACCGTGGGCCGGTCCGGCGGTGCGGTGGCGGCCGGGCACGCCGAGGACGCGCAGCCGGTGCAGCGTCCGGCTCGCCGTCAGGCCGTCCTCGGTGGTGAGGTCGCAGGTCAGCGGGCGGGTGCCGGTGGCGCCGATCGCGGCGAGCCGGGCGGCGGCGTCGTGGACCAGCGGCGGGGCGGGCGTGTCGGGGTGCAGCCGTCCGGTGCGGGTGCCGCTGCCGGCCGCGACCATCTCCACCACCACGGGGTGGCTGCCCGGCGCCAGCGGGGCGCGCTCCGACCAGGGCAGCGGCTGGGTCAGGTCGTCCTTGACCAGTGCACCGACCAGTCCGTCGAGCACGTCGGTGCGGGACGGCACGGGGTGGCCGCGCAGCGCGGCGAGGCCGCCGGTGAGCGCGGCGGCGGCGACCAGGTCGGCCGTGGAGACCGGGTGGCGGCGCCGGCGCAGCCGGGTGACGACGGACCGCCGCAGGTGGTCGGCGGCGGCCTCCGGTCCGTCCTCCCACAGCCGCTGGTAGTAGGCCGGCGAGGGCATGCCGGACTGGTACCCGGCGAACGCGTCGAGCTGCCGGAACGAGTACGGCACCAGGAAGCTGCCGCAGACGGCGCCGGGCGGCGGCGCGGGCAGCGCGGGCCGGCCGGGCGCCTCGGCGGGCCGTGCGGCGAGGGTGCGCAGGGCGGGTGTGTGGAAGCCGCCGGTGACGACCAGCACGGTCGCCGTCCCCGCCTCGGCGAGGACGGCGCGGACCCAGTCGGCCATGTACGCCTCGCGGGCCCGGTCGCCCTCGTCCGCCTCGGCGTCGCCGCGGACCAGGTCGAAGTAGGCGTCCAGGCGCTCGGCCAGCCCCTCCGGCGGGGCCACCTCGAACAGGCCGTCCCACAGCGCGTCCACCGACCCGGTGCCGAAGCGCTCGCACAGCCGGGCGGTGGCCTCGGCGTACCGGGCCTCCGCGTCGGCGTACCGGTTGGCACGCAGTGCGAACGCCGGGTGCCAGGACGGCAGGTCGACGAACAGCACCTCCGCGCCGGCCGCCCGGCCCTCCTGCAACGCCACCCACTCGGGCGAGTGGTCGCACAGCGGCGCCCAGGTGGTGGCGGTGCGTCCGGCGTCGCGGTAGTGGCCGAACACGGCGATCGGCAGGTCGTGGCCGAGGGCCAGCTCGTCCAGCCGGCCGTTGAGGTCGGCCGGGCCCTCGACCAGCACGTACGCGGGCCGCAGCCGGCGGACGGTGTCAGCCACCAGGCGTGCGCAGGCGGGCGAGTGGTGGCGGACGCCGAGGAAGACCGCGGGCATCAGCCGGCCAGCAGGTGGCGGGCGTCGTGCACGGCCTGCCAGTGCGGGCCGCGCCGCCGCGGCACCCGCTGCTCCAGGTAGCGGCGCAGCCGGGCCAGGTCCTCCGGGCTGTCCTTGGCGGCGGTGCCGGCCAGGCTGGAGACCAGGTCGGCCGCGTTGCCGGGTTCGCCGCGCAGGTACCAGCCGCGCAGCCCGACCGCGTGGGCGACCGACACCGCCTCGGCGGTGCTCATCACCGCGGACGGGCGGTCGCCGCCCTCGGCGGCGCGCAGCTCCCGGAAGGCGGTGACCAGGACCTCCAGCAGGTCCCGGTCGGGTGCCGCGGCCACCCCCGAGCGGCGCAGCAGGTGCCCGGACTCGGCCTCGACCAGGGCGAGTTCGGTGTCCAGATCGGGGATCGGGAAGACCGTCTCGAAGTTGAACCGGCGCTTGAGCGCCGAACTCATCTCGTTCACGCCGCGGTCGCGGGTGTTGGCGGTGGCGATCACGTTGAAGCCCTGCTTGGCGAAGACCATGCCCTCCGGCCCGTCCAGCTCCGGGACGGCGACCACCCGCTCGGACAGCAGGGACAGCAGCGAGTCCTGCACCTCCAGCGGGCAGCGGGTGATCTCCTCGAACCGGACGATCCGGCCCTCGGCCATGCCGCGCAGCATCGGCGCGGGCACCAGCGAGCGGGTGGACGGCCCTTCGGAGACCAGCAGGGCGTAGTTCCACGAGTACTTGATCTGGTCCTCGGTGGTCGCCGCGCCGCCCTGCACGGTCAGCCGGGAGGTGCCGCTGACCGCCGCCGCGATCAGCTCCGACAGCAGCGACTTGGCGGTGCCCGGCTCGCCGACCAGCAGCAGGCCGCGGTTGGTGGCCAGCGTCACCAGGGCACGCTCGACCAGCGCCGGATCGCCGACGAACTTGCGGGCGATGCCCGCCGCCGCGTCGCCGACGACGAACCGCAGGGCCGCGCGCAGGCTCAGCTCCCAGCCCGGCGGGCGGTGGTCGCGGTCCTCGGCGCGCAGCGCCGCCAGCTCCTCGGCGTACCGGACCTCGGCGGGCGGCCGCTGGAGCTGCTCCTCGGCGGTGGTGGTCATGGCGGCCTTCCCGGGGTGGTCCGTGCGGCTGTCGGTGCAGCTGTCGGTGGGGGTGCAGCTCTTGGTATCGGCGGGCGGGTTCACGGCGAGGTCAGCTCGGTCAGGTCGGCGATCACCTCGGAGGCGGTCACCGCGTCGAGCTCGGCGAAGGTCGGGAACGTCCGGTCGCGGGACCAGTAGTCGCCCGGGCGGATGTCGAGCCACACGGTCTCGACCCGCTGCTCCGGATACACGTCGTGCATGCCGACCGCGATGCCGTGCTCCGGGGCGAGCACCACGTAGCGGTCGGGGCCCACCCGGCGGGACAGCCAGCGCTCCACACCCGCGTCCTGGGGCGCGCCGCGCTGCCAGCCGCGCCGCTCCATGCCGACCAGCCGGGCGGTCGGCAGCACCGGACCGTTCTCGAAGCGAGTCAGCCGGTGACCGGCGCGCTCCTCGTCGCTCAGCGCGTACACCGGCCGGCCGAGCTGACGGAACGGCTGCAGGATCTCGTAGTCGGCGAACAGTTCCGACCAGGCGCCGAGGTCGTCGCCGAGCAGCAGCGGATGGGCCAGCCGGACGGTCGCCCCCGACGGCAGCGCGAACACCTCGTCCCGGACGTCCGCCAGCGTGCGGTCCTCGGCGACCCGGAACGCCGTCGTGACGCCGTCCGCCTCGGCCAGCCACACCAGCCGGCGCACCAGGTGCCACAGCAGCGGATGCCCGACGAACAGCTGGTCGAACTCCTCCGCCGTCCACGACCGCCGGGTGACCATCGCGTCCTCCAGCCGGCGGATCTGGTCCACCGCCACCGTGCGGACGTCCTTCTTCAGCGCGGCGAACCGCTTGCGCTCGGCCGGCGCCAACTCGGCGTCGTCCCGCGCCCCCGGCACCGGCAGGTCCTTGCGGCGGGCGCCGTCCGCGTCCAGCACGTACGGCTTCAGCTGCTCGTCGAAGCCGACGGTGAACGTGCGGGTGCCGTAGTCGACGACGGTGGTGCCGTCGGCGTCCAGCCCGAAGTCCGGCACCAGGCGGTCGGAGAGCTGCTCCCCGGACAGGCCGAGCCCGGCCGCCACCTCGGCGATCTTCTCCTGCGCCCGGGCCTTGAGCGCCTTGAACTTCACCCGCTGCGCGATGCCGTGCAGGTGCAGCAGGGCGACGTCGCTGCCGATCGCGGCCAGCACCTCCAGACCGTCCACCGCCCGGTGGTGCGCCCCCTCGCCAGGCCACGCCCGGAGCACCGGCGTCAGCCGGCGGACCGTCCCGTCGTCGCCGAGCCGGCCGAGCACGTGCAGCGCCCACCCGTCCTGCGACGGCATGCCGGCCAGCCTCCACTGCTCGAACACCGCCCAGGCGAAGGCCGTCAACGACTCCGGCTCGCACACCTCCGCCACCTGCTCCAGGCCCGGGTAGAACGCCCCCGGCTTGGACAGCGCCAGCACGGTGAGCACGTGCCGCACCGCCTCGGGCGGCAGCGCGCCCCCGCCGCCGCGCACCAGCAGCTGCGGCAGCATCATCGGCTCCGCCCAGTCGCCGGGCTGGGGCAGCTTCGCCGGCAGCGCGTTCACCAGGGGGTCGGCGGACAGCAGCACGCCCACCACCTCCGCCGCGTCCGGACCGTACTCACCGGCGACCGCGCACACCGCCGGGGCGCCGTGCGCGGCAGTGATCAGCCGCAGGGCGTGCTCGGCGCTGCGCCGGGCCACGCCGACCTTGCCGACCGCGGCGGGCACCAGCAGCCGGGCGGCGTCCAGCCCGTGCCGGCCGAACCAGGCACGGGCGGTGTCCCCGGCCGACTTGAGGCGCACCAGCCAGTCCGCCATGGTCGCGGCCACCCGGCCGTCCAGGTACGGCAGCAGCAGCGACGCGTGGGCGGCCGGGTTGTGCTGCGCGGCGGCCAGCATCGGCTCCAGCGCGTCCGTCCCGAAGCGGGCGGCGACCCGGCGCAGCGCGCCGACGGCGTCCCAGATGTGCTCGCCGCCGCGCCACCCCGCGATCAGCGGACGGCCCAGCTCCTCGTCGCCGTACGCGAACAGCCCCAGCTCCTCGTGCCGGTTGGAGTGGTGCCGGGGGTCGCCGGGCCGCTCGGCCACGGCCCGCATCGTGTCGGCGATCCGCTGCCAGTCGCCGTCCGACCAGCGCGCGTACCAGGACTCGGAGATCGCCCAGGCGTCCTGCTCGCCCGGCAGCCAGCGCAGCTGCGGCCCGCCCGCCGGGTCCGGTGCATGCGGTCCGTCCGGCGCGGTGAGGCCGGTCAGTACGCGCGGCTTGGCGGTGGAGCGCGGCCGGGTCCACGGCGGGCTGGTGAACAGCTCGGGCAGCGAGGCGACCGGGACGTCCGGCACCCGGTCGGCCACCTCGGTGAGCGGCTGCACGACGGCGGCCTGCTCCGGCGTCAGCTCCGGCAGCAGCTCCAGCGCGATCGCACGGTGGGCGGCGACGTGCGCGGCGAGGAGCTGGCCGGCGAGCTGCCGGGCGGCCGGATCGGCGGACGTCGCCGCGGCCTCGGAGAGCAGCCGGACGGCCCGCCGCGGGTAGCGGCGGACCGACGCCACCAGGGCCCCGCGGGCCGCCTTGTCGTCGCCCTGATGGGTCAGCAGGCCGCGGAAGGCGTCGTCGGACGGCAGCTCGGCGAGCGCGGCCAGCAACTGCTTACGCCGGTCGCTGTAGAGGTAGTCGTGGGCCAGGGCGTGCAGCAGCAGCGGCGCGGCGCCACTGCCGAGCCCTTCCGCGACGGTGGCGATGACCTCCGCCGACCAGCCGTCCCAGCCGAGGCCCGGCAGGCGGTCCAGCTCCTCGAGCGGCTCGGCCGAGGAGAGCGAGCAGAGCAGCATCGACCACGCGGTCGTGTCGAGCCCCCCGGATGCGCGGACGCACTCCTCGGCCCAGGCGGTCTCGGACGGCACCAGGTACACCGCCGCCACCAGGCGCGGCAGGTTCCGACGGCAGCCGGCCAGGGCCTCGACCACGGCGGCGTGGGTCTCCTCGTCGCAGACCGCCAGCAGGGCGCGGACGCGGTCCAGGGCCGGGCGGTGCGCCACCGACGCCCGGTGCCGGTGCTTGGCCGCATTGACCCGCGGATTGAACCGGCGCGAGTTGGACGAGTCCGAGGTCACCGAGACCTCCAGCAGCTCGACCACCGCCCGGGCCGCGAACGGCAGGCCGTGCTCCACCACCCAGCCGTCCACCGCCCGGCGGTAGCCCTCCGGGGAGTCGGCGACCAGCGCCGCCACCACCGCGGCACCGCGCGCGTCGGTGACACCGCCCAGGTGCGTGCGGGCGGCCGCGACCAGGTCGGCGTCGCTGTGCGAGGAGGCGAGCGCCTGCTCCACCCACTCCGCCCGCTCCGCGATCAGGGCGCTGAGCTTCGCCGGTGCGTTCCGCGTCGGCGCGGTCGTCGCACGGGCCACGCCGCCGCGGCGGGGGACCAGGATCCGCCGCCAGGCGTCCGGCAGGACGAAGGCGTCCTCGTCGAGCGGGGCGGCCGGGAGGTCCGTGGTCGTGGTCGTGGTCGCGGGGGCGTCCGGGGCGGCGGCCGCTCGGGTTGCCACGACCGGCTGCGCGGCGGTGGGCGCCGCACCGGCGGTGGCCTCGCGGTAGCCCTTGCGCTCCTTCTCGGCGACCGTCTTGGCGAAGTGCGCCTGCGCCGCCTCCGCGGTCGGGAACTCCTTGCTCTGCTCCCGCCCGTCGGTGCCGGACCGGCCGTAGCGCACGGTCACCACGACACCGTCGACCGCGGCCTCCCAGAACTTGTCCGAGCCACCCTCGACGAACTCCCAGCGCCGCACAGCTCCGCCCTCTCCTCGAACGGTTGATCAGGGGAGGAACAGTAGCCATGCCCACCGACAGGCCGTCCGCCGGGCTCAGCCCCGCCGCGGGAACGCCGTCCGTCGCGACGGTGCGGGGCTGTCACGGAGGCGGACGGGAAACGCAGTTGCCGCCGGCTGTTCGAGTCGGGACCATCTCCGCGCGTGACACACATCATCGCCCCACTCGTCATCTTCCTGATCTTCGCCGTGGTCCGCAGCATGCGGAGCGGCTCCGGCGGCAGGTCCTCCCCGGCAGCGTCGGCCCCCGCCCGGCGGGCGCCGGTGTCCTTCGACGCCGCCGCGTACGGTCTGGTGCCGCGTGAGGCGCTGGATGCGCGCCGGTCCGGCCCGCCGCAGGGCGAGCGGGCGCGCGAGGAGTCGCAGGAGCTGGCGAACACCGTCTGGGGCGGCGACTGGCGGGCGGCCGCCGCGTACATCAAGGCGGCCGGCACCGACTGGGACGAGCACTGGAACCGCTTCGAGCTGCTGCGGGCGATCGCCCGCGAGGACGACGCGTGGCTGACGAAGTGGCGCGACGCGGACCCGGGCGACTGCGACGCGGCCACCCTGGAGGCGGACCTGATGGTGCACCGCGCCTGGGCGGTGCGCGGCTCGGGGTACGCCCGCGAGGTACCTGCGGAGCGGATGGCGGAGTTCCGGGCGCTGCTCCCCGCGGCGATCGAGGCGGCGCAGCGGGCGACCCGACTGGCGCCGGAGAACCCCGGTCCGTGGGTGGTCATGGTGACGGCGGCACGCGGCGCGCAGTACCAGCCGGACCGCTTCCGGCCGCTGTGGGCCGGGCTCGTCGCCCGCGCCCCGCACCACTACGAGGGCCACTGGCAGGGCATGCAGTACTGGTGCGCCAAGTGGTTCGGCTCCAACAAGCAGATGATGGAGTTCGCCGAGCGCGCCATGGACGGCGCGCCGGTCGGCAGCCCCCTCGCGGGCATCTACCTGCACGCCCTGTCGGAGCTCCGGGAGCGCCGCTCCACCCTCCCGATCGGCCCCGAGGCGCGGCAGCGGCTGTGGGCGGTGGCGGACGCGCTGGCCGAGGTGCCGGCCGACAACGACAAGCTGCCCGGCCTGCGGCAGCTGCTGGCGTACCACCTCGGCGAGGCCGCGATGTACGAGGCGGCGGTGGAGCAGTTCCGGCTGATCGGCCGCTGGTGCGGCGCCGAGGTCTGGGCGGATCAGGGCGATCCGGTCGAGGCGTTCCACGCGGCCCGCGCGGTCGCGGTGACGAAGGCCGGGCTGAAGCCGCTGCCGCCGGAGGAGCGCCCGACCAAGAACACGGACGCCGCCTACCACTGACCCGGTCCGGGCGGTCGTCGCCACTGCCCGCTCCACAGGGCGGACGCCACCAGGCGGCAGTGGCCGGGGGTGTGAAGAGATTCCGTCCCCGTCCCCGGCCTGCCGAACACGGCCCGGCTGTCGGCCGGTCGGATCCGCCACCTCCACGAGCTGTGGGGGAGGCCCCGCTTCCGCGGCCGGCCGGCCGGAAGGGTCACCCGACCGAGTCGACGATCCCGGGTCGACGGGTTGCACCCCGGCCGTGTGGGACTGAGACGCGTGCTCATGGCTTCACCCGTTCCGCCCAGGTCCACCCGGGCCGACCTACTTCGGATGAGCAGCTGGCACACACGAGGTGGCTGCCGTAAGAGTTCGGCGCACCGGGGGGACACCTCAGAGGGCGTTCTCCGGCAGCAGGACGGCGGCGATGCCGGTGAGGGCGAAGCCGTAGGTCTGCCACGTGGTGAAGAAGGCCGCCGCGCCGTGGTCAGAGAACGTCCCGGTGGCGGACTTGGGCAGGGCGGCGGTGATCGCGTTGCCGATGGCGGCGATGCCCGGGCTGATGGCGCGCACCGGAGTGAAGGCGGAGCGGCCGGCGATCGCGACCGCGACCGTGATCAGGCCCGGGCAGGCGGCGAGGGCGGGGATCCGCGGGTTCGGCGTGCTCGGTGGGCCAGACGGCGATCGGGTTGCCCAGCCAGCGGGTGCCGCCGGGGACCTCCTCGCCGCGCATGACGAGTGAGGCCGGACCGATCGTGGTGCCCGGTCCGACGGTGGTACCCGGCAGGACGATCGAGTGCGGACCGGCGGTGGCGCCGGCCTGGAGCCGGACGGCGTCCAGACGCATGACCCGGTCGTGGAACAGGTGGGTCTGCAGCACCGTGCCGCGGTTGACGTTCGCACCCGCCTCCACGGTGACCAGGTCGCTCTCGGGAAGCCAGTACGTCTCGCACCACACGCCGCGGCCGATGTTGGCGCCGAGGCTGCGCAGCCAGAGGTTGAGGTACGGGGTGCCGAGCAGGATCTGGCCGCCCCAGGGCACGGCGAGCTCCTCGACGAAGGTGTCGTAGAGCTCGTTGCGCCACACGAAGCTGGACCAGAGCGGGTGTTCGGCGGCCTTGAAGCGGCCGACCAGCAGCCACTTCGCGAGGGTGGTGAGCAGGCAGGCGACGAGCGAGGCACCGGCCGTCACCAGCCCGGCGCCGGCCAGCGTGAGGGCGAGGCCGTCCTGGTCGCGCAGGGTCTGGAGTGCGCCGAAGACGAGGTCGGCGAGCACGGCGGTGATGACCAGCGGGATGAAGCGGCAGAGTTCGACGGCGGCCCGGGCGAACACCAGCCGCCGCGGCGGGTCGTAGGTGCGGCTCTCCTCGACGGTGTCCGCCACCCGGGGCAGGGCGATGCCGGGGCGGCCCAGCCAGGAGGAGCCGGGCTCGCTGTGCGCGGGGGCGTCGGAGAGGACGCCGACCAGCGCGTCGTCGGGGAGGGTGCGGCCGGGGCCGACGATGCCGGAGTTCCCGACGAACGAGCGCCGCCCGACCCGCGAGGGTGCGATCCGCAGCCAGCCGCCGCGCACCTCGAACGGCGCGATCAGCGTGTCGTCCGCGAGGAACGCTCCGTCGTCCACCCGCATCAGCCCGGGCAGCGCCAGCACGGTGGAGACCTCGACGCGGCGGCCCACCCTGGCGCCGAGCAGTCGCAGCCAGACGGGCGTCAACAGGCTTGCGTAGAACGGGAAGAGCGAGCGGCGCGCGGTGTCGGACAGTCGGCTGACGGCCCACACGCACCAGGCCACCCTGCCCTGTGCCGGGTGGAAGCCCGGGCGGATCGGACGGCTGAGGACGCGGATCAGCAGGGCCAGCAGCGTGGCGTAGCAGGTGAGCGTGATGGCGATCAACAGCACGGTGGAGGGTAGGAGTTGGATCAGTGCGGTGCCGAGGGTGGGGTCGGTGTCGATCAGCGGGTAGAGGACGGCGAGCGCGGGGAGGGAGGAGAGTACGGGCAGCAGGCCGAGTACCAGCAGCCCCGCACCGTAGGCGAGGTCCCAGCGGCGGTAGTGGTGGCGGTGCGGCGCGGGCCAGTCGGGGCGCGGTTCGGTGCTGGGGCGGGCCGGGGAGCCGTGCCAGTGCGCGCCGGCGGGCACGGTGCCGAGGACGCAGCTGCCGGGGGCGACGTCGGCGGCGGCGCCGACGCGCGCGCCGGGCATGAGGGTGGACCGGGTGCCGACGCGGGCGCCCTCGCCGATCTCTATCGCGCCGAGGCGCAGCACGTCACCGTCCAACCACCAGCCGGCGAGGTCGACTTCGGGCTCGACGCTGCAGTCCGCGCCGAGCCGGGCGAGGCCCGTCACCGGCGGGAGGGTGTGCAGGTCGACGCCCTTGCCGACCTTGCAGCCGAGGGCCCGTGCGTAGTGCCGGGCCCAGGGGGTGCCGGTCAGGCCGACCACGCCGAAGGCGGTGGCCATGCGCTCGGCCGCCCACAGGCGCAGGTGCACGGCGCCGCCGCGCGGGTAGCTGCCTGGCCTGAGGCCGGCGGTGAGCAGCCGGGCGGCGGCGCTGCCGAGCAGTAGGCGACCGGGGGCGCTGGAGAGCAGCAGCAGGCCGGTGATGATCAGCCACCAGGGGGTGTGCGGGGCCTGCCGCAGGGTGTTGCCGGTCAGGTTGTCGAGCGCGGCGAGGGTGAGCACCCAGCGCAGCCCGACGACGGTGAACAGCGCGGCCAGCACGAGCGTCTGCCAGACGCCTGCGCGCAGCGGGGTGCGGCGCACCTGGCGGTGCTCGCGCGGCCCGGTGTCGAACTCGTCGAGCCGGGCGGCGAGATCGAGCAGGGTGGGGTGGGCGTAGAGGTCCGCGACGGAGACGCCGGGGTGGCGGGCGCGCAGCGCGGAGACCAGTTTCGCCGCGGTCAGGCTGGTGCCGCCTAGGGCGAAGAAGTCCCCGTCGGCGCCGACCGGCAGGCCGAGCAGGGCTTCCCACTGCTCGGCGAGCCAGCCGGCGGTGCTGGCGGGGCGCAAGCCGGTGCCCGGCTGCGGGCCGGTGGTGAGCGGCCAGGGCAGGGCGGCCCGGTCGACCTTGCCGGAGGTGCGGGTGGGCAGCTCGTCCAGTACGGCCAGGACGGGTACCAGCGACTGCGGCAGCCGTTCCAGCAGGGTGGCGCGGGCGGCGACGAGGTCGAGCTCGGTGTCGGCCTGCGGCACGAGGTAGCCGACCAGCAGCTGGCTGCCGGCCGGGGTGGTCCGCACGGCCGCGGCGGCGGCCCGGACGTCCGGCAGCGCCTGGAGCGCGGCGTCGACCTCGCCGAGCTCGATCCGCCGGCCGGCCAGCTTGACCTGCTCGTCGGCGCGGCCGGCGAAGATCAGGCCCTCGGGTTCGTTGCGCACCAGGTCGCCGCTGCGGTAAACGCGTTCGGAGTGCAGGTGCGGATTGGCGGTGAACTTCTCGGCGTCCTTGGCCGCCTCTAAGTAGCGCGCGGTGCCGACGCCGCCGATCAGTAGCTCGCCGGTCTCGTGCCAGCCGACCGGTCGGCCCGCGGCGTCGACGACGGCGATCTCCCAGCCGTCCAGCGGGGCGCCGATCCGCACCGGCTGCCCGGGAAGCAGCCGGGCGGCGGTGGCCACCACGGTCGTCTCGGTGGGCCCGTACGTGTTCCAGAACTCCCGGTGCGGGGCGGCCAGGCGCTCGACCAGGTCGGCCGGGCAGGCCTCGCCGCCGACGATCACCAGCCGGACGGCGTCCAGGCACTCCTCGGGCCAGAGCGCGAGGAGGGTGGGGACGGTGGAGATGACGGTGATCCCGCGTTCCACCAACCAGGGGCCGAGGTCGGTGCCGGCCTTCACCAGGGATCGGGGAGCGGGGACGAGGCAGGCGCCGTGCCGCCAGGCCAGCCACATCTCCTCGCAGGAGGCGTCGAAGGCGACGGACAGACCGGCCAGTACCCGGTCGCCGGGGCCGAGCGGGCGCTCGCGCAGGAAGAGCCGGGCCTCGGCGTCGACGAAGGCGGCGGCGTTGCGGTGGGTGACGGCGACGCCCTTGGGGCGGCCGGTGGTGCCGGAGGTGAAGATGATCCAGGCGTCGTCGGCCGGGGTCGGCGGGGCCGGGAGGGGACCCGGGACGGCGCCGGAGACCGGCCGCGTGCCGGGGGCGAGCTGCCCGTTCGCCCCGACCACGGCACTCACCTGCGCATCCTGCCAGATCAGTGCGGCCCGCTCGTCCGGGTCGTCGGCGTCCACCGGTACGTACGCGGCCCCGACGCGCAGCGCGGCCAGGATGGCGACGTAGAGGTCGGCGGTGCCGGAGGGCACCCGGATGCCGACCCGGTCGCCGGTGCCGATGCCGTAACCGGTCAGCCGCTCGGCGAACTCGTCGACGGCGCGCAGCAGCGCGCGGTAGCCGAGCACCGTGCCACCGGCGTCCAGCGCCGGCGCGTCCGGATGGGCGTCGGCGGTGGCGGAGATGATGTCGAACAGGCTGCGGGCCTCCGGCGCCGCGGCCACCGGCCAACCGGCGCCGGTGCCGGTGCCGGTGCCCGGCGAGGGTCGGCTCAGCGTGTTCACGCCCGCCGGGTTCTCGCGTGTGTCCATAAGGTCTCTTCCTCGGTTCCGTGTACTGCTGAGTACGACGCGGGTAGGGCACTCCCCCGCACGGGAATGAGGGTGTGTGACGATCTCGGATTGATTACGTTCCCATTCGCCATGGGGTGCTCCAGTGGCGAGTGGATGCGAGACGGGCGAGGTCAAAGGAAATTCTCATCCGCAGTCTCGAAAGCGCTGTGCGAGGGCCGCGGCCATGCGCGACGTCGGGCCGAATCCGCAGGTAACGGCCGCCAAATCATGAGAGTACTGCGCCGCGGGGCGGGCTACCGGCGCGGGAATCCAAATGGGTGTACGTATTTCTCACGCAGGTTCAGTGCGTAGTCGATCCAGGCCGTGAATGGAAGCCGGTTAAACCGGAGATAAAGTTTCGGAGCGTTGTGCCGATGGAGGATGTGAGAGGCGTCCCGGCGGTGCTCCGGCAGGCGTGGCGGGGAATCAGCCGTTCCGGCGGAACCGGTCGGCCCGGCCAGGCGAGGGTCGGAGCGCGCCGGTGGGCGGCATCAGCACGGGCTCGGTGGCGTAGCGGGCGCGGGAGTTCTCCCGCAGCGGCTCGGGGCCGGCGGACATCTCCCGGTCCGGGAAGCGGCGCAGCGGTGTGCGGGGAGGGGGCTGATGCCGGAGGTCGGACTCATGCCGCCACCCCCGGTGGGTGGCTCTGCTGCAGGCCGGGCCGGCGGGCAGCAGCACGAGGGTGCCGGGCCGGGCGTGGTCGGGGTGGTGGTGCGCAGGTGATCGGTCATACCGGGAACGGTAGGAACGTCCCCTGAGCTCGGGCGGGGTGAGGCGGCGGGGCTCGGCGGGTCGTTCCCAAGGGTGGTGGAGGTCCTCGGCCAGTGGCCGGGCAAGCCGGAGTGGGGTGCGGACGGCGATGATGAGCCAGGTCCACAGGTCGGCACTGTCGGCGTGGCGGATCTTCGGGGCGGTCCGGCCGAGCGTCTGCTCCATCAGGCGGAAGGTGTGTTGACGCGGTCCGGGCGCAGGCGTCCGACCGGCACGACCGGCGGGTCCGCGAGAGCGTTGGAGAGGTAGACGATGTCGTAGCCGGAGTCCGTCATGATCGGGATTTCCGGGTCGCCCGGCCGCCGGTTCCCGGCTTGTGTCAATCGCTCGACGACATCGCGTAGTCGGGCGGTAGTAGGCCCGAGTCGGCGAAACCGGATCCCCCGGGGGGCGGGCCCGTTCTGCCCGGCTCAACTACTGTGACTGCTCGTGGTCGAATCCGAGATCGAGATCAGCGAGGATCTGGTCCGCGCCCTGCTGCGGGAACAGCATCCGGACCTGGCCGAGTTGCCGATCCGTGAGGTGGCGGGTGGCTGGGGCAACCAGATGTGGCGGCTCGGGGACGAGTTGACCGTCCGGATGCAGCGGATGGACGACTCGCCCGAGCTCCAGCTCAAGGAGCGTCGCTGGCTGCCGGTGCTGGCCTCGCGCCTGCCGCTTCCGATCCCGACACCGGTGCGCGACGGTGCACCGTCCGAGCGGTTCCCGAAGATCTGGACCGTCATGACGTGGGTCGAGGGCACGCCGCTGGACCACGGCTCCATCACCCGCGGCGACCACGCGGCCGACGGTCTGGCGGCCTTCCTCACGGCCCTGCACGTGGAGGCCCCCGCCGACGCGCCCACGGCCTCGGACTTCGGCGCTCCCCCCGAGGACTGCACGGACGGCTTCGAGCACTTCCTGCGGGCCGTGGACCTCGGTCCCGTCTCCGAGGACGACGTTCGGGCCGTGTGGGACGACGCGGTGGCGGCCCCTGCGTGGGAGGGCCCGCCGGTGTGGGTGCACGGCGACCTCCATCCCGCGAACGTCGTCGTCGCGGACGGCACCCTGGCGGGCGTCGTCGACTTCGGCGCGCTCTTCGCCGGCGACCCGGCGTGGGACCTCGCGGCCGCCTGGCTGCTGCTCCCCGCCGGCGGCGCCGCGCGGTTCTTCGACGGCTACGCGCGAGCGGACGCGGCGGCGGTGCGACGGGCGCGCGGGCTGGCCGCCATGAAGAGCCTCTTCCTGATGCTGATGGGCCAGAACGGGGACCGCGGCCTGCCCGGCGGCAAGCCGGAGTGGCGGCCAGCAGGCCGGTCGGCGCTCGATCGTGTCCTGAACGGCCGCTGAGAAGCCCGTCAGGTCGGTCTGTCCGTCGACGGGGTGCGGCAAGGCCGGTCGGCGCAGCGAGCACGGCCCCGCCCCGCGAGCAGTGCGGGGCGGGGCCGGGTCCGCCGGGCCGGTCCGTCGGAGGTCGCCGGTCCGTGCCCGGGTGCACCCGGTGGGGGCCCGGGTGGCTGGTGGGTGTGGTCAGAGCCAGCCGTGTTGGGCGGCTTTGATGCCGGCTTCGAAGCGGCTGGTGGCGTTGAGGCGTTCCATGAGGGAGGACATGTGGCGGCTGACGGTGCGTGAGGAGATGCCGAGGCGCTGGCCGGCGGCGTCGTCGGTGAGGCCGGCGGCGAGGAGGCGCAGGAGTTCGCGTTCGGTGCCGGTCAGGCCGCTGGTGGGGTCGGTGGGGCGGGTCGCGCCGAGGGGGACGGCGGTGTGCCAGGCCTGGTCGAACAGGTCGAGCAGGGCGGTGAGGATGCCGGGCTCGGTGACGTGGAGGGCGCCCTTGCGGGTGTCGGTGGGGTCGACGGGGACGAGGGCCTGGGTGCGGTCCACGATGATCAGGCGCTGGGGGAGCACGGGGGCGGTGCGGACCTCGCTGCCGAGGCTGAGGAGCCAGTGGGCGTAGGCGGTGGTGTGGGGGTCGTTGCGGGTGGCGTCCTGGTAGAGGGATTTGATGGTGACGCCACGGGCTATGGCATCGGCGTTGGCGGGCCGTCCGGCGGCGAGGTCCTCGGGCCGCATGGCGGAGCCGGGGTGGACGCCCAGGACCTCGGTTCGGGCGTCGCGGCCCATCTGTTCGAGCCGCGTCTGGATGGCGTCCATGCCGAGCAGGCGCTGTCCGTGGGCGGTGCGGTGTTCGGCGCGGTCGGCGACCATCCGGGTGACCGCGGCGCGGGAGGCGGCCAACTGGGCCTGGCGGGCGGCGAGTTCGGCCTCCTGGCGGGCGAGCATGTCCGCGAGTCCGATCTCGGGGCTGACGGCGCGCATCCGCCCGGGGTGCTCGGTGGACCCGCGGACCAGCATGAGTGCGGCGAGTTCGTCGAGGCTGTCGTGGACCTGGGCGGGACTCAGGTCGCAGGCCGCGGCCAGTTGGTCGACGCCCATGCCGGGCTGGTCGAGCATGGCCTCGTACACGGCGCCCGCCACGGCGGTCAGGCCGACAGTCTCCAGCACGATGTGAGCCCCCCAGCTGCACCAATTCACTTGATCAGAACGACGAGTCGATACGTCTCGTTTCGCTTCGCACATGCTGGTCGAACGGGGTCGACCGCGTCAAGACGGGGCGGACCGTCTCGTGAAAGAATCCGTGGCCATGGCCCCCGCACCGAATCCGGATCTGCGTAACCCCCGCTCCCACCGCGCCATCCTCGACGCCGCTCTCGAACTGGCCGCCCGCGACGGCTACGCCAAGGTCACCGTCGAGGCCATCGCCGCGGCGGCGGGGGTCGGCAAGCAGACCATCTACCGCTGGTGGCCCAGCAAGGCGGCCGTCGTCCTCGAGGCCCTCAACGACCGCACCGGACCGTTCTCCGGGGTTCCGGACACCGGCGACGTCGTCGCCGACATGGTCGTCGCAGCCCAGGGGGTCGTCGAGGCCCTGGGCACCGACCTCGGGACGATCTGGCGCGGCCTGGTCGCCGACGCCCAGGGCGACGCCCGCCTCGCCGGCGACCTGCTCACCGAGTTCCTCGAACCGCGCAACAAGAGCTGGCAGGACCGTCTCGACAGGGCCGTCGCGGCCGGTGAACTGCGCGCCGACGTCCCGACCCGCACCATGGTCGAACTCCTCTTCGGCCCGGTCTACTACCGCCTCCTGCTCGGGACCGACCCCCTCGACCCGGACGACACCACCGCCCGCGTCGAATGGCTCCTGAACGGCCTCCGCGCGCGCTGAGCACTGCCCGCCACGCGGCGGGCAGGTGCGACTGCCGTCTGTCGCCGGGGGAGTGTCCCCTCCGGGCGCCGTGCGGTCGGCCCTTCCACCTGCGAGCTCCGTGCCTGCCGAATTGTCATGGACATGATCTGATGTCGGGATCCCGCCAGGCGAGTTGGCGACAGCCGGAAACCCTTTCCGGGGGTTCCGGCCTGGGCGAAGCTATTGATCGCCGGCAGGGGGAGAGACCCGGACGGCAAGCCGGACGGAGCGTCAACCGCGGGACGCACGACCGGTGAAGAGCGAACCCGTCCGTCACGTCACCACAAGGAGTGTCGCCATGATCCGCACCCGTATCGCCCAGGCCACCGCGGTCGCCGCCCTCGCGCTGGGCACCGTCGTCCTCTCCGCGCCCACCGCCACCGCCGTCCAGGACCCGGTCACCCCGTCGGTCACCGCCCCGTCCGCCACCGCGTCCTCGTCCGACAACCTCACCTGGGGGTGATGGGGGTATGGACATCGTCTACGCCAGCCTGAAGCGCAGGCGGCCCGAACCCGCCCGGGCGGGGGAAGCCGCCGAGGTCGTCGGGGCCCTGTGGGCCCACGCCCGGCCCGTGGACGGTCTCGAACACGCGTCGGCCCGCAGCGAGGACGACCGCATCGACCTCCTGCTCTACCTCCTCACCCGCACTCCGTCCGACCCCGAGGCGCCGGGTGCCGTTCAGCGAGCGGGTGCCCTGCTCGCCCGCTGTCACCGGGCCTCGCCCCTGCTGCACGGCCGCTACCTGGCCCCCGACGGCTGCCCGGCTCCCGACGGCGGCGCAGCCGATGACACCGCCACGGTCCGCGACGACCGCAGCGGCTGACCGTCCGGAAGGCGTCACCGCCGGAGCACCCGAGCATCCGGTCACCAGTGCGCCCTGACGCCGAGGCGTCCGGCCGTCCGGAGCGCATGACCGATCGGCCGCCGCACACCGTCACATCCCGCACACCGTCACATCCCGCACACCGTCACATCCCGCACGCCGCCGTCTCCCCCGGTGATGGCTGCTCCTCGTGGAGCGGCTGCTCCGGCCGGTCGGAGCTTCGCGCACCGGATGTGCACCGCACCCACGGACCGCCTTCCCCGTACGCGGATCCCGCGCGCCCGACGCACCCGACGCGCCCAGCGCCTCCGGCATGCCCTCGTCCCACGTCCCGGCTGCTCCTGCAGGGCAGCCGTCCGCGCCCCGGACCGGGCCGTGCCCGGTCAGTTCACTCCTCCGACCGTTCGTCGGATCAACCTCGATGGGAATCCCTCATGTCCGTTCGCAAGCGCACCGCCGTCGCCGCCGTCGCCACCGTGCTCTCCGCCGGCCTCGCCTCCGCTGCCCTGGTCGTCCTGCCCGCCCACGCCGACACCGTGGTGTCCGGCTACCAGTCGGTGACGTCCACCGGCACGCTCGGCGGCGGCGCCGCGCCGGGCGGCCCGGTCACCCGCTCCCAGGCGATCCAGCGCGCCCAGGACTGGGTCAACAACCTCGTCCCGTACAGCCCGCACGGCCTCCAGTCCCCGTACGGCTGGTGGGCCGACAGCGCGACCGGCGGCCGCTACCGCGAGGACTGCTCCGGGCTCGTCTCGATGGCGTGGCAGCTGACGAGCAGCCTGACCACCGACAGCCTCCCCTCCGTCTCGACCCGGCTGGCCGGCCTCGACGACCTCAAGCCCGGGGACGCGATCAACAGCGCCACGCACGTCGTCCTGTTCGCCGGCTGGACGGACGGCAGCCACACCAACGCCAACGTCTTCACCGAGTCGGGCACGGACTACCCGACCCGCTACACCACCTACTCGCGTTCGTACCTGAAGAGCATGGGCTACTACGGCCTGCGCTACAACAAGATCGTCGACTCGTCGGCGCCGCAGGGCTACCCGGACCCGGCGACCCTTCCCACCGGCACCCTGGTGAAGTCGCCGAGCAACCCGACGGTCAAGCTGATCATCAACGGGGCGGGCCTGGCCGTCGCCGGCTCGGACGTCGGCCCGGACGGCTACGACCTGAGCCGGGTCGTCACCGTCGACGACGCCAAGTTCTGGGCCCTGCCCAGTTCGCTCCAGTCCGGCAGCGTGGTCCACGACCAGGCCGGCGGCAACAGCCGCTACGTCATCGTCGGCGGCGCCGCGCTGCCGATCACCGGCGCGGAGTGGACCGCCGACGGCTACAACACCGTCGCGGACATGGGCGTGCCCACCTCCTGGCTGAACAACGCCCTGAAGGCCACCCTGCCGGCCGGCATGGTGGTGATGGACCAGTCCGGCACCGACGCGAGCCGCTACGTGATGATCGGCGGCGCCGCCCTGCACATCTCCGCCTCCGAGTGGACCGCCGACGGCTACAACACCCAGCCCCTCATGGGCGTCCCCGGCACCTGGCTCGCCCAGGCCGCCACGAAGACCCCGCCGACCGGCACCGTCCTGATGGACCAGTCCGGCACCGACGCCAACCGCTACGTCATGGTGGCCGGCGCGGCCGTGCACATCTCCGCCGACGAGTGGACCGCCGACGGCTACAACGGGCAGTCGCTCATGGGCGTCCCCGGTGGCTGGCTGGCCGGCGCGGCCGGCTCCACCGTCGCGGACGGCACCCTGATCAAGGGCCAGGCAGGCACCGACCCGAGCGTGTACGTGATGGTCAACAACTCCGCCCTGCCGCTGACCAACGCCGAGTTCACCACCTCCTACGCCAACCAGCCGGTGGTCGGCGTCCCGGAGACCTGGGAGGCCGGCGCGGTGGGTCGTCCGCTGAAGAACGGCACCGTGATCAAGAACGTCTCCGGCGCCGACCCGTCCGTCTACGTGATGGCCGGCGGCATGGCCGTCCCGCTCGGCTACGCGGACTTCACCGGCTTCGGCTACGACAAGCAGCCGCTGCGGCCGGTCCCCGGCACCTGGGAGGCCTCGGCCGCCGCCAAGGCCGCCCCGAGCGACGGCACCCTGCTGCAGTCGCCCGACAGCACCACGGTCTGGCAGGTCGTCAACGGCGGCAGCAAGAAGGCCGCCACCGCGGACTCCTACAACGCCACCGACGTGGTCAAGGTCCCGACCGCACTCACCACCAAGCTCCCCACCGTCACCCAGTAGTCCCGCAGTTCCGCACCGCGCCCGCGCCCGCGCCCGCACCAGCACGAGCACGAGCACGAGCACGAGCACGCACCAGCACCGCACCCACGGGGCGGCCCGGCCCGCCCGGGCTGCCCCGCGCACCGCCCCGCCCGACCTCGACCCGCTCCGTTCCAGGGGGGAACCCGTCATGACCGCCAGTGCCCGCAAGAAGTCCGTACGCGCCCTCACCGCCACCGCGCTGCTCGCCCTCGCCGCCCCGCTCGCACTCGGCGGGCACGCCTCTGCCGCCTCGGTGTCCACGTGGGACCGGGTCGCCCAGTGCGAGAGCGGCGGCGACTGGTCGATCGTCTCGGCGAACGGCCTCTACTACGGGGGCCTCCAGTTCTCCCAGAGCACCTGGCTCGGCTACGGCGGCAGCCAGTACGCGCAGTACGCCAACCGCGCCACCAAGCAGCAGCAGATCCTGATCGCCGAGAAGGTCCTCGCCTCGCAGGGCGAGGGCGCCTGGCCCCACTGCGGTCCGCTGGCCGGCCTCGGCAGCGACCACGCCGACCCGTACCCGGCCACGACCTCCTACCCCAACCCGTCCTCGTTGCCGAGCGGCACGCTCGTCAAGTCGCCCGGCGGACCCTCGGTCAAGGTGATGATCGGCGGGGCCGGCCTGCCGGTGGCCGGCTCGGACGTCGGCCCGGACGGCTACGACCTGAGCCGGATCGTGCTGGTGGACGACGCGGCGTTCAACGCCCTGCCCACCACGCCGCCGGCGGGCACGGTCCTCCACGACCGGGCCGGCGGCGCCTCCCGCTACGTGGCGGTGGCCGGCGCGGCCCTGCCGATCTCCGCCGCCGACTGGACGGCGGACGGCTACAACACCCGGCCGGACATGGGCGTTCCCTCCTCCTGGCTCGCCGCCGCCGCCGCGAGCGGACTGCCCAGCGGCCTGGTGGTGATGGGCCAGTCCGGCACCGACGCGAGCCGCTACGTCATGGTCGACGGCGCGGCCCTGCACATCTCCGCCTCCGAGTGGACCGCCGACGGCTACAACACCCGCACCCTGATGGGCGTCCCGACCGACTGGCTCAAGGCCGCCTCGGTGAGGACGCCGTCGAACGGCACCGTCCTGATGGACCAGTCCGGCACCGACGCGAGCCGCTACGTCATGGCCGCCGGCGCGGCCCTGCACATCTCCGCCTCCGAGTGGACCGCCGACGGCTACAACACCCGCACCCTGATGGGCGTCCCCGGCGCCTGGCTCGCCACTGCGGTCGCCCGCCCGGTGGCCGACGGCACCGTCGTCAAGAACGCCTCCGGCGCCGACCCGAGCGTGTACGTGATGGCCGGCGGCATGGCCGTCCCCCTCGGCTACGCCGACTACACCGGCCTGGGCTACGACAAGCGTCCGCTGACCCCCGTCCCCGGCGCCTGGGAGGCCACCGCCGCGGCCAGGACCGCGCCGGGCGACGGCACCCTGCTGCTGTCGCCCGACAGCGCCACGGTCTGGCAGTGCGTCAACAACGGCGGCAAGAAGGCGCTGACCGCCGCCGACTTCGGCCCGGGCAAGCTCAGCCTCAACGACGTGGTCAGCGTCCCCACCAGCCTCACCGCCAAGCTCCCCACCGCCCGGTAACCCGCACCCGGCCAGGGGCGTCCGGTCCACGGACCGGACGTCCCTTTTCCGTGCCTCTCCGGCCCGGCGCCCCGCCGCGCAGGTCGGATTCGCCGGCGCGGCAGGCTCCACCGCCGGTCCGCCGGTCCGCCGGTCCGCCGGTCCCCTGGCTCGGCGGGAGGGGAGTCACGGGGGCGGCAGCGCGGGACGTGCGCGGGCCACCGGGCAGAGGCGGGCAGGGGCGGGGGGAGGTGCGGTGCGTGGGAGAATCTGTGGCGAGCCGCCTTCCGGTGGCCGTCCGTCCCTCCCACCGTCAGGAGCAGGTGTGTCCGAGCCGCTCGGTCCGCAGGCGCGCATCGCCGAGGCCATCGGCCCGGCCATGGTCACGGGGCTGCGCGGTGCCGTGCTCCGGGACTCCGAGGGGGAGCGGCACATCGCGGCGTGGGTGAACTGGATCGCCGAGGTGGTCGCGGTCCAGGTCGTGCAGCCGATCGCCGACGAACGCGATGCCTTCGCGGACCGGGTGGACACCCTGAGCGATGTGGCCAAGCGCAACAAGGAGGGACGCCGCGACGCCCTCCGGGACGTGAGCCGGCTGGAGGCGCGGGTCGCCGAGCTGGAGGCTGAAGTGACGCTGCTGCGGGCCGCGGCCGTCGCCGATCCCGAGGCCTGAACGGTTCCGCGCGGCGCCGCGCCGGTGGCGGCCGACGGCGTCGGCGGGCACCTCACGGCGAAGACCCCGAGGTCGAGAGAGGGAGTCGGCACATGGAGGAGCGGACCGTCTCCCGCCGGGCCGTCCTGGCGGCCGGCGCGCTGGGTGCGGCCGGTGCGGCCGGCCTCGCCGGGTGTTCGGGCGGCGGGGCGGGGTCGCAGGGCTCGCCGCGGGCGACGGGCTCGACCGGGGCCGCGCCGTCGGCCTCCGTGAGCGCGTCCCCGTCCCCCGGCTCGCCGAAGCCCGCCGACTGGGCGGGGCTGGCCCAGGACCTGGACGGGCAGCTGATCCGCCCCGGCGACGCGCGCTACGCCGCGGCCGGCCGGCTGTTCCAGCCGCAGTACGACACGCTCCGGCCCCAGGGCGTCGCCTACCCGGGTCACGCCGAGGACGTGGCCGCCTGCCTGGCCTTCGCGCGCCGGTACGGGCTGCCGGTGGCAGCGCGCAGCGGCGGGCACAGCTACGCCGGCTGGTCCTCCGGGAGCGGGCTGGTGATCGACGTGAGCCGGCTGGCCGGGGTGTCGGGGGACGCGGCCGGGGCACGGGTCGGCGCCGGGGCACGGCTCATCGACGTGTACACCGGGCTGGCCGCCGCCGGGGTCACGGTGCCCGCCGGGAGCTGCCCGACGGTCGGGGTCGCGGGCCTCACGCTCGGCGGCGGGATCGGCGTCACGGGCCGGGCCTACGGACTGACCTGCGACAGCCTCACCGCGGCGGAGGTGGTGACGGCCGACGGCCGGATCCGGACGGCCGACGCCTCGTCCGAGCCCGATCTCTTCTGGGCGCTGCGCGGCGGTGGCGGCGGCAACTTCGGGATCGTCACCTCGTTCTCCTTCCGCACGCACCCCGCCGCGGACTGCTCGTACGCCTTCCTGAGCTGGCCGTGGTCCAAGGCGGTGGCCGTCATCGCCGCCTGGCAGGCCTGGGCGCCCACCGCGCCGGACGCGCTCTGGGCGGACCTGCACCTGCTGGTGTGGGCGGACGGCCGGACCCAACTGGGCAGCACCGTCACCTACCTCGGCCCGAAGGACGAACTCGCCGACCTGATCGACCGGTTGGCGGTCGCCCCGACCGCGCCGAAGCTGCACACGGCGTCCTACCTGGCGACCATGCAGGCGATGGGCGGAGTCTCCGGGTACTCGCAGGCCGCCTCGCACCTGCCGGGCAGCCTGCCCGGCCAGGACCCGGCCGGACGGGTGCCCCGGGAGTCGTACGGCGCCAAGTCCGACGTCTTCACCCGGCCGATCGACGACGCCGGCGCCCGGGCCCTGGTCGCCGCGGTCGAACGCTACCCGCGCACCGGCCCGCAGGGCGGCAGCGCCGGGGTGGCGTTCGACGCCCTGGGCGGCGCGATCAACCGGGTGGGTGCGGGCGACACCGCCTTCGTCCACCGCGACGGCCTCTTCACCGCGCAGTACACCGCCAATTTTCCACCGGGGGTGACCGGCGGCACCGACGCCGACCGTTCCTGGAGCTGGCTGGACGGCGTGTGGACGGCGATGCGTCCCTACGCGAGCGGGCAGGCCTACCAGAACTACGTCGACCCCCGCCTGGACGGCTGGGAGCAGGCCTACTACGGGGCGAACGCGGCCCGGCTGCGGAGCGTCAAGCGCACGTACGACCCGAACGGACTGTTCCGGTTCCCGCAGGCCGTGCCGCTCGGCGGCTGACGCGGCCTACGGGCGGAAGACGGCTCGGAGCCGGCCCGAGCGGCTCGTCAGCGTGCGTCCGCCCCCGCGAACCCGCCCGTCAGACCGGCGCGGGTCAGCACCCGGACCAGGGCCGGCCGGTCCAGCGGATCGTCGTGGCGGTCGGTCGCACCCAGCCGCTCCAGCAGCCCGTGCGGCGCCAGCCGGTACGCCTCCGCGTCGGCCAGCAGGCTGTCCGCGCCCGGCCCGTCGACCGTGCCGTCCAGACGGTTCGCCAGTTCGCCCAGCACCCGGCCGCGGTCGACGAAGTCGCCCATGCCGCAGTCCAGGCCGTCGTCGCCGAGGTCGTCCGGGTACGGTGCCCGCGCCCAGGCGCCGTTCTCGTACCAGTAGACGCAGCCGATCTCGCACCCTTCGAGGCGGTCCCGCAGTTCCTCGTACGGCAGCCAGTCCGGGCCGCCCGCCAGCACGTCGATCGCCGGCTCGTACCACTTGACGTCGCTCGCCTCGTCCTCCCCGTACAGCACGAACCGGCCGTCGCCCCGCGCCGACATGACCCACCAGGTGCAGCCGCAGTCGTCCCAGTGGAGGCCCTCGTCGTCGAGCCACCGGCCCGTCCGGTGGCGCGGCGGGCGCTCCTCGTGCTCGGTGGTCGCCTCGAGGGCGGCGAGCAGCGCCCAGCGCGCCCACAACTCCTCCGCCGGCGGAAGGTCCTCCGGCAGTCCCGGCCGGTGAACGGTCATGTGAGCCCCCGTGTGTGCGATCCGATGACGATCACCGCAACGATACGGCCCGCGGCCGACACGACCGTCCCCGGAACCGCACACCCCGGGTCGCCCGCGGGGCCCGACCCCGGGCGGTTGCGCCGACCGTGCGCCGGCCGGAGATTGGAACGGTCGCACGAGTGGCGGCGAGCAGGGGCGGGCCCGTTCCCAGAGGAGGTTGTGATGGCGGTTCTTGTCCACGGGCGGATGCCGGGTGTCACGGCGGAACAGTACGACGCACTGAACGCGGCGCTGCACGCGCTGCCCGGGAACCCGTTCGAGGGGTGCCTGTCGCACGCCGCGTTCGTCCGCGACCAGGCGCTGGAGGTGTACGACGTCTGGGAGAGCCGGGAGGCGATGGAGAAGTTCGGCGAGGTGGTGATGCCGCTCCTGGAGAAGGCCGGAATCCCGGTCACCGGCGCGCCGCAGGACGTCGTCGAACTGCACAACGCCTGGACCCCCGGCTCCTGACCGCGAAGGCCGGTCCGGACCGTACGGAGAACGTGCGGTCCCGCCCCGCGGCCGGTGGGGGAGGGCTGTTGCCTCCCTCAGCCGTCGCGACCCGCACCGCGATCCGGCGCGCTCATGTCGCCCGTCGCGGGCGTGCCGTCGGCGAGCCCGTAGCGCAGGTACACCGTGCCCTTCGGACCGGCTGTCGGAGGCCGGAGGAGCGTGAGGTTCGTCGGCACCGCGCCCCCGTCGAACACCTTCTTCCCGACGCCCAGCACGATGGGGTGCACCCACAGGTCGAGACGGTCGAAGAGCTTCTCGCGCAGGAGGGTCTGCACCAGGTTCAGGCTCCCCACGACCTTCACGTGCTCGTGCCGGTCGCGGACCTCGCGCACCGCGTCGGCCAGATCCGGCCCGAGCCGGGTGGACCCCGCCCACGAGAGATCGGGATTGCCGCGGGAGGCCACGTACTTCGGGACGCGGTTGAACAGCGTGGCGATCCCGTCGTCCGCGCCGCCCTCCTGATGCGGCCAGTACGCGGCGAAGATGTCGTACGTCCGCCGGCCGAGCAGGAGGGCGTCCGTGCCCTCGTACGCGGCACCGACCTGCGCCCCGGCGACCTCGTCCATCAACGGCGCCTGCCAGCCGCCGAACGGGAAGCCCGCCGGATCCTCGTCGGGCCCGCCGGGCGCCTGCCCGACGAGGTCGAGGGTCGCGAACAGTTCGATGTGGATGAGGCCCATGCCCACTCCCGAAGAGGGTTCGTCCCGGCCGGACGGCCGGACCCGGGGACCGGCGCACTCCTCGCCGCGACGGCACCCAGGTGTCACTGATTACCACGCTGCGCCGCGGTCGGCGCCCCGGCGCCCCGGCGTCCCGATGATGGTCGTCGCGGCCGGCATCGGCGGTGCCACCCCTTCGGCCGGCGATCCCCACCGCCCTGTCGGTCCTCCCCCTCGGCGCGGCTGCTACGCTCCGCGCCGTCCGACGATCAAGCACGGGGAGGGCGGCATGGGCCGGCGGCGATGTGCACGGGCCGTGAGGGCGGCGGCGCTGGCGGGGGCGGTGCTCGTCCTGGGGACGGCGTGCTCGTCCGCGGGAGGCGCCTCGAACGCAGGGGCCGGCAGCGGGTCGGCCACGGTGCCGGCCTCCGCCGGTGCATCCGCCGTTCCCGCCGGTTCCGCCGGCCAGGACCGCTGCAGCGCCATGATCAACGGAACGGACCTCCCGGACGGCTACGACCGGACCGTGGTGCCCGACCGGTGCAACACCGACGGCGAGCTCACGACCACCGGATTCAAGGGCCTGAACGGTCCTCTGGAGCACATTACTGAGCAGATCGAGGTCGCGGGTAGCGCGGAGAAGGCAGTCGCCCGTTTCCCCGAGATGATCAGCGAGCTCGGAACGATCACGCCGCAGGCGAAGGAGGTTTCGGCGGACGCGTTCCGCGATCTCGGCGACGAGGAGCGGTACTTCACGGAGCACGAGGGCCAGACCACCTGGAACGTGCTCTGCCTTCGGCGCGGCAAGATCGTGATGTACCTCGACGTCGTCAAGACGGGCGCGCCGTTCACGGCCGAGGACCTGCACCGGCTCGCCGCAACGGCCGTCCGGCGGGCCGCATCGCTCGGCTGACGTGGCCGGTCCGGGACGGATCCCCCACCCCGTGAGCCCCGACGGCATCGAGCGTCGCACGTCCCGGCCTTCCCGGGCCGGCCGCTAATGTGGGTGCCGTGAACGAACGGCATGAATGGCGCGTCGCGGTGGATCCGGGGCTGGTCGTCCAGCGGACCTGCGGGCATCTGGACGGGCTTCGGGAGGTGTCCGCGGGGACGACCCCCGGCTGCGAGGACTGCCTGCGGGCCGGCCGTACCTGGGTCCACCTGCGGGCCTGCCTGAGCTGCGGGCACGTCGGCTGCTGCGACAGCTCGCCCGGGCAGCACGCCCACCGCCACGCCCGTGCCCACGGCGGACACCACATCGCCCGCTCGCTCGAACCCGGCGAGGACTGGGCCTGGTGCTACACCGACGAGGTCTTCCTGCGCCCCGCCTGACCGGGACCGCACCGCCCGATGATCCGCAGGAAACGACCGGATCCCGGCCCCGCGTCAGCCGCCGGCCCGGTAGCGGCCCGGGGTCGTGCCGACGAGGTCGGTGAACGCCGCGATGAAGCCGCTGGGGTTGGCCCAGCCGCAGGCGTGGGCGGTGTACGTGGCGTCGTGGCCCTCGGCCAGCAGGACGAGCGCGTGGTGCACCCGCACCAGCGTGCGCCACTCGTAGAAGGTCATGCCGAGTTCGTCGCGCAGCAGCCTGCTGAGGGTACGGGCACCGGCCCCGACACGCCGGCCGAGCCCGGCCAGTGTGGTGGTGTCGTCCGGCGTCCGGGTCAGGATCCGCTCGATCGCCCGCAGCCGGTCGTCGCGCGGGTGCGGCAGGTGCAGCGGCTGTTCGTCGGCCTCACGCAGCTCCTCGACCAGCACCCGCAGCAGGCGTCCACGCGCGGCGCGGCCGTACCGGGGCACCGCCCCACCGCCGTCACCGTCGATCCCGTCGCCCGCCCCGTCCTCGTCGTGGCCGCCGCCGCGCGGGCCGGTCAGGGCGAGCAGGACCTCCCGCGCCAGCCCGGAGACGCGGAACACCGCCGGGCGCCCGGGCAACAGCCGGGCCAGGGACGGCGAGAGGAAGACGATCCGCATGTCCGTCTCCCCGTGGGCGCGGTGCCGGTGCGTGGACCCGGCGGGCGTCCACGCGACGCGGTTGGCCGGAACGATCGACGTCCCGCTCTCGGTGTGCAGCACCAGGACACCGCGGGCCGCGTACACCAGGTGCCCGCGGGCGTGCGCCTGCGCTCCGCTGCCGCCGCCCGAGGGCCACAGGTGACGACCGCCGGAGGGCCACGTCAGCGAGGTGGCGCCGGCGTCCGGGCGGGTTTGGCGGTGAACGGGCATCGGACGGCATCGTATCGACAGCACGCCACGACGCGCGAGGACGAGACTTCCCGTCATGAGCGGTGGCCCCCGGTGCCACCGCCGAGCGGAGAGGGGAAGCCCCCATGGCGACGTTCGTTCTCGTACCCGGCGGCTGGCACGGCTCCTGGGCGTTCGAGGCGGTGGTCCCGCTGCTGGAACGGGCCGGCCACACCGTCCACCCCCTGACCCTGACCGGCCTGCACCCCCACGACGACCCCGCCACGATCGCCACCGCCAACCTCGACACCCACACCGACGACGTACTGCGCCTGCTGGAACGCGCCCACCTCGACGACGTGACGCTGGTCGGCCACAGCTACGGCGGCATGGTGATCACCGCCGCCGCCGACCGCGCCGGCGGCCGGGTCTCCCGGCTGGTGTACCTGGACGCCTGCGTGCCGCGCGACGGCGACTCGTGCTGGTCCCTCATGAACGAGGGCTACCGGCAGTCGTTCGTCACCGGCGCCGCCACCACCGGCTACGCCGTCCAACCCCCGTGGCGGCCGGACGGCGACCCCCGCCGCCGCCCCCACCCGCTCGCCGCCCTCCTGCAGACGGTCCGCCTCACCGGCGCTCACGCCGACGTCCCCCGCCGTGAATTCGTCCACTGCTCGGGATGGGAGGACCGCACACCGTTCGCCGACCAGCGCACCCGGCTGCTCGCCGACCCGGCATGGACCGTCCACGACCTGCCGACCGCCCACAACGCGATGCGCGAGGCCCCGCAGGCGGTCGCCGCCCTCCTGCTCGACGGAGCGGACGGACCCGGCGAGGACGATGCGGTGGCGGGTACGCACGGGGCCGCACCTCCACCGGCCCGTCGCGCCGAGCACCGCACCGCCCGCTGAGGCGGCGTCCGCAGGAGTCAGGACCGGTCGACCCGGGTTCCCGGATGTTCCGACTCTGCGGCGAACTCCGCGAGGAGCCGTGCGGCGTCATCGACCATGGCCGCCAGTACGTAGGTGCGGGGCGCGTGGTGAGGGCCTCGCCGGAGCATCACGACATCGCCGCCGTCCAGGCGGAGGACGTGGCCCTCCTCACCGTCCGAGTCGTCCGGCGTGAAGTCCGCAGGGCCCGGAGCCCGCGGATCTCCCGGCGTGAGTGGGCGGTCGGCGAAGAAGTACGGGCCGGGTCCCACAGCGACTTCGCGATGCGCCTCATGATGATCGGAATCCTCGCGTCCGTGCGCTCAGACCGTCAACAGGACCGAGTGAGCCGCACCAGGTCGTCGGCCCGGGACTCGTCGGCCTCCGGATCGGCCGGAGGGCGTGCTCGCGGTCACGCCTCCACGGGTACGGCGACCTCGCCGGTGCGGCGGAGCTTCTGCCAGCGCAGGCGGCCACCGGTCACCGCGGTGATCGCGGACTGCAGCAGGACGATGTACATCAGCTGCCGGTAGACCAGCTGCTGGGTCGGCAGGCTGATCAGGTGCCAGGGCTTCTCGCGGTCGAGCTTGAAGGCGTACCAGGACAGCACGGCCTGGATCATCAGGAAGCCGCCGAAGCTGGTGAGGGTAAGCCGGGCGTCCGCGAAGAACACGCCGTACAGCAGGAAGATGTCGACGAGCGGTGCCAGCAGCGGGGCGACCACGCCGAACATCACCACGAGCGGCAGTCCGAGGCGGCCGAAGCGTCCGGCCGGCCCGCCGGCGGTGACGGCGCGGCGGTGCTTCCACATCGCCTGCATCGAGCCGTAGCTCCAGCGGTACCGCTGGGACCAGAGCTGCTGGATGCTGGCGGGGGCCTCGGTCCAGGCGCGGGCGCGCTCGGCGTAGACGACCCGCCAGCCTTCGCAGAGCACCGCCATGGTGATGTCGGTGTCCTCGGCGAGGGTGTCGTCGCTCATCCCGCCGACCGCCTCCAGGGCCTCCTTGCGGAAGGCGCCGACCGCGCCGGGGATGGTCGGGATGATGCCGAGCATGTCGTACATCCGGCGGTCCAGGTTGTGGCCGAGGACGTACTCGATGTGCTGCCAGGCGCCGATCAGGGTGTCGCGGTTGCCGACCTTGGCGTTGCCGGAGACCGCGCCGATCCCCGGGTCGGCGAAGGGCTGGACCAGTTCGCGGACGGTGGACGGCTCGAAGACGGTGTCGCCGTCCATCATCACGACGATGTCGTACGAGGCGGCCGCGATGCCGGTGTTGAGCGCGCTGGACTTGCCGCCGTTGACCTTGCGGATGAGCCGGACGAACGGCAGGTCCATCTCCTCGACGATGTCCGCGGTGCCGTCCGAGGAGCCGTCGTCGATGACGATGACCTCGATCGGGTAGTCACTGGCGGCCAGCGAGTTGAGGGTGTTGGCGATGCACTCGCGCTCGTTGTAGGCCGGGACGAGCACGGTGACCGGTTCGGTGACGGGATCGCCCCAGAGGTCCAGCCGCTTGCTGCGGCGGGCGTGGATCGGGGCGAGGACCAGCATCAGCGCGAACCGGCCGAAGTTCAGGAAGCCGACCACGGCCAGCATCGCGATCAGCACCGGCAGGGTCTTCACTCCGAGCTGGGTGGCCCAGATGTAGCCCTTGCCCGCCCACAGCTGGAAGCCGTGCACCGGCGTGGTGGCGCTGGAGGCGCCGAGCGCCTCGGTGATGGTGGCGAAGCGGTAGCCGTCGGCCTGCAGCTTGTCGATGAGCACGCCGAGCGCCTCGACGGTCTGGGAGCGGTCGCCACCGGCGTCGTGCAGCAGGATCAGCTCGCCCGCACCGGGCTTGGCCGGCACCGCCTCCTTGACGATCGCGTCCACGCCCGGACGCTTCCAGTCGTCGGTGTCGTGGTCGATGAAGGCGGTGACGTAGCCCTGGGCACCCAGGTACTTGATGACCGGGTAGCTCCAGTCGTCCAGTGCGGCCGAGTTGGAGGAGTACGGCGGGCGGAACAGCGAGCTGTGCACGCCCGCGACGCCGGCCAGGGCCAGCTGGGTCTGGGCCATCTCCCAGCTGATCCGGGCGTGCGACTGGAACGCCAGGTCGGGGTGGGTGAAGCTGTGCAGGCCGATCTCGTGGCCGCCCGCCACGATCTTCCGGATCAGGTCCGGGTTGCGGGCGGTCATGGCACCGGTCACGAAGAAGTCCGCGCGGACGTGGCGGGACTCCAGGATCTCCAGGATCTTCGGCGTCCACTCCGCCGAGGGGCCGTCGTCGAAGCTGAGCACCACGGTGCGGTCCGGGATGCGGTAGCTCACCGGGTCGTCGTTGCGGTCGCCGCGCGCGTCGATGACCGGGCCGCCCTTGAGCAGGTTCGTCGGCACGGTCGTCTGGTCGGCCGAGTCGGCGACCCGGGCGTCGTGGAACACCTCGTTGGTGGCCAGGCCGCGCAGGACGATGAGCAGGAGCAGGCATGCCAGCAGGGACAGCGGCATGAAGAAGCGCAACGGCGGCGCGGCCAGTCGGCGCGGCCTCCGCAGGGACTGCCGGCGGCGCTGGTGGCGGGACATTGGCGCTCCTGGAGATGGGTGGTGCGGCGGTTCAGGGGTGCTCGGGCTACAGGCCCGAGCGGGAGGGTGTCCCGGGCGGCGACGTCGGCGGCCGGCCGAAGCCCCGCAGCAGCCGGCCGCGCGGACCGGACCGGTCGACGAACACCGGTGCGGGAGCGGCCTCTTCGAAGCTTGACTCGCGCACGTCAGGCTGTGGCGGGTGCGCCGATCCGCGTTCGAGGAACGAGATGGCTGGGCGCACCGGGCGACGCCTTTCCGTGCAGGGTACGTAGACCGCGGGAGCGTAGTAGCGAACGTTAGTGCACCGGGCTGAATCGAATTGAGTTCGATGGGTGGATTTGGCCTGATCTGGCGGGGGGTTGTAATCGGATCGAGATACCGGTCGGTGCATGCCGGAACGGGGGCGTGCACGCACCCTTCCCGACCTCGGACTCCCTCCCTCCGGTTCCTGCCGGGCGCCCGCCGGAGGGGTGTTCGCGTCCCGTTAGGATGACCCCCTCATCCGATCAGTGCGCACGTGCGACCGGCACGCCCCAAGGAGCCCGCGTGAGTCAGCCCCGCCGCACCCCTCGCCACCGCGCGTGGAGCGTGCTCGCCCTCCCGACCCTGCTGTGCGTGCTCACCGCCTGTTCGAGCGGTCCGGCGTCCGGTGGCGGCGACGGCGACGGCACGACGGCGAAGGGCGGGTCGGTGACCAGCGCCTCGCCGACCCCGACCGGCCCGCCGGGAACCCTGTTCGACAACTTCCACTACACCGGTCCCACCGACCCCGCGCTCACCGCCCACGGCTGGGAGATCCGCACCGGCGAGGGAGGCCCCGGGATCAAGGACACCTGGTCCGACGCCGGCGCGAGCTTCCCCGACGACGCCACCGCCCAGGGCAAGCGGACCCTCCAGCTGCAGGCGTCCACCGACGGCACCCAGAAGGGCACCAAGCAGGTCGAGATCCAGAGCACCGGCGCCAAGCTCTTCAACGGCACCTACGCCGCCCGGGTCTACCTCAGCGACAAGCCGGCCGGCGGCAAGAACGGCGACCACGTCGTCCAGTCCTACTTCCCGATCTCCCCCCAGGACGACTCGGCGAACTACAGCGAGCTCGACTACGAGTACATGACGAACGGCGGCTGGGGCACGCCCGGTCCGCAGCTCGACACCACCAGCTGGTTCAAGGCCGACCCGCCGGACCGGGTCACCAAGCCCCACAAGCAGCGTCTCGGCGGCTGGCACATCATGATGGTCACCTCCGTGGGCGGGAAGGCCACCTACTCCATGGACGGCAAGGAGCTGTTCACCAGCTCCGGCAAGTACGTCCCGCGCGAGAAGATGGACGTCCACTTCAGCAACTGGTTCATCGACCTGCTGCCGTCCCTCGGCGGACAGCGCACCTGGAACCTGAAGATCAACTGGTTCTACTACAAGGACGCCGAGGCCGTCTCCTACGCCGACGTCCAGAAGACCGTGGACGGCTTCTACAGCGCCGGCACCGACTTCGTGGACACCCTGCCGAAGTCCTGACCCCGGCCCCACGGCGAAGGGCGGGCCGGCTCCCGGCCCGCCCTTCGCCCCGGACCCCGGTGGACCGCGCCCGCAGCGGGGTGTTTCCGCGGCGGCGCCGGAAAGACGCACCGGTGATCCGGGAGGTGGCGTGGTGCGTCAGCGGACCGGACCGGCGGACGTGCTGACCGCGGCGGAGCAGGACGCGCCGACGGCCTCCCTCGACGTCGTCGCGCGCAACCTGCGGGAGCGCTTCGGCGCCGAGTACGTGTCGTTCCTGCTCGTCGACATCGTCGGCCGGCGGATGGTCCGGGTCGGCGAGGAGACGGCCACCCGGCAGGGCCGCCGCGCCGAGCGGATCCGCCTGTCCGGCAGCAGCTACGAGGACGTGCTGCGCTCCCAGGAACTGCTGCACGCACCCGACGACGACCACGGGCAGCGGATCCTCGCCCCCGTCACCAACCGAGGCGACACCATCGGCGTCCTGGAACTGCACCTCCGGGACGTCACCGAGGACGTCCCAGAACAGGTGCGCGCACGCCCTCGCGTACCTGGTCGCCACTGGGGCCGGCGGACCACCGGCCAGCTCCTGCGCATCGCCCTCGACGGCAGCCGGGCCCAACTCCGTCAACGCCGGCCACCCTGTCCGCTTCGGCTGCGCGACGGTGCGGTCGGCGAGGTGCGGCTGAACGCCGACATGCCCTCCGGCACCCGCGCCAGCTGTTCGCCGACCGCGGCTACGACTTCGACAAGTACCGCCGCTTGCTCTGGAAGCGCGGCATCAAGCCGGTCATCGCCCGCCGCGGAGTCCCGCACGGCTCCGGCCTGGGCACCGTCCGCTGGGTGGTCGAGCGGATCCTCGATCGCGCCCCACACCTAGGGTTGGGGCAGCTGCTGCTGTGACAGCCAGTGCCCCGAGCATGCCTGGAACGGCGAGGTCTCGTCGGGGAAGTGCCGGTAGACGGTCAGCCGGGTGACCCTGGCGCGCTCGGCAATCGCCGCGATGGTCGGCTGCGAGGCGGTCGGCTGCAGCTGGTGGGCTGCTGCGCGGCCGCGCAGTTCCTTCCGGCCGTGAGGTGTGTTCCGCCGGATTTCCATGGCGTGAAGGGAACGTGTGATGGCCGGCCGTCACTCCTGCGGGTGACTCCTGCAATGCCACCAAACCCCGGCCAGCCCCGCACCGAACGCTCCTGTGACGGCGAACGCACAGCGCGCCGGGCCGGCAGCAGTGGCTCCGGGCCGAGTGTGCGGCGCGCCGTCCCGTTCCGCCCGTGCCGTTTCTTTTGAGGAGTCCACTCTCGTGTCCACCACGTCCCGCAGCAGGTTTTTCGCCGTCCTCGTTGCCGCCGGCGCCCTCGCGCTCGGCCTGAGCGCCTGCGGCAGCGGGGCAAGCTCCAGCAGCAACGCCGCTGCAGGCGGCACCTCGGCCGCACCCTCGCGGGCCGTGCCGACCGCCGCCGCGAGTCCTGCCATGGCCGCGGCCCGCCCGTTCGGCGCCGCGTGCTCGGCCGTCCCCAAGGACGGCGCCGGCTCCTTCGCCGGCATGGCCCAGGACCCGGTCGCCACCGCCGCCTCCCACAACCCGCTGCTGTCCACCCTCGTCACCGCCGTCACCAAGGCCGGCCTGGTCGACACCCTGAACTCGGCACAGAACATCACCGTGTTCGCCCCGACCAACGACGCCTTCGCCAAGCTGCCGAAGAAGGACCTGGATGCCGTCCTCGCCGACAAGGACAAGCTCACCAAGATCCTCACCTACCACGTCGCCCCCGAGCGCCTTGCCCCCGTGGACCTGGCGGGTGATCACAAGACCCTGGAAGGCGGCACCGTGACCGTCACCGGCGCCGACCAGGACTTCACCGCGAACGGCAACGCCAAGGTCCTGTGCGGCAACGTCCAGACCGCCAACGCCACCGTCTACATCGTGGACACCGTCCTCATGCCCGCCTCCTGACCCGCCCGAGAGCGTGCAGCCCCGGCTCTCCTCCGGTACTCCCGGCCGGGGCTGCACTTCCACGGCCCCGGTGACCGTGATGTCCGTGCCCGGTCCCCCGGCGCCGGCACCAGGGTCCGGACCTCGCTCCCGGGGCGCGCGTCCATGATCCGTACGACGTCCCGGGGCCGATCAGGCCGATCAGGAGGTGTCTTCCCGTGAAGCGGAGCCGCACGGCCATCCCGGCCCTCGACGTGCTGCACACCCCCGACAGCCCGCAGGCCGTGGTGCTCCTGCTCCACGGCGGCCGCGCCGACAGCCTCGCCCCGCCGACGCGCCTTAACCTGCCGGGGCGCCGGATGAACCCGTTCGCCCGGGCGCTGCGCTGCCAACTGCCGGGCGACGTCGTTCTGATCGCGCGGGTCCGCTACCGGTACCGCGGCTGGAACCGGCCCGCGGCGCACCCGGTCCAGGACGCGCGCCGCGCCCTGGAGGAGCTGACCGACCTGGTGCCGGGGCTGCCGGTCGCCCTGGTCGGCCACTCGATGGGCGGCCGGGCGGCGATGGCCGCGGCCGGACATCCCGCGGTGCGGGGCGTGGTCGCGCTCGCACCCTGGTGCCCGCCGGGCGAACCCGTCGCCCACCTGGCCGGACGGAGCCTGGTGATCCTCCACGACGAGCGCGACACCGTCACCTCGGCGGCGCAGTCCTGGGATCTCGCCCGCCGTGCCGCCACTGCCGACGCGCGCGTCGGCACCGTCGCGATGCCGCGCGGCGGACACGCGATGCTGCGTGACGTCCGCAGCTGGCACCGGCTCACGGTGGACGCGGTCGCGGCGGTGCTCACCGGCGCACCGCTGGTGCTCGCCTCCGCGACACCCGTCAGCCCGCACCGCCGTGCGCCCTACTGGCAGGACCAGCCCGGCATGCGGCACCGCCCGGCGGCGCAGGAACACCCCGCCGCCGGCGGCGGTTTCGGGCCGACGATCCGCGGCACCGACAGCACTCCGCCGCGTTGAGGCCGCACCGTGCGGCAGCGGCCCTACCGCACGGCCCCGCCCAGTACGGCATCCGCGGTGGTCGGCTGGTGGCGATACTCCGGGAAGGTGGGCCTGCCGCGGGGGAACGGCTGCACCAATGGGGCCCCGAATTTCGGGGAGTGCGGACACGGGGAGGTCTCCCGGTTCTGTCCGTCAGGAGCGCACGGGGCGCTCCTGACGGCACCCTGCTGCTGCCCGCCCCCGTTCCGGGGTGGGTCAGGTGAGGGGGAGCAGGAGGACGGGGTCGGTGGTCGGCTGCGGCGAGCCGGTTGCGGGTTCCTGGGAGAGCGCGAGGGCGCGTGCGCCGTCGAGGCCGCCCGGCAGCAGCAGGGTGCCGTCGGAGGTGTGGAGGAGGCCGGCGGGGCGGGGCGCGCCGCCGTTGTCGAGCCACAGTTCCCAGGCGCGGCCGGCGGGCAGCGGCGGCAGGTCGGTGGCGAGGAACGCTGCCCGGTCGCGTTGGCGTGACCACACGGCGGTGCCGCTCCCGCTGCCGTCGCCGGTGGGGACGGTGGCACTGCGGACGTCCGGCGCGGTGAGGAGCGCACCGAATTCGGCGAGTTCCGTGCGCAGTTGTGTGGTCCTGCTCTCGGCCCGTTGCGCCTGGTCGTGCTGGTGAACGGCGAGGCCGCCGAAGACGGCGGTGAGGGCGAGGCAGGCGGCCAGGGCGAGGCGTGCGGCGGTGCGTCCGGGGCGGCTGCGGACGCGTTGGGGCAGCAGCCGGTCGGCGACGGTGCGCGGCGGGAGCTGCCGGATGCGGGGGAGGGCGGCCATCGCGCGGTCCTCCATGCCGGGCGGCGGCGCGGTGGCGGCGGCGAGGCCGAGGCGGGCCAGGGTTGCGGCGAATCCGGCGATCTCCGTCCGGCAGGGCTGGCACTGGGCGAGGTGGCGGTCGAAGGCGGCGCGTTCGGCTTCGGCGAGGGCGTGCAGGGCGTACGCGCCGGACAGGGTGTGCAGGTCGGCGGTGTCGTTCACGGGTGCACCCCCAGGCAGTCGCGCAGCCGGACCAGGCCGTCGCGCATCCGGGTCTTGACCGTGCTCAGCGGCGCGTGCACCAGGTCGGCCACCTCCTGGTAGGTCAGGCCGCGGTAGTAGGCGAGGGTCAGCGACTGGCGCTGCAGGCCGGTCAGCGCGGTGAGGCAGCGGCGCAGACGTTCATGCTCCAGGCGGTCCTCGACGGCTTCGGCGACCTCGTCGAAGGCGGTGGTGTGCTCGTGGGCCGCGGCGCGCTCCTCGCGGGCGGCGGCGCTCTGGGCCCGGCGCACCCGGTCGACCGCGCGGCGGTGGGCCATGGTCATCACCCAGGGGACGACGGCGCCGCGCTCCGGCCGGTAGCGGGCCGCGCGCTGCCACACCTCCAGCATGACCTCCTGCGTGACCTCCTCGGACTGGGCAGGGTCGCGCAGTACCCGCAGGACGATTCCGAAGACCGGCCCGAGCAGGGCCCGGTACACCTTCCGGTAGGCGTCCTGGTCGCCCATGGCGACCTCGGTCATCAGGGCCTCCAGCCGGGGCCCGTCGGTGCGGGCCGTGGTGGCCCGGACGGGCTCGTTCACGGTGTGGACCCGGCCGCAGCCCGCCGCCCCGATCGGGGGTGGGAGCGGCAGCGGGGCGGGTCGGGGTGGCGGGGCTTCACGATCGGGCCTTTCGGGTCGCCGGTGGGGATGGGGAGGGACCTGTGCGCCCTCGTTGTTGGTTCGTTCCCCGAGTGGCTGCGGACGGGTCCGGGCCGCAGAACGTAGGCCGTCCGAGTGTCGAAAATTCAAGCGAAAGAAATGGGGCGATCTTCCCGTCCAAGCATCGTCCGTGCGCGAATCAAGGTCATGGAACACCGCCCGGCCCGGGCGCCGACCACTCGGCGTCCGGTGACGAACCCTCAGGAAGGAGGTGCGGGACGATGACTGCCACGCGCACCAGGCGCTCGCTGGCGACCGCCGCGGCCGGCGTGGTCCTCGCCGGCGGCGCCGCCGTGGCCACCTCGGCCACGACCGCCTCGGCCACCACGACCGCGTCCGCCACGTCCTCGGTCACTCACGACAAGGAGTGCCGCTGGTACCCGGCGCACTGGGAGCACAAGCTCGTCCACGGGCACTGGCAGAAGGTCTGGCACCACGGGTACTGGAAGAACGTCTGGCACCCGGGCTGGTGGGACGCCCACCACCACTGGCACCACGGCTACTGGCACAAAATGTGGCAGAAGGCGGGCTGGGAGTGGAAGTGGATTCCCACCCACTGGGAGAAGGTCTGGGTCCCGGCCGGCTGGTACTGCCGCTGACGACACCCGTACGCCCATGCCATCGGCGGGCCCGGTGCCGCCCGGCGCCGGGCCCGCCCTGTCCTCGACAGCCCGCGGGCCAGTGAACCCAGGACCTGAACCATGAACACCGCCCTTCTCCCGCCGCCCGCACCCGCCCCGGCACAGCCGCCCCTGCTGGAATGGACCGTGGCCTTCGGTGACGCCGACCGGTGCGTGGCCGAGGTCCGGGCCGGCGCCCGCGCCTTCCTGACCCGCGCTCACCTTCCCAGGCCGCTGCGCGAGGACGCCCTGGTGGTGATCAGCGAACTCGTCACCAACACCGTGCGTCACACGCACGCCCCGGGAAGCCTCCGTCTCGCCCACGGCCCGTCCGGCCTCGACGTCGACGTCAGCGACACCAGCCGCGTCCTGCCGCAGCCCCGCCTCGCCGAACCCGGCGCCGCTCTCGGCGGCCGGGGCCTGACCCTGGTCGCAGCCCTCTGCGACAGCGTCTCGGTCACCCTGGACACGGCCAGCGGCAAGACCGTACACGCCCACCTCGCCCCGCTCCCGCCGCCGCCCCGCCCGCCCGCGGCCCGGCCGCCCGGCGTCGCCCGCCCGTGGTAGGACGGCGCCTCCGGCACGCGGGAAGACGCAGCCCGCCGACCCTTCCCGGGACCGTTCGCGGCCCGCCGTTCAGCTCCGCCGGCGTGGCCGGGTCGTCGCGGGCCACGGGGCGGGCCGCCCGTCTGTGCGTCGGACTGGATCGGCGAACGGTCCCGCCCCGGGACCGCCCGGCCATCGCCCTCCGGCGGCGCCGGGCAGTTGGGGTTCGCCGCCGGAGGCGACGAGGACGGCTGCCGACAGCCGGAAGTCCCCCGATCGGACCAGCACATCACCCTCGACGGTCCTGCGGCCCCAATGACGGCCCGTCGGCACAGCCGTTCCCCCGACCCTCGGCCCGGCGCGCCGGCGATGCCCACCCATCCGGCCCCGTCCACCCCTCCGAATGCCAGGTGTGAACACACCCGACGATCACCTGACCGGCAGCCAGCGCCCGCCGCGCACCCGCGCCCGGGCCCTGGCCCGGTCCGCTGCCGCCGGTGCGACCGGACTGGCCGCGGCTGGCCTCGCCGTCGCAGCGGGCGAGATCACCGCGGCGTTCACCGGCCCCGGCAGTGCCCCGGTGATCGCAGTCGGCTCCGCAGCGATCGACCTCACACCCACCCCGCTGAAGGAATACGCAGTCCGCACCTTCGGCACCCACGACAAGACCGTGCTGCTGACCGGGATCTACACGACGATGGCGCTGCTCGCCGCCGCAGCCGGCCTGCTGGGCCGTCAGCGGCCCGCCGCCGGCGCGGCCGTCATCGCCGCTTTCGGAGGCGTGGGCGTGTGGGCCGCCCTCTCCCGGCCGACGGCCCGACCCGACGACACCCTCCCGTCCGTCGCCGCCGCAATCGTCGGTGCCGCCGCCCTGTGGTGGCTGGCCCGCCTGCTGCGGGCCGCAGCCCAAGCACCCGCCTCACCCGCGCCAGACGCCACCGTGCCCACCCCCGGCCCCGCGCCCGATGCCGCTCCCCCCGCCGACCGTACTGCCGCCCCCGCCGCCCGCCCGGCCCGTCGCACCGTCCTGGCCGCCACCGGCGCCACCGCCGCCGTTGCCGCCCTCGCAGCCGTCGGCGGCCGCCGCCTCGCCGACAGCCGAGGCGACATCACCGCCGCCCGCGCCGCCGTCCGACTGCCCGCCCCCGCCGTCCCCGCCCGGCCCCTGCCGGCCGGCACCCGGCCGGTCGTGCCCGGCCTCACCACCTTCACCACACCGAACACCGCCTTCTACCGCGTCGACACCGCCCTCACCCTGCCGAAGATCGATCCCCGCGACTGGTCCCTGCGGATCCACGGCCTGGTCGACCACCCCACCGTCGTCACCCTCGACGAACTGCTCCGCCAGCCCCTGGAGGAGATGGACTACACCCTGACCTGCGTCTCCAACGAGGTCGGCGGCACCTACGCCGGCACCGCCCGCTGGCTCGGCGCCTCCCTGCCCGCACTGCTGCGCCGGGTCGGCGTCCGGCCCGGAGCGGACCAACTCATCGCCCGCTCCCGGGACGGCATGACCATCGGCACGCCGCTGGAGTCCGTCCTCGACGGCCGCCGGGCCCTGCTGGCGGTGGGCATGAACGGCGAGGCGCTGCCGATCGCGCACGGCTTCCCCTGCCGGTCCCTGGTGCCGGGCCTCTACGGCTACACCTCCGCCACCAAGTGGCTCGTCGACCTGGAGGTCACCCGCTTCGCCGCCTTCGACCCGTACTGGGTGCGCCGCGGCTGGGACCGCACCGGCGAGGTCAAGACCGCCTCCCGGATCGAGGTTCCCGCGCCGTTCGCCCGGGTGCCGCGCGGCGACGTGCAGCTGGCCGGCACCGCGTGGGCGACCCACCGTGGCATCGCCGCCGTCGAGGTCCGCGTCGACGGCGGGCCGTGGCAGCAGGCCGACCTCGCCGCCGACGCCGGGCCGGACCTGTGGCGCCAGTGGTCGCACACCTGGCACACGGCCGCACCCGGCACCCACCGCATCGAGGTCCGCGCCACCGACGCACTCGGCCGCACCCAGCCCGAAACCCGCAAGCCCCCCTTTCCGTCCGGTTCGACGGGCTGGCACAGCACCGTCGTCACCGTCACCTGACACACCACCACGACCACCTCAGGAGCACACCATGTCCCGTCTCCCCCGACCCAAGTCGTTCGCCGTCCTGCTGGCCGCGGGCTCGCTCGCCCTCGGCGCGAGCGCGTGCAGCGGCGGCGGCGGATCCTCCGCCGCCCCGGCCGCGTCGACGGCCGCCTCAGCCCCGTCCAGCTCCGCCTCCCCGGGCGCGGGCGGAGCCTCGCCGACATCCCAGCCGTTCGGCGCGGCCTGCTCCGCCGTCCCCGCTGACGGCGCCGGCAGCTTCGCCGGCATGGCCCAGGACCCGGTCGCCACCGCCGCCTCGAACAACCCGATGCTGTCCACCCTCGTCACCGCCGTCACCCAGGCGGGCCTGGTCGACACGCTCAACTCGGCGAAGGACATCACGGTGTTCGCCCCCACCAACGACGCCTTCGCCAAGATCCCGAAAGCCGACCTGGACGCCCTCCTGGCCGACAAAGCCAAGCTCACCAAGGTCCTCACCTACCACGTCGTCCCCGAACGGCTCGCCCCCGCCACCCTGCCCGGCGACCACAAGACCCTCGAAGGCGGCACGGTGACCGTCACCGGCTCAGGCGAGGACTACACCGTCAACGGCAACTCCAAGGTGCTGTGCGGGAACGTGCAGACCGCCAACGCCACCGTCCACATCGTCGACACGGTCCTCCTGCCCCCGTCCTGAGAACGCTCTGCGCGGCCCGGGGACCCACCCCGCCCCGTGCCCGGCCGGAACCGGCGCCGGGCCGGCCACCGGCACGGCAAGTCGCCGCCGGCGGAGCGCCGTCGTCCGAGGACCGGTTGTCGGGGCGCCTGAATCTGCGGCGGGCCGGAGTCCCGCCGCAATCCCGAAGGCTCACCTCCCGTATCCCTTGGCTTCGGGTCGTGAGCAGGGCGGGTGGCTCTGTTCACGAGTTCCCACAGCAGATCTTCGCGACTTGGGGAAGCACTCCCGCGGGGCCGTGTTCGATCTGTCCGCTTCGGCTGCGCGACGGCGCGGTCGGCGAGGTGCGGCTGAACGCCGACATGCCCTCCGGCCTCGACATCATGGGGTCGCCGTACCGGGTGCAGAAGCCGGACCTGCGCCCGGGCGACCGCCTGCTGATGCACACCGGCGGCGTGCAGGAACGCGCCGGGAAGCCGTCGACCTGCCCGCACTGATCCGCGACACCGCAGGCGAACGTCCCCGCGAGATGGTGTCCGCTCTGCCGGACGCGGTCACCGGCGCCTTCAGCGGCCACCTGGCGGACGACGCCACCGTGCTGTGCCTGGACCAGTACGGCCCCCGCCCCCGGCGGCCGCGCCGCCAGTGCCGGGCGGACACCTGACCCGGCCGCTCCCGCCGACTCGGGCGCAGTCCGGAGACTCTTGGGGCCCGCCGAGCGACGCCGTCCGGGCACCGGTTCCACGGCGATTGCCGGATCGACTGTTCTACCTTCCCGTGCCGGGGTAGGCGCACGCCGGAAGCAGAACCGTGCGGACCCCGATCCGTGGACGGCGGTGATTCGGATGACGGCACCCACCTCCTCCCTCGGCCGCCGGCCCGGGGAGACCGCAGGCGGCGGCGAGCGGGTGTTCGGCCTGCGTCTGGAACACGATCCGCGCGCGGCGGCGACCGCCCGCCACGCGGCCCGCCCGGTGCTCAGCGCATGGGGACTGGACGACGACCAGCTCTACGACACCCTGCTGGTCCTCTCCGAGCTCGTCACCAACGCCGTCACCCACGGCCGGCCCCCCGCGGTCCTGCACCTGCACGCCGCCCAGGACAGCCCGGGTCGGGTCCAGGTCCACGTCAGCGACGGAGGACCGCAGGGAGCCCCGGCCGGCTGGGCCGCCGACCGGCCCGTCGACGAACGCGGCCGCGGTGCCTCGATCGTCGCAGCGCTCGCCGACACCACCGGAATCACCGACCGCACCGGAACGCTGATCGACCATTGGGCCGACATCCCCGCCGCCTGAACCACCGCCGGCCGACCCGTCGGCGGACTGCCCCGGCGAGGTGCGGGGGATGCAGGCCGATCCGTCGCCATCTCCCCAGTGGGCCGCCGTCCCCCAGCGGGTTCTTCACGAGCGTCCCTCCTCGCGTGCGGGGCCGCAGCGCATCGCACACGTCGCGAAGCGGTCCGGCCGTTACCTGCTCTGCCCGGCATCCTGGCCACGCCGGCACCGGGACCCATGGCGCTGCGGGCCGGTGATCTTGAATAATCCGGGGCATGCCCTCTCTCGTCCCGCCCACCGTTCCGATCGGCTTCCTCTCGGCGCGGCCCCAACCCGCCTTGGACGCCGGGGGCGGTGCGCACCTGCGGCCATGGGTTCCCGGCGACGCCCGGGCGGTGATGGGTGCTTATCAGGATGCCGAGATCGAGCGCTGGCACGTGCGCCGGGCGGATTCGGTCGCCGAGGCGGAGGAGTGGATCGAGGGATGGCGCGGCGGATGGGCAGCCGAGACGGAGGCGAGCTGGGCAGTGGTCGACTCCGCGAGTGACGCCCTGCTGGGCCGCGCCGCCCTCAAGGCACTCGACCTCGCGGACGGCACCGCACAGGTCGCCTACTGGACCGTTCCGGCCGCACGGGGGCGCGGCGTCGCTCCACGCGCCGTCGAAGCCATGGCTGCCTGGGCGTTCGACACGGTCGGCTTCCAGCGACTCGACCTCGAACACGCGGTGGGCAACACGGCGTCGTGCCGGGTGGCCGACAAGACCGGCTTCCCGCTGGAGAGCGTCCGCCGCAGCGCCTGGCTCCAGACGGACGGACGGCACGACGCGCACGTGCACGCACGCCTCCGGTCGAACTGATCCCCCAGGAGGAGAACCGTGAGGAACCCGCTGACAGTCGCTGTGGTGCAGCCCGTCTGGGCAGGACCCGACGTCCTCGCCAACGCCGAGCGACACGCGCAGGCCATCGAGGAGTCCGAGGCGCGACTCCTGGTCTTTCCCGAACTCTCGCTCACGGGATACGACCTGGACGCCCAGTCGCTCGCCGTGGACGACAGCCGCCTGCAGCCGATCACGGAGGCCTGCCGCTCGACCGGCGCCGTGGCACCGGTCGGTGCACCGGTGCGTGACCCGGACGGCCGGGAGTGCATCGCCACCCTGGCCGTCACCGGCGAGGACACGACGCCGGTCTACCGGAAGATGCACCTGCACGGGCCCGAGTCCGACCGCTTCACCCCCGGCGCGGAACCGGCGGTGCTCACCGTCGACGGATGGAGGCCGGGGCTGGCCATCTGCTACGACGCCGCCGTTCCCCAGCACGCCGCGGACACGGCGGCGCTCGGCATCGACGCCTATGTCGCCAGCACCATCTACGGCCCCGGGCCCGCCTCTTCGGCCCGCCGCGACTCCCACATGCGTGAGCGCGCCATCGCCCACGGGACCTGGGTCGTCCTCGCCACGGCCGCCGGTAGCAGCGGCACCTTCCCGCAGACCTCCGGCGGCTCGGGCATCTGGACCCCGGACGGAGAGCCGGCGGCGCAGGCCGACACCGGCGCCGGCCGGACGGTGGCCTTCACGATCCGAACGCCGGCCCGTTCCGGTACGGCAAGACCCCTCCCCGGTGGCGGCCCGGTCTGACTTCCCGGCGCCGTGACGGCTGCAGCTCTCGGCAGCCGGATTCCGGAGCGCAGGACCTCGGTGGTCTCATGGAGGAGCTGCACCCGGCCGGGGCATTCCGTCCCGACGGCGAAGTGAGGGAGCATCGACTGTGCGCGTCGTCTTCCACCGGCCACCGATGGTCGAGCGGGAAAACCTGGCCGGCGCCCTCGCCGAGGCCTTGGCCGTGCCGCGCATCCACCTCGGCGACCTGGTGCGCACCCACATCTCCCAGAGGACCGAACCGGGGATCCGGGCCGCCGACATGAGCAGCTCCGGGATGCTGCTGTCGGACGGGTTGCTCGCCGAGATCGTCGGCGACCGCATGTCCCGGACGGCGCCGACCGGCTTCCTCCTCGACGGATACCCGTGCAACCCGGCCCAGGCGCTCGCGCTGGACGACGTCCTGCGGGAACTCGGGACACCCCTCGACGGCGCGCTGACCCTGCGTCTGTCCGAATCCGAGAGGGTGCGTTACCTCCGCCACCGGACCGCACTTCACCTCTGCGCTGCCGACCCGACCCACCGCTTCCACCCGGAGACTGACACCGTTCCGGACGACGGCATCTGCATCATCTGCGGAGGTGCGTTGTACCAGCGCGACGACGAGGAACACGTCCGTCGGCTGGTCGGCGAGCACGAAGCGCGGCTGGAGCTCGTGGCGCAGTACTACGCCCAGCAGCACCTCCTCCTCGAACTCGACGCGAGCGGTACGTCCGCCGAGGTGACGAGCCGCGGGGTCGGGGCGCTCCGGGAGCGGAGGCGCTGACTTCGGCGGGCTGTGGACGGCTCGGACCGCGGCTCACGGGCCTCGGCCCGGGCTGGCCCGGCCCAACTGCACGGGGAGCTCCGAACGAGTGTCTGCAGCAGGCGGTCTGACCAGGGCTCGAAATTTCGTGCGGGGCCGAATCGTCCGCGCTACGGTATGGGCCGTTCGGGGCCTGCCGGCCCCCGGTAGAGAGCGATGCCTCCGTGCACTCTTCTTCTTCCCCACGTCGTCTCGGCCGTTCCACCGCCGTCGCGGCGGCCGTCGGAGTGGTGCTGATCGCCGTGGGTTCGGTGCAGCCCGCCTCGGCGCACGCCGCCGGCAAGGACCGCCCCTCGGTGGGTTCTCCGGGTACCTCGCCCGCGAGCACGTGCGCGGGTGGCACGGTGCTCGGCGACACGTCGGTGGCCTTCCGTGCCCGGCTGCAGGATCCGGCGGGTACGGCGCTGAGTGCCGAGTTCCGGCTCGTCCGTGCGGACCGGCCGGAGACGGCGGTCATGACGGTGGGTCCGGGGAAGCTGACCGTGGCGTCGGGTCAGGAGGCGGTGGTGGAGGTGTCCGCCGCGACGTTCGAGAACGCCGCGGGTGGGCGGATCACCGACTTCGTGTGGCAGTTCCGGGCGGACGCCGACGGTCTCAAGAGCCAGTGGTCGCCGCAGTGCCGGTTCGCCTTCGACCCGACCCGGCAGGGTGCGCCGGTCGTCGCGGGGCCGAGCGGCGCGGTGATCGGCAAGCCGGTGACCGTGACGGTGGCGCCTCCGGCGGACGGTTCGGTGCCGGCCGGCTACTCGTACCAGCTGAACGTGGGTGCTCCGGTGGAGGTCCCGGCCGACGGCGGCCGCGCGGTGATCACGCTGAAGCCCGACCGGGCCGTCAACACCCTCACGGTCACCAGCCTTTCCCCCGGTGGGAACTCCGGCGGCAGGGTGCAGCTGACGTTCTCCGCCGCGGCGCCGCCGCCGAACCTCACGACCGCCGATCTGACCGGTGACGGTGTGCCCGACCTGGTGACGGTCGGTGGACGCGACGGGCTGCCGTCGGGCATCTGGCTGGCTCCCGGCACCGGCGACGGCCACGTCGGCCCCGCCGTGAACATCGGCGCGGCGGGCCCGGGCTTCAGCACCGAGCCCACCCCGTCCGACTGGGACGGCGCGGTGCCGCTCACCGGACGGTTCACCGGCGGTTCCTTCCAGGACCTGCTGTTCTACTACCCGGGCGGCATCCGGGCCGGCCGCTTCGGGGTGCGCGCCGGCGACGGCGGTGGAGGTGCGCTGCCCACGGGCGGGCCGAACGGTGACCTCACCGACTGGGTGGGCAGCTACCCCTCGCAGGTCGCCGAGGCCGGTACGGTCTCCGGCCGCGCCACCGGGTTCCCGGACCTGCTGGGCATAGCGCCGGACGGCTCCGGCGGCACCGCGCTCAGCCTGTACCCGGCGGGCTGGGTCACCGGCATGTTCGACATGCCGACGGCGCTGAACGTCCGTACCCCCGACGGCACCGACTGGAACGACTGGACGATCGCCTCGACCGAGGTCGCCGCGCCGGGCGGCACCACCAGCACCGCGCTGTTCCTGTGGAAGAAGTCCACCGGCGAGCTGGACGTGTGGAAGGACCTGGCCGCCGACCCGAACACCGGCGCCCTGACCTACCACGCGTTCCCGGTGGCCACCGGCTGGAACACCGGCGCCGACGTGCAGCTCCGGGCCGCGGACATCGACTCGGACGGCACCCCGGACCTGTGGACGGTCGGTGCGGGCGGCCAGGTCACCGCGAACCTGTTCCACGGCCTGTCCGCCACCGGACCGGCCGGCCTCACCCGGGTGAACAGCACCCTCTCCCACTGATCCCGCGACGGCAGCCGATGCGCCCCCCGGACCTCCCGGGGCGCATCGGCGTGTCCGGCCTCCGCCGAACCGCGTGCGCCCGGTCGGCCGTCCGGCGCACTCGCGTGCTGACGGGGTGCCCTTCCTCGCTCCACACACGATCGGAACGAGGCCGGGCCTACCGGCGGCGGTGGTCGTTGGGTGCCAGGCGCGGCCCGAACCGCGGTGCGCGGACGCCGAGGGTGCGGATGAGGCGGCAGACGCGGTGGCGGTGGCCGGCGTAGGGGGCGAGGAGTTCGAGCATCTCCTCGTCGGTGCCGCGGGCCTTCCCGGCGAGGGCCCAGGCGACGGTGTTGGGCAGGTGGAGGTCGCCGACGGAGACCGCGTCCGGGTCGCCGTTGCAGCGCTGCAGGGTCTCGGCGGCGGTCCACGGGCCGATGCCCGGTACGTGCATCAGCCGGGCCGCCGCCTCGGTGCCGGGCATGGCGGAGGCCTCCTCCAGGCGGGGCGCGAGCCGTACCGCGCGGAGGATCGTCCCGGTGCGCTTCGCATCGACCCCGGCGCGGTGCCAGGACCAGGAGGGCACGAGTGCCCATTCCCGTGCCGACGGCGGGACCGCGAGCCCGAGTTCGGCGCCGGGCCCGGGTGCCGGGGTTCCGTGGCGGCGCAGCAGGTACCGCCAGGCGCGGTGCGCCTCGGTCACGGTGACCTTCTGCTCCAGGACGGACGGCACGAGCGAGTCCATCACCAGCCCGCTGGCGCCCAGGCGCAGCCCGGGGTTGCGGCGCTGGACGTCCCGCAGCTTCCCCGGCGGCAGCACCAGTCCGTCCGGCCGGTCGTTCGCGCCGAGCATCGCCGGGAGGCGCTCCAGCAGCCAGTCCGCGCCCGGCCCCCACGCGGTCGCGGCGACGGCGCCCTCGGTCGGCCGGGCCGCGATCCGCAGCGTCCCCGGGCCCGCCGGGGTGCGCGACGCCCGCCACACGGTGCCCGCCTGCACGAGGATCGTCGGATCGCCGGCTCCGCGGCGCAGCGGCGCGACCACCGCGGGCAGGTCGAGCGGGTACGGCGGGCGCCAGGTGCGCGATCGTGCTGCGCCGTCCACCACTCTCATCCTCACCGCCATGCCCGTGTCGTTCGACGCCGCCGTGGTCCGGCGGCACCGGGGCACCGTACGCGACCAGTCTGACAGTGTCCGCCGAGCCGTCGAGGTTCCGGTGCCGCCGGCGATCGGCCTGCCGGACCGCGGTGGCCCGGGTCGGCTGTGTCCTGCTGGTTGCGCGACGATTCGGCGACACGCTGAATTCGAACTAGGGTTCTACGAAAATTTGTTCGATCCCACCTCCGGGCCACCCGCCTCGCCCCGCTCACCCTCGCCCCCGGCACCACCGGCCGGGACTTCCGCTGACCACCCGCCGGTGCACAGGTGCGGGTCCGCCGGCCGACCGGGCGCTGTCAGTGGCGCGGGCTACCGTCGAGGTCACGGCCACGACCAGCAGGAGGGGACAGCAGCCATGGCAGACAGCCCCGGCACGCTCGTGCACGGCCGGCGCCGCGCGGTGGGCCGCGACGGCCTGACGGACCGGCAACGGGCCATCCTCGCGGTGATCGCCGACCACACCGCCGCCCGCGGCTACCCGCCCACCCTGCGCGAGATCGGGCGGGCCGTGGGCCTGTCCAGCAGCTCCTCGGTCGCCCACCAGATCAACCGCCTCCAGGACCTCGGCCACGTCGAGGCCGACCCCCAGCGCACCCGCACCTACCGCCTCACCGCCACCCGCCCCACCGCCCCCGGCGGCCCGGAGCGAGGCTCGGTGGCCGTTCCCCTGGTCAGCCCGGGTCACGCCGGAGGCCCGCTCGCCGCCGTGCACGACGAGGACGTGCTGCACCTGCCCCGCCGGATCGTCGGCGACGGCGAACTGATCGCACTCACCGTCCGCGGCGCCGCCACGACCGACGGCACGATGCGCGACGGCGACCTCGTCATGGTCCGCCGCCAGGGCGTCGCGGACGACGACGACCTCGTCGCCGCGATGATCGACGGAGAGGCCACCGTCAGCCGCTACCACCGGGACGGCGAACGCACCTGGCTCCTCCCGCACCTCGCCGCCCACCGGCCCGTCCCCGCAGACCGCGCCACCGTCCTCGGCAAGGTCGTCGCCGTCCTGCACACCGTGTAGCACCACCGGGACGACCGGCGGCCCGGCTGCACGACCGGCTGCGGACTGGTCCGTGCAGCGCAGCCCCGTCGCACGTCAGGGCGACCGAACACCCCGAGCGGCGCAGTCCGGCCGCGCACCCGCAGACCGTTGCGCGACCCTGGTCCGACAAGGGCTGGCCGCGAACCCCGAGCGCGGCCGGCCCTGACCACCGGCCGGCGCCCACGTCGCCGGCCCGCCCGGCACGACGTGCGTCCCGGACGACCCGCAACGCTGCCCGCGCCCACCCGGATCGGGGGGAGTTCGACGGACGGGCGCGTGAACTCACCGCACTGATCACGGACACCGACGCCGCACCGGTCCTGCGTCCCCACCACAGCCTGCCGACCGGCCACCGGTGGGACCCCGGGTACCGGGGGGCCTGCTCGGGGACGCCGCCCACCTCGCGGCCCCGAACGGCGAAGGCGCCAACCTGGCCGTGCTCGACGGCGCCGAACTCGGCACGGCACTCGCCGCGCACCCCGACGACGTCGAGGCCGCGCTCGGCGACTACGAGCAGGCCGTGTTCGCCCGCGGCACCGAGGCCGTGGTCTTCGAAGGCGCCGAGGTCGTCCAGGGGATCGACTCCGAGGACGACACGGTCCGGGCCGTGCTCCGGATGATCACCGGACAGGGGCAACGAACCCCGCGAGCCCCGAGCGGTGCTGTCGAACTCCCCTGACAGGAGATGTCAGGGGAGTGCTCCTAGCCTGCGGTCCATGGACAACAGCACCGGCTTCGGCTTCTTCACCGGCACCTACGACGTCGTCAACCGTTGGCGCAAGGACTTCCTCGATCCGACCGAGGGCGACGACCGCTGGGAGGAGTTCCCCGGCATCACCCGCGCCACCGCACACTTCGACGGGCGGGCCAGCTTCGACGAGATCGAGTTCCCGACCAAGGGCTTCAGGGGCCTGACCCTGCGCCTGTACGACCCGGCCGCCGACGCCTGGTCCCTGTACTGGGCGAACGAGCGCACCGGCATCCTCTGCCCGCCCGTCGTCGGCTCCTTCCAGCCGGACGGCACCGGTCTCTTCCACGGCGACGACGAGTACCGGGGCCGCACGGTGCACGTCCGCTTCGTCTGGTCGGAGATCACCGGGACCACCGCCCACTGGGAGCAGGCCTTCTCCGTGGACGAGGGCCTGACCTGGATCACCAACTGGCACATGCACATGACCCGCCGCGAGGACTGACCGCCCCGCTCGCCCGGCCCGGGACCCGGGCCGCGCGGCCGCCGCCGACGCTCGGCCTCGATCAGGGCTTGGGGGGCTGGGCGGCCAGCCACAGGCGGGCCGCGTTGATCTCCAGGGCGGGCTTCTCCCAGAGGCCGGCGACGGCGTCCGCGAGGTCCTTGACGTCGGTGAAGCCGGCGAACTTCGCGTTCGGGCGTTCGGCGCGCATGGCGTCGTGGACCAGCGCCTTCACCACCAGGATCGTGGCCGCGGCCTGCGGGCCGTCGTCCCCTCCGGCCTTGCGGAAGTCGTCGGCGAGGGCGAGCGTCCATGCCTCGGCGGCGGCCTTCGCGGCCGCGTAGGCGGCGTTCCCGGCGGTGGGCCGACTGGCACCCTCCGCGCTGATCAGTACGAACCGGCCTCGCCCGCTGCGCAGGAGGGCGTCGTGGAAGGCGAGCGAGGTGTGCTGGACGGTGCGCACCAGCAGGTCCTCCAGGACGGTCCAGTCCCCGAGGTTCGTCTCGGCGAACGTCGCCGAGCCGCGCCAGCCGCCGACGAGGTGGACCAGGCCGTCGATGCGCCCCGAATCCTTCTCGATGCGGTGCGCCCAGGCGCGGGTCGCGTCCGGGTCGAGCAGGTCGACCGTGTCACCGGTCACGGTGGCGCCGCCGTGCGCGGAGCGGGCGGCGTCCACCGCGTCCGCGAGCCGTGCGGCGTCCGCGTCGGCCGCGACGACCGTGGCACCCGCCGCGGCGAGCCGCAGCAGGGCCGCCCGCCCCGCGGGGCCGGCCGCGCCCGCCACGGCGACGACCGCGCCGTCCAACCCGTTCCGGTCCGTGCTCACGTCCACAGGTCTCCCGTCCGAGTGCCGCCGACGATGCCCGGCACCTGCACCGTGCGTCACTCTCGGTGCTGCAATGGCTGCTTCTGGTGCTTCGGATCATAGGGGCCGGGGTCGGCCCGGCCGTGCTGCGAGGGCCTGACCCGCCGTCGGTCCGGGGCGCGGTCCGCCGTACGGCGGTGCGGGCCGGCCGCACCGGGGCAGCCCCGTAAGGGCGGAAAGGCCACCCGTCAGTCACTGCCGGGTGCCCCGAGGATGCAGGGCAGGGAGCAGGCCACCGCCGAGGAGGGCGCGGTGGTGGTGGGGCGGTGCCGGGCGGCGAGTTCGCGGGGACGAAGCTCGCGGAGGCGGTGTTCTTCAACGGCAGTGCCGGCAGCAGGGAGTCGCAGTGGACCGCGCGGCTGGTTCCGGCCGCCAGGGCGAAGGTGCCGGCGGCCTGCCGGCAGCCGGGCGTGACCGAGTCGTTGACGGTCACCGACGCGGCGTCGTTGACGATTGGGTCGAACGCACCTCCGGTGGTGCGCCCACCGGTTCGACGGCGATTCGATGAACGGTCTTCCCGGCCCGGGTGCTGGGAGGGGAGGCGTGCTCGGGGGCCGCGTCGTGCCGCGATCGCCGCCCTTCCCCGCCGGAGGGGCGGTCTCACGCCTCGGAGGGCGCAGCGCCACCGTTCCGCTGTCGCCGTCGGTGTTTGCGCATGGACACCTGGGAGCCGCAGCCGGTACTGCAGTAGAGCCCGCCCCCGTTGCGGGTGCGGTCGAGGAAGCCGAAGTGGCACGGGGGGTTCCGGCACGCCTTGATGCGCCCCCAGTCACTGCTCTGCGCAAGCGTCGTCACCGCGGCCAGGACGGTTCCGAACACGCGCGGCACCCCCGTCTGCGGTGAGGCGAGCTCGGCACCGCCGGCCGTGACCACCGTCGCCAGCGGGTAGAGCGGGCCCACGCGTCGCAGGTGCCGTTCGGCGCGCAGCAGTTGCTCGCCCTGGCCGTCCTCGTCGCCCGAGTGTGCGAGGAGCACGGTCACCAGGGCGTCGCGCAGCTCGCGCGCGACCGCGGCGTCGGCGTCGGTCACCACGGTTTCGCCGCCGTACTCCTGGCGCTCCGCCAGCCACGCCGCGAACGAGTCCCCGTCCGCGAACAGCTCCCGGCGACCCGATCCGTCCGCGCGCGTGTTCACGAACGCGAGCACGGTCTCCACCGTCGGCGTGAGGGTGCGCGGGCTTGGTGCGGGGGATCCGGCTGCCGCAGTGGTCATGCCCCCACACTACACCAGCGTGATCGGTTCTAATCCGTCTAGTGGGCAACCTGGCGACCGATCCAGGTTGACGCGTTGCGAGCTAAAGCTTTACGGTCGCAACATGAATGGGACATTCAACCACCAGGCCCACCTCCGTACCTGGCTGATCACCGGCGCGACGTCCGGCATCGGCCGTGAACTGACGCTCCAGGCACTGCAGAACGGCGAAGCCGTCTCGGCCCTCGCCCGCGACACCTCCCCCCTGGACGAACTGGCGCAGGCGCACGGTGAGCGCCTGCTCCTCCTCCGGGCGGACGTCCGGGACGAGCGAGCCGTCCGGGACGCCGTGGACAGCACGCTCGCGCGGTTCGGCCGCATCGACGTCGTGGCCAACAACGCGGGATACGGACTGTTCGGAGCCGTCGAGGAGGCCTCCGACACCCAGGTCCGCGCCGTGTTCGACACCAATGTCTTCGGCGTGCTCAACGTGCTCCGCGCGACGCTGCCGGTGCTCCGGGCCCAGCGGTCCGGGCACGTCCTCCAGGGCTCCTCGGTCTACGGGCAGTCCGCCCACCCCGGCGTGGGCCTGCTCGCCGCCACCAAGCACGCGGTCGAGGGGCTGTCGGACGCGCTCGCGGCCGAGGTCGCACCGCTCGGCATCAAGGTCACGCTGATCCAGCCCGGCCTGACCGCGACCCCCTTCCTCGCCAACCTCGACGTCGCAGCCGGCCTGGCCGACTACGACCCGACCGTCCGCGAGGTCCAGAAGGGCATCGGAGAGCTGCCGGCGTCCGCGTTCTCCGACGCGGCGCGGATTGCCGCGGGCATCCGGACCGCGGTCGACAGCCCCAACCCGCCGCTGCGCCTGGCGCTCGGCGCCTCCAGCGCGACGGGCATGCGCCCCGCTCTGGAGGCACGGATCGCGGACCTGGACAGCTGGCAGCGGGTGACGGACGCCGTCGACGGGTAGCCCGTCCCGTCGGCAGGCAGCCGATCGAGAACCTGTCGAGGGGCGCGGGGGTCACGCCCGGAAACGCCCGGCCCGGACTTGGTCGTGCGGCCTGCCGCGGCCGGGGCCGGGCCGGACCTCACACCGGGACGACGACCAGGCCCGCGACGTACCGGGCCAGCCGCGCCGGGCCGTGCCCGGCGAGCGCCCGGTCGACGTAGCCGGGCACCGCGGGCCGCAGACCGGCGGTGACATGGCGAAGGAGGGCGCCGTGGTCGAACTGCGGCAGCCGCCCGGGGGAGTCGAGCAGGGTGGTGCCGTCGGCGGACCGGGCCGCACACGGACGGTAGCGGCTCAAGGAGTCGAGAACGCTCCGGGCCACCGCGCCCGCGCCGGACTGAGGTTCGGTCAGCAGGGGGCGCAGCCGGCGGTGCACACCCTGCCGGGCGAGGTCCGCATCCGTCGCCAAGGGTGGACGCGGCTCGGCGCCGGGGGCGAGGAGCGGGGCGAACGGCACGGCGGACCCCGACAACCCGGGCCCGTCGAGGCCGCCGAACCGGAGACCGGCGGTCTCGGCCTCTGCCGCCCGGAGCCGGAGGTTGGCGCGGACGGCGAAGGCGGGCAGCAGGGCGGCGGCCTCGGTGCAGGGCCGGCGGTCGTCCGCGACGGGATCGGCCGTGGCGCCCTCCTCGGCGCCCTCCTCGGCGTCGGCGTCCGCGGCCTCGTCGCGCCCGGGGTGGAGCAGCAGTGCGGCGGGCACGTCGAAGTGCTGTGCGGTGTACAGCAATCGGGTCAGCTGCAAGTCGGCGTCCGCCCGGCGGTCCGAGCCGATCCGCCAGACACCCGCGTGGTGGGTGAGAGTCCGCGACTGGATCAGACAGCCGAACCCCCGCCCGTCCGGTTCCACCCACCACCAGAGCAGATCGGCGCCGGTGGCCCTCCCGTGGTGGCTGTTGAACGAGACGCACCGCGCCTCGGGCGGCAGCTCCCGCAGCAGTCTCCGGACGATCTCCTCCTCCGCCGTGAAGCTGCCGCGGAAGAGTTCCGCCGCCGGTGTCCGGCGGCGACGGCTGCGGGCGACGGCGCGGCCGTCGATCGGCATACGGGCTCGGCCGGCCAGTCCCATCGGGCTGCACCCCCTCCGATGCCCGGGCCGACGGCCGGGCGGCACCGTCGTCGTGGTCGAGGACCCATGATGGCTCATCGCCACCTCCGGGCGGCGCCCCGGTGGCGTGTGCTCAGATCCGCACGGCCGCACGGCGACCGGTGTCCGGCGCCAGCACCGGCGCCGGGCCGTCCGTCCGGGTGCCGCCGGAGCCGTCCGAGCGGTTCACCCGGCTGTCGTCGGTGCCCAGCCGCAGGGCCGCCCGCACCGCCTTCGGCCGGTCGTAGCCCAGGTACCCGGTGGCGGCGGCGAGCTCGTCCTGCAGCGTCTTCGTGTCCTTCGCGTCCTTGGCCGCGGCCAGGTGCGGCAGGGCCTTGTGCAGCTCCTCTGCCAGGGCCACGACCGGCCGGGACGCGGCGCCGCCCCAGGCGTGGGCGCTCAGCTCGCCGATTTCCAGGCGCACCCCGCCGGCGAGGGTGTCGGCCCAGGCCCGGAAGGCGGCCGGGTCGTCGGCGGGCTCGGCCCGCGGCTGCATCGCGAAGGCCTGGTCCACGCGGTGCTCGGCACCGAGGTAGGCCATCTGGTCGGCGTCGAACCGTGCGAGGTCCTGCTGGAGCGACCCGGTCAGACGATCGGTGGTGTCGGTGAGGAAGCAGGTCGAGCGGCGGCCGGTGCCCTGCAGCGCCCAGGCGTGCTCGTCGGGGTAGAAGAAGTGCACCTCGACGGCGACCGGGAGCTTCCAGCCGTCGGGGGCGAAGCCGAGCAGCGCGTCGTTGCAGCCCTTCGTCGCGTCGGCGATCACCGCGGCCCTGCCCGGGTAGGACTTCTCGTCGGAGGGCGCCCTGCCGAAGACCTCGCCGTAGTGCGGCTCGGTACAGTCGACCGGCCGGACGTCGGTGACGCCGTCCGTGCCCGCCCCCGCGGGCTTGACGAAGCACTGGCCCGCGACGAGTTCGAAGACGTTCCAGGGGCCGGAGTGGGGGCTGCCGGAGCCGGAGCCGGAGCCGGTACCGGTGCCGGAGTCGGAACCCGGGTACGAGGTCGGCAGGTCGGGGGTCGTCGTCATCAGCGCGACGACCATCACCACCGCCAGGGCGACCGCCCAGACACCGCCCAGCGCGATGCCGGCGACCGCAAGCCCGCGTCCGCGCTCGTTGCGCCGGCGCACCTCGCGCAGCGCGGCGACGCCGAAGGCGATCGCACCGATCCACAGCAGGCAGGCGCCGCCGACGATGCCGAGGACGAAGGAGGTGACGGCGAAGCCGTTCCAGCGGGTCGGCGGACCGGGCGGCGGCTGCCAGCCGAGCGGGCCGGGTACCGCGTACGGCGCACCGGTGCCCCAGCCCTGGGCGCCGTAGGAGGCGAAGCCGCCGGGCGGCACCGCACCGGGCTGCGGGTACGGCCCGGGCGCACCCCACGGGTCGCCGGCCGGCGGCGGACCGTATCCGTAGGACGGGACCGGCGGCGGCGCGTCTGCGGACGGCGGGGCGAAGGCTCGGGCGAAGGCGTCGTTCTCGGCGGCCGAACCGTCCGGCGAGGGGACGTCCTGGTCGGACGGCATGAGGTGGGCTCCCTGGGCGTGGTGCGCGCCGGACGGGATCGTTCGACGGCGGCGCGAATATAGCGGATCACCCGGACGCCCGTCCGACGGGCGACCTGACGCCGCCCCGGCGCACCCCGGCCGACGAACTCGCGGACCTGGCAGAGGATCCCCTCAGCCCTGGCGGTGCCGGTCGGCCGCGATGGCCCAGCGGCGGAGCATCAGGAAGACGACGACGAGCCCCGCACCAGGGCGAAGTCGCACGGGCTGGTCCGTCGCGGCATGTCCGTCCAGGGCATCGCGAACAGGCCGCGCTCTGTCCTGTCAGCCGTCAGCCGTCAGCCGGGACACCCACGTTGTCGTCGCCGAACGGGACACCGACCTGCCACCGGGTGCCGCTGAACGGCGGGTCCGTGTTGGGCGCGAGGCCCACCGTGCCGTCCCCGGTACGGCCGTCCAGGAACCGGTTGCCCTCGACGGTGCCGAGGCACTTAAAGGTGGTCGAGCCGTCGCTCAGCCGGGTGGCGAGCCACCTGGTGCCGCTGAACGGCGGGTTCGTGTTGGGTGCGAGGCCCACCGTGCCGTCCGCGGTGCGGCCGTCCAGGAACCGGTTGCCCGGCACGTCGCCCTGGCAGACCAGCGTGACGACACCCTCCGGGCCGCCGTGCATCTCCCAGCGGGTCCCGCTGAACGGTTCACCGGAATGCGGCGCGAGACCGACCGTCCCGTTCCCCGTCCGCCCGTCCAGCAGACGTGGACCCGAGACGGATCCGAGGCAGGTCAGTACGACGTTCATGGCCGGCTCCTTCCTCCGCCACCACGTGGTGGCCGTGGACAGCAAGGAGCACACGGCAGGAGAGGCAGCATGCCCCTACGTCCAATCTGCGCCTGCCAGTTGGAACCGTCAAACGCGTTGACGGACAGTAGTCACCGGCCGTTCCCGGGCGTTGTCCTCGGCGGTGCGGCCCGAGGGCACCGCGACCGTCGGCCGCACTCGAGGTGGTGTCGCAGCCCGCTACGCGGCGGTGCGGCCGTTTCGCGCCGTGGCGCGGTTGCCGGCGACCATCCGACCGAGGTGGACGGCGTTGACGAGGCCGGCCGTGACGGCGATGGCGAGCTGGAGCGGGGGGCCGATCCATTCGACCGGAGTGTCCCAGAAGACCGCGGGCAGGGGCATGGTGAGGAGGCCGAAAGGTGCGGTGGCGAGGGCGAGCCACAGACCGGCGAACGAGGGGTCGTGGATGACGTACGTGGCGTGGACGTCGAGACCGACCGCGGCTGCGACCAGGACCAGGTAGGCCCGCGAGAGCATGTTGTCGAACGCGGGGGCCAGCAGAGCGGGGATGCGGCGAGGTCGGGGGGCGGCGTCGCGGGTCATGGCTTTGTTCCCTCGGTGGGCGGTTGCTGTTGCACCAAGAGTGGATCACCGTCGCGGGCCCGGTCCTGAGTAGGAATACTCATCACGCCCCGCCACGGATGCGCAGCGGGTGACGTCCGGTCAGCCCGGCCCGGTTGTGACGGGGTGGCAGGATGACGTGGTGTCCGACCCCCTTCACGAACCGTGGCTGCGCGGCATCGCCTTCAACCCGGCGGCGCCCTCCGAGGTGCTGATACGCCTGCTGGATCGAGCGGCCGGCTTCTCGTAACGGACGATCCGGTGTAGCCGTCGAATAGCGCCGCCTGACTGGGCAACGCCGGACCTTGCATCGCCCGCCCGCCCGGCCGAGTTCGTCGTGCCCGAGCAGCCGTCCTCACAGCCCAGGAGCTGAAGCCCCCGTCACGGCAAGCGCTGTTGCAGCGCTCGTACTCCGACGGGAGGACCGGCTGGTTCCACACGACCGGCGGACAGTCAGAAAGTGTGCGAACGGTTAAGGTTCGCAAGGTCGGTCCAGTCCGTCTTCTCGTCGCATCCCCGCGGATGGGAGAACTCATGTCCGGGACGCCTTGCGCCACGCTCCGCACCTTCGTCGGCGGGCCGCTCCGCAGGCTGGGCGTGGTGCTCCTGGTGCCGGTCCTTGCAGGTTGCGGGGGCGGTGGTGACACCGGCCCGGGGCCGGGCGCCGCGGCCGGCGCGACGCAGACGACGACCGACCTCGGCGCGACGCCGCTGGCGGAGGGCTCGGGTCAGCAGCCCCAGGACCAGCGGGCCAAGGGCGGCGGCAACCAGGGCAGCTTCAAGACGGCGGGCCAGGTCTCGGCCAACGCCAGCGGGCAGTGGCCCATCGTGCAGATCGGTCTGTCGAGTTCGACGAATGCGAGCTTCACGGCGACCATCAGCAATGTCCGGGACTGCGCCACCGGCAAGTTCACCTCCTCGGAAACGCGGCAGGTCGAGGTGGTGGACGGGAACAGCGCGGTGCCCGCCGGCTTCACGCTGAGCGGCAACCCTCCGCCCAACAGCAACCCGACCCTCTGCATCAGCGTCACCATCGACGGCGAGACGCACACCGTCACCGCCGCGACCACGGTCGACGTCCCCGGCAAACCTGCGGGCGGCGGCAACCCCGACAACCCCGACGAGAACCCGGACACCCCCGGCGGTAACACCCCGGACAATCCGAATCCGAACAATCCGAATCCGGGCGGTGAGAACCCCGGAGACGAGAACCCTGGAAACCAGTCGTCCGGCGAGCCCGCACCCGCCCCCCGGCCTGCGAGTCCCCGCTGACCGCTGACGGCGGGCAGGATCCCGGCGACGGCGAAAGCTCCGCAGGCACCCAGGCGCAATCACCACCACCGCCGGGCCGGTCGTGGAGCAGCTGGATCGGCCTGCTCGCCTCCTGGATCGCGCCGACCACCTTCATCACGGCCCTGCTCTTCTTCTTCGGCTACGCCTACACCGACTCGCTGTACCACTACTTCGGTGTGGACGCCGCGACCCTCAACTTCTCCACGCAGGACCTGCTGCTGCGCAGTTCGCCCGCGCTGTACCTGCCTGCCGGCGTGCTGCTGGGCGTCGGCCTGCTGGCCGCCCTGGGCTATCACCTGGCGACGCGGACGATGCGCCGCAGTGCGGACGGCGGCCGGATCGTGCGCCGGGCCCGCCTGACGGTGGTGGTGGCCGTACCGCTGTTGGTGCTGGGCTTCCTCGCCGGGTTCGAGGTGATCGACGCCGGCCCGATGGGTACCCCGCTGTTGCTCGGCGGAGCCCTGCTCGTGGTGGTGCTGGCCCGGCTCCTGGCCGTCCGGGTGGGGGGAGCGCCGTATCCGCTGGCCGGGGAGCGGGCGGCGCTCGGCATCAGTGCGGCGCTCATCGTGCTCTGCTCGTTCTGGGCCGCCGGCGGCTTCGCCCACCAGAAGGGAACGGCCGACGCGCGGTGGCTGGCCGGCAACCTCGTGCTGCGTCCCGCGGTGGTGCTCGACACCACGGAACGGCTGTATCTCCAGTGGCCCGGTGTGGAGGAGCGGACGCTGCCGGACGCCGGGGCGAGCCAGCGCTACCGCTACCGTTACCGCGGCATGCGGCTGCTCGCGCAGGCCGACGACCGGATGTTCCTGATCCCGCGTGACTGGACCTGGGAGGACGGCAACGTACTGATCCTCCCAGTGGACGCGGGTGTGCGGATCGCCTTCCATCCGGGCTGATCCGCGTCCGGCTCGGACGTGCAGCGCCTCGGGCGACCGGCGCCCGTCGACGTCCAGTAGCTCCACGTCGACATCAGCGGCCGCCGCCTCCTGTACCACGGCGAACACGACTACGTGGTGCGCAGGCCCGGGGAGGGCTCCTTCGAGGCGACCGGCCTGAACCACCTGGCCGGCCATCTCGTGGAAGCGCAGGGTGAAGTCGAACGGCAGTACTTCTTCGTGACCGAATGGTCCGTTCTGGACGACGACTGACGCGGTGACTGACCCGAGGCGGTCGACTGCCCGCTCCGCTCGCGCCGGCAGCCGCCCCCCCGGCACGGGGCGGCTGCCGGTGTGGTCGGGAGCGGCGGCCGGCCTGCGGCGTTCGCCACCCTGTCGCGGTGGTGCGGACGGTGTTATAGGTGTTCTAGGTGTTCGGTGGTGTGGTGTCCGGTGGCGTGGTTCGCAGGCCGCCCAGGAACGCCGCGAGGTAGCGGCGGGCGGTGTCGATGCGGTCGGCGGGCGTGCCGCCGTGGACGTCGACGGCGTGGGCGATACCGCACATGAGCGGGACGAGGTCGGCGGCGTCGAGGTCGAGGCGGACGGTTCCGGCGTCGCGGGCCCGGTCGAGGAGTCGGGTGCCGGCCGACCGGAGCGAGTGCTTGAGTTCCGTGGTGCGCGGGAGTGCGTCGGTGACCGCGGCGGTGACGGGGGCCAGGGAGGCGTCGGTGACCTGTGCCTCGACGGTGCGGAGCAGGAAGCCCTCGAGTGCGCGTCGGGGGTCGGTGTCGGCCATGGCCTGCTCGCCGTGCGCGGCCAGGTCCTCCAGGCAGGGGGCGGCCACCGTTTCCAACAGCGCCTCGGGAGTGGGGAAGTGCCGGTAGACGGTGCCGACCCCCACTCCGGTGCGGCGGGCGACGTCGTTGAGCTGCAGGGGCTCGCCCCGGTCGACCAGGGTGCGGGCGACGGAGACGATCCGGTCCCAGTTGCGGGCCGCGTCCTTGCGCAGGGGCGTCGTCATGGGGACATGCTAATCGGATGGCCCATCCGGAACGGTCTCCGCCGCCCGCGCCGTGCCGGCGGTCAGGCGGCCGGCAGGGGCGCGTGCCGTTCGCTGAGTCGGCGCACGGCTTCGACGACGCGGGGGTCGGTCGCGGCGCGGAGCGGTGCCGTGGGTCGGGCGTCGGCGCCGATGACGACACCGGTCCGGCCGGTCAGGCTCTCATCGGTGGCGGCGGTGATCGAGGGCCTGGCGGCCGTGGACGCCGGACCGGAGGTGGAACGTTCGAACTTGCGGCGCACCAGCGGCCACAGCAGCCGCAGGCCCGGTGAGACGATCCCGGGGTCGGTCATGGTGCCCTTCGTCATGTCCGTCGCGGCGCCTCCGGGGTCGGCCGCGAAGACCGACACGCCGGTGCCGTCCAGTCGCGCGGCCAGGTCGAGCGTGTGGGCGAGGTTGGCGAGCTTGGCCCGGCCGTACCAGTGGAAGCCGTAGTAGCCGCCGGGCGGCTCGACGGCGTCGAACGTGCGCTTGGCGAGTCCGACCGCGCCCGAGGTGACGTTCACGATCCTGCTCGGGGCGCCGGCGGTCAGCGTGGGCAGCAACAACTCCGTCAGCAGGTACGGCGAGAGGTGGTTGACGACGAACGACGCCTCGATGCCGCCCAGAACCACGCGCCGGGGGAACATCGCCCCGACGTTGTTGACCAGCACGGTCAGCGGGTCTCCGGAGGCGGCGTGGTCGGAGGCGATCCGGTCGGCGAGCACGCGTACTTCGTCGAGCGAGCCGAGGTCGGCGGCGAGGAATCGGCCGGGACGCGCCGGGTTCGCCGCATTGATCCGCTCGACCGCCCGGGCGCCCCGATCGGGGTTGCGGCCGACCACGGTGACCGCGTACCCGGCTGTCGCCAGTCCCACGGCCGTCTCCAGTCCGATGCCGGCCGTCCCGGCCGTGACCACGGCTGTCTTCCGCATGTGCGCCTCCACTCGAAATTCGGATAGGTCATCCGCTTAGTGCTGGACGCTAGCACATGCGGATGAACTATCCGCTTGCTGTGCGGTTTCCCGACCGCACGCTCGCGCACTGCAGGCCCGCCTTCGCTGACGCAGTGCCGACGCCCGCCACTCCGACGTCCTCCCGGCCCGGCGCAGGGAGCGTGCCCCGCGTCCGCGGCGGGAGAGGTGTCCGCCGGGGAGGGCCGGCCGGCCCTCCCCGCGTGATCGAGCGACCTGGCGAAGCCGTGAGGTCATCGGCCGTTCGCCCTCGGATCAGCGGCCGGCCAGGTGCCGTGCGAAGAACCTGCGGATCGTGCGGTGGACCGTGGGGACCGATGCGGTCGGGTTGACGGTGCCGATCAGCGCGTTCCTCTCCGCCGCCGTGATCAAGCCGGCTGCCTGGAGCCGGGGGAGCATCGCGGCGTAGTCGGTGAAGATCCAGTGGTTGGCGTCGGCGACACGTGCGCTGCGGACCCGTCGGCCGGAGAGCGCGGCCAGGGCCCGCCAGGAGCGGTCCAGTTCCTGCCGGCGGTCGAACCCCTCGCTGCCGAGCAGGAGCAGTGGCCGGTCCATCCCGTGTGCCGTGACCGGGAACGGTTCGGCAGCGGCACCGGGTGCGGAGGGCGGGTGGTCCAGGTGGCCCTCCAGGTTGATCCCGGCACGCACCCGTCGGTCCTCGTACATCACCTCGGTCACGGCGCTGCCGCCGGCGGAGTGCCCGTACACGCCGAGGCGGCGCAGGTCCAGCGTCTCGGCGAGCCCGCGCGGCAGCGGCAGGTCGGACGCGTGCCCGAGCCGGTCGAGGACGTGGTGCAGGTCGGCGATCCGTGCGTCGATCATCGTGCGGGCCACGGCCGGCCGGTCCCGCGGGTCGCCGCGGAAGACGGTCGTCCGCACGGTGTCCTCCCGGTACGGCCGGGCATCCGGGAACTCGACCGCTGCGGCGTCGCCGGGATGGTCGACCGAGAGGACGACGGAGCCGTGACTGGCCAGGTCTTCCGCCAGGGACGTCCCCAGGCCGCGCGGGTCGCCGCCGCCCGGGCTGTGCACCAGCACCGGCCGTCGGCCCGGTAGCGGTGACGCTCCCTCGAACGAGTGGGACCGGGTCGCGCCCCAGTCCACGCCCGCGGCGGGCAGGTGGAGCGGCGTGAGCGGCGCGATCCGTCCGAACCAGGTCGCGGCCTGCGGCGGCATCTGGGGAGCCGGGGTGAGGCCGGTGACGTCGCGGGCCGGGTAGTGGACCGTCAGCACGAGCTCCCTCACGGGGATCGTCGGGTCCCACGGGTCGCGCCGGGAGCCGTCGACGAGGTGCACGGGCCAGCACCCCACGGGGTGGCGGCCCGTGGGCGCGGGCAGGGTGAGTACGGCACCGCCCGGGACCGGTCCCCCGGTGATGGTCCGGGAGTCGGCGTGGGCACGGCCACCGGCGCCGAGCAACAGGGCGGCGGCGCCGAGCAGTGCGGACCTGGTGACGGCGCGTCGGCTGATCGAGGAGTCGTGAGTCATGCCGTGCAGGCTGTCCCGCCCGTCCCGGCGCCCGCGATCGTTTAGGTTGGAGGCTCAAGGATGGCGCCCCGGGACGCTGCCGGGGCCGACACGCAGGGGGAGGCGTGCTCCGGATCCACTTCACGCCGGACGACTTCGCGCGGGTCAGCCTCGCGCCCCGGCCGGCGCCGCTCCAGGAGCTCAACGTGGCGCTGACGATGATGTGCCGCCGGGACGGCGAGCTCCTCCACGGCTCATGGCGACGCAGGGCGCTGCGCGTCCTGCCGAACGCCGCCCTCCCGCTCGCGGACCTCGTCCCGGCCGGGCGGGCGCCGAGCTTTCTGGACGTGCTGGCGGACTCCCTCCCCGACGCCCTGGAACAGGTCCGCTCGGCCCCGGCCGAGCTGGTCGGTGCCGAACTGGAACGGGTCTACGCACCTGCGCGCACGCCCGTCCCGGCGTGGATCCACGAACTGCACCGGGGTTCCCCCGAGGCACGGGGCTCGGTCCGCCGTGCGCAGCACGCGGCGTTCACGGCGCTGCTCGGTCCGGTCTGGGCGCAGGTGCAGGACCTGCACCACGCCGAGTTCGTGCGTCGGGCCGTGCAACTCGCCGAAGGCGGCGTCGGCTCGGTGCTGGCCGGGCTGCTGCCCGGAGCCCGCCTGCACGCAGGCGTATGGGAGCTCCCGGGCAGGCCGCGGGAGGTCCACCTCGGCGGGCGCGGGCTGCTCCTCCTGCCCAGCTTCCACTGGACCGGCGGGCCGCTGTTGTCCGACCTTCCCGATCGCCCGGTTGCCGTCACCTACCCGGCGGGTGCCGGCTTTCCGCCGCAGCCCGACGGTTCCGCCGGTGGAGAGGCGCTGGCCAAGGTGATCGGGAGCACGCGCGTCGAGCTGCTGCACCTGCTGGCCGAGGAACGCACCACGACCGGGCTCGCCCGACAGCTCCGCGTCAGCGCCGCCACGGTCTCGGCTCACACCGGAGCTCTTCGCGGCGCCGGACTGATCTCCACTTCGCGTGCCGGCAAGGCGGTCCTGCACCGGCGCACCGCGCTCGGCAGCCTGTTGCTACGGCAGGAGGCATAGGGTCGGCCGCAGGCCACGGCCGGATCTTCCGGTTCGCACCACCAGCGCCGACCCGGCGAACGTGTGCGGTCACGGCACTCGTGGACGAGGGGCGCAAGGCCCTCGGCGTGTCCGTCACTGCCCGGTCGGGTCGGTGAGGGGCTGTTGAGAGGCGGCCGGCGGTGCGAACAGCGCCCGGACGGTTTCGGTGGCCAGGTCCCGCAGCCAGGCGTGGGCGCGGTCGTCGTCGTAGCGCTGGTGCCACAGCAGGTACAGCGGGACCTCGGGCAGCGGGAGTGGCAGTGGCAGGGTGGCGAGGCCGAGTTGGTCCCGGGCTGCGCGGGTGACCGCGTCCGGGACGGTGACGACCAGGTCGGTGTCGTGGGCGAGTTGCAGTGCGAAGGCGGCGGTGGGCCCGGCGGCGACGACGCGTCGCTCCAGACCGCGGGTGGTCAGGGCGTCGTCGATCGGGTCGCGCAGGCTTCCGCGTCGCGACACGGTGAGGTGTTCGGCGGCCGCGTAGCGCTCGATGCTCAGCGGGCCCTCGGTGAGGGGGTGACCCGGTCGGACGGCGACGACCAGCCGGTCGCTGCCGACGAGGCGGTGGCGGACGTCGGGGAGCGCCGGAGGGCCGGAGCTCGATTCGAGGTCGACCTCGCCTCGGCGCAGTTCGGCGTCGTCCGTGCCGGGTTCGGCGGACAGGCGGAGCCGCACGCCGGGGGCCCGGCGGTGGACGGCGGTGATCAGGGCGGTGCCGCAGGCGGCGGTCAGGGCGTCGTGCCAGCGCACGGTGAACACCCGGTCCAGGGATGTCAGTTCGAGTTCCTGCTGTGCGGACAGGAGGTGGTGGGCCTGCTGCACGAGGGCGTGGACCTGGGCGCGCATGGCCAGTGCACGGCTGGTGGGGACCATGCTGCGGCCGGTGCGGACCAGGATCTGGTCGCCGGTGGCCTTGCGGATGCGGCCCAGGGAGCGGCTCATCGCCGGCGCGGTGACGTGGAGGCGCTCGGCGGCGCCGGCCACGCTGCCCTCCTCCAGCAGTGCGTCCAGGGCCGTGAGCAGGTTCAGATCCAGTTGCATGGGAGTCAATCTACAACTGAATAGCATGCACTTGTTGTTAATGGTCGGGGCGCCTACCTTCGAAGTGCGGGCGCGGGACAAGCCGCCCGCACCCATCGAATCCAGGGAGCCCACCATGAGCACAGCCATGCCTTTCGCCGCCGACGCGACGCTCCTGCCCGAGGTGACCGCCGCGGTGAGGACCGCGGGCCTCACCCTGCGCGACCGCCACACCCCGCACGCCCGGGGCGTGAGCCTGGAGGAGGTCGTCGCCGAGATCCACGCCAACGACGACGCGGTGCTGGACGTGCTGCGGGAGCCGCTGCTGCGGGCCCGGCCGGGGTCGCAGTGGGCCGAGGACGAACTGGCCGGCGGCGCGCTCCCCTCGGGGGAGTGGTGGGTCGTCGACCCCGCCGAGGGCAACATCAACCACGTTCACGGCATGGAGGACTGGGCCGTGACCGCCACCCTGGTCCGCGACAACCGGCCGGTGCTCACCGTCGTCCACCTGCCGCTGACCGGCGACACCTACACCGCCGTCGCCGGTGGCGGCGCCCACCTCAACGACCGGCCCCTGAAGGTGTCCGCCAAGACCGATCTGGGTGCCGCGCTCGTCGGCACCGGCCAGGCCAGGCCCGGCGAGGACGAGCGCACCTTCCGGCGGATCGGCGACTCGGTCACCGCCATGCTCGTCAACGGCCTGGTCGTGCGCGTGTCCGTCCCCGCCACGATGCAGCTCATCCACGTCGCCGCCGGACGCACGGACGCCTTCTGGCAGTTCTCCGACGTCCGCTCCGGTCTGGTCGCCGGTGCGCTGCTGGTCTCCGAGGCCGGAGGCACCGTCACCGACCTGGCGGGGGAGCCCTGGAACACGGGCAGCCGCGACTTCCTGGCCGCCGCCCCCGGCATCCACACTGCCGCCCTCGAGGTCCTGACGCCGATCGCCTGACCGAGACCCCCTGTCCACCCACCCACACCGCAAGGAACGTCACCACATGACCAGCATCGGAATCCTGGGCGCCGGCCGCGTCGGCGCCAACCTCGCCGGCGGGCTCTCCGCAGCCGGACACCGCGTCACCCTCGGTGTCCGGAACCCGGAAGGGACCGCAGCGCTCGCCGCCGGCACCGCCCCGCGGATCGTCTTCGCCGACCAGCGCACCACCGCCCGAACCGCGGACATCGTGATCAACGCGACGCCCGGCGACACCTCCCTGGAGCGCCTGGCCGGCCTGCGCACCGAGCTCTCCGGAAAGCTCCTCGTCGACGTCTCCAACGCCACCCGCGACGCCGACGACGGCCTGCCCGGCGACCTGTGCTACCCCGGCAGCAGCCTCGCCGAGAAGCTCCAGGCCGCCCTCCCCGACACCCGGGTGGTCAAGACCCTCAACACCATGCTGTTCACGGTCATGACCGCTCCCGAAACCCTGGCCACCCCACCGACCGCCTACCTCTCGGGCGACGACCCGAACGCGAAGAAGACCGTCACCGGCCTGCTCGGCGACCTGGGCTGGCAGCCCGCATGGATCGAGGACCTCGGCGGCATCACCACGGCCCGCGCCACCGAGGCCATGATCCTCGTGGTTCCCCACGTCCTGCGCCGACACGGCTTCAAGCCCTTCGCCGTCTCCCTCGCCCGCTGATCCGCCGGTGACGCCCGAACCCGGCGACATCGACCACGCCGACTCCACGCGGGGCGACTCCCGAAGTCGTCGACGCACGGCTCCCGTTCTCGGGTACGGAGCGATGGCGGTCGTCGGGCGGGCCCGGCCCCTGACTGCATGCCGATGCGCGCAGCCCCCTAGCATCAGCACCATCGCACCGCGACGGAGCTGTGCACGGCGAGGGGGGAACGTCCATGAACGCCCGGAAGATCGGCGCGGCCGCTGCGACGGCGGTGGCGGCCTTGGCCGTCCGTGACCTCGTGCAGAAGAGGCACGCGCTGCAGCGGAACTTCCCGGTCGTCGGGCACGCCCGGTACCTGCTGGAGCGGATCGGGCCGGAGCTGCGGCAGTACATCGTGGCCTCCAACGGGGAGGAGCGCCCGTTCAGCCGTGACCAGCGGACCTGGATCTACGCCTCGGCGAAGGAGGAGAACAACTACTTCGGGTTCGGCACCGAGGTGGACGTGGAGCACGTCCAGGGGCACGCGTACGTCAAGCAGCGCACCTTCGCCGGCCCGCTGCCCGACCTGCACGACCCGCAGGCCCCGCTGCCCTCGGCGAAGGTGCTGGGCGGACCGCGCGGGCGGGCGAAGGCGTTCCGGCCGGCGAGCGTGGTGAACATATCCGCGATGAGCTTCGGGTCGCTGTCGGGCCCGGCGATCACGGCGCTCAACCAGGGCGCGGCGCTGGCCGGCGCGATGCACAACACGGGCGAGGGCGGCCTGTCGCCGTACCACCGCAACGGCGGTGACCTGGTCCTCCAGCTCGGCACCTCGTACTTCGGCTGCCGCGACGCGGACGGCGGCTTCAACCTCGACAAGCTCAAGGACGTGGTCGCCGGCGCGCCGGTGAAGGCGATCGAGATCAAGCTCTCGCAGGGCGCCAAGCCCGGTCTGGGCGGCATGCTGCCGGGGGCGAAGGTGACCCCGGAGATCGCCGCCATCCGCGGCATCCCGGCCGGGCAGGACTGCGCCTCTCCGTCGCGGCACAGCGCGTTCGGCGACGTGGACTCGATGCTGGACTTCGTCGAGCTGCTCGCGGCCGAGACCGGGCTGCCCGTCGGGGTGAAGAGCGCGGTGGGGGACACGGGCTTCTGGCAGGAGCTGGCCGCGCTGATGGCGCGCGGCGACCGCGGAGTGGACTTCGTGACCGTGGACGGCGGCGAGGGCGGGACGGGGGCGGCTCCGCGGATGTTCGCGGACTCGGTGTCGCTGCCGTTCCGGATGGGCTTCTCCAGGGTGTACGGCACCTTCGCCGAGCTGGGGCTGACCGACGGGCTGACCTTCATCGGCTCGGGCAAGCTCGGTCTGCCGGAGAACGCCACGGTCGCCTTCGCGCTGGGTGTCGACATGATCAACGTGGCCCGTGAGGCCATGCTGTCGATCGGCTGCATCCAGGCGCAGAAGTGCCACACCGACAAGTGCCCGACGGGCATCGCGACCCAGAACCCGTGGCTGGCCCGTGGCCTCGACCCGGCTTCGAAGTCGACCCGGGCCGCGCTGTACCTGCGCACCCTGCGCCGGGAGTTGATGAAGGTCTCGGCGGCGGTCGGCGTCGCGCACCCGGCGCTGATCACGGCCGACGACGTCGAGATCATGAACGGCGACTACGAGGCCCGCACGCTGGCCGGCGTCTACGGCTACAAGGACGGCTGGGGATCGCTCGGTCCGGAGCTCGCCGCGGAGATCACGGCGCTTCTCACCGCCGGGCCGAACCCGGCCCGGAAGCCCGCTGTCTGACGCGTCGACCGGTACGGTCAGCGCCCGGTGTGCGGCCCGCGCCCTCGCTCGTGCGGGCCGCACCCCGGCGATCGATCCGGACCTGTCGAGGGGTGCTCACCGCCCCTCCTGCGATCCGGTTCGGCGGATCCCCGCACGTTCCCGCCTCGCCCGGAGCCGGGTGTCCGTCGGCACCGCAAGCCTTCGGCAGAAGCCGTCGCGGGCGGCACCGGCCTGCCGGCCCCGGGCGACGCCGGACGCCGACCAGCCCGCGGCAACCGCCGGCTTCGCCCGGTGACCATCGCCGACATCGCGGAGGCGGCCGGCACCACACCGCGGGCGGTCCAGTACGCCTTCCACCGGCACCTGGACACCACCCCCACCGGGTACCTGCGCAGGGTCCGCCTGGAACGCGCCCACCGGGAACTCGTCGTCGCCGATCCCGCCACCGGGACCACCGTGAAGCAGATCGCGGCCCGCTGGGGCTTCGCCAACCCCGGCAACTTCGCGGCCCTCCACCACCACGCCTACGGCGCCACCCCCAGCCACACCCTCCGGACCTGAGACCCGCGGCCCCGAAGGGCGGCGACGTGACGGAGGAGCCTTCCACGAACGCGAGCAGATCAGTTCGGCAGCCAAGGGCGGGGCGCCCTGTCGACGCAGGAACCGCGGTGCTCGGCGCCAATGCAGGGGGCCGTCGCACGGGTTCGCCGAGATGGCCGTACGCTGGGCGTCTCCATGCACATCCGAGGCGTGGACATCATGGCCGAGGAGCGCGATCGTGGCACAGGGACGTGGCGGCATCAGGGGTGCGCGGATCGGTTCGGGGCCCATGGGGGAGTCCGAGCGCGGCGATCTCGCCCCTCGTACAACGGTGTCCTTCTGGTGCGGCAACGGCCACCGGACCCAGATCAGCTTCGCGATCGAGGCGGCGATCCCGCAGGAGTGGGACTGCCGCAGCTGCGGTCTGCCCGCCGGCCCCGACCCCGACGACGTGCCCGTCGCCCCGGGCCACGCCCCCTACAAGACGCACCTGGGCTACGTCCGGCAACGTCGCACCCAGGAAGACGGCGAGATCCTGCTCAACGAGGCACTGGCCAAGCTGCGCGGAACCATCTGAGCTCCCGGAACGGCGCCGCGACCGGCCACGGCGCCGTCTTCCCGGCCCGCCCGGGGGGGGGGGGGGGGGCAGGACACGTCGCCGTAGCGCCGGCCGGTTGCAGGAGGTGTCGCGGCGGTTGCCTGCGGCGAGGACCCGGACGATCGGGCGGCCGTCGTCGGCCGTGTGGACGATCCGGTGCTCCCCGACCCGTGGGCGCCGGCGCACACCGTGGCTCCGCAGGGCCTTGACGTCGAAGGCGACGGTGTCCCCGTCGTCCAGCGCCTGCTGCAGTTCGGTGAGGCGGCGCGGGATGCGCAGGGCGTCCGACACCGACCCGTCCAGGCCCTCGGCCTCCGCCTCGTCCGCCGGCCGGTTCAGCCGGACCTCCTCGACGTCCTCGGCCGGTCTGCTCGGGCGCCGGTCCTCCCGGACGTCGATCACCACGGCTTCATCCCGGCACAGGCTCAGGCGTGCAACACACGCAACGGACGTCCATCGGTTGCAGGACGAGCCGGCGAAGCACGCACAGCCCCATCGGCGGCCCGCTGTTTGACGGGACCGGACCGGGTATACGCGCGTGTCAGGGCGCCGAACACCCTCGTGGCGGTGACCGCGCCCCCAAAGATGCCGAGGCGCACGACCGTCTTCACGGGCACGACCGTCTTCACGTGCCGTGCGCACCGCACCGCACAGGCCGGCCGGAGCCCGCCGAGACGGTGCGCGCTGCGTCCCGGGCCTGCGGGCCGGTGAGGACGAGCCGTGCCCAGGCGGAGCCGGCAGGCGGCCACGCGCCGGGTGCCGCTCGACCACGAGGCAGGGACCGGCCGGCGACGACGACACCGCCTTCCGGCGCGACGGCACCGGCGGAGGCGTCCGACGACAAGGAGACCCAGCATGACCGTGGTACCGCAAAGCAGCGGAGGCGTGCCCGCGACCGGGGGCGCGAGTACCGGCACGCTGTACGACGTCGTGGAACTGATCCTGGACCGGGGACTGGTCATCGACGTGTTCGTGCGGGTCTCCCTGGTCGGGATCGAGATCCTGAAGATCGACGCACGGGTGGTGGTGGCCAGCGTGGACACCTACCTGCGCTTCGCCGAGGCCTGCAACCGCCTCGACCTGGAATCCGGCCGCAAGGCTCCGACCAAACTCACCGACATGATCAGCAGCGGCACCGACAAGGCCGTGGAAGGCGTGGCCCAGAAGAAGAGCAAAGGGGCCATCGCCAGCGCCGTGGAGTCGATCACCGACGCCATCGGCGGACGCGACGACGAGGAGCGCGAAACCGAGCCCGCACCCACCCGGCGGCGCTCGTCGCGGCCCGCACCCCGGCACCGCGACGAGTGAACGAGCAGCGCGCAGCACCGCACGACCCGCGGCGACGGCGAGGCGACCGGACTCCGGGGCTCGTCTCCGACGAACGCCGCCGCGCACCGTGCCGGAGCCGGCCGGGCCACCGCCGGTCGGGTCGTAGCAGCCGAGGGCCCCGACGAATGTCCGTCCTACCGCCCGAACGAGCCCGGGCCCCGCTGTTCGGCGGGGCCGGGCCGGGTAGACGCGAGGTACGAGGAGACCCCCCTCACCGCAGCGACGGCGGCGGGCACCGCTCCGGGCGGCCGACGGGCCGTGCCCGGGCGCCCGGCCCGGTCGGGAAGCCCACCCGGCCGTTCCCCGCAGCGCAGCGCCGCCGCGGATCGCGTGCGCGCCGCCGGGACGCCCGATGAGAGGAGAAGCGTCATGACCGTGGTGCCGCAGAGCGGTGGAGGCCCGCCCGCGACGGGAGGCGCCAGCACCGGCACGCTGTACGACGTCGTGGAACTGATCCTGGACCGGGGCCTGGTCATCGACGTGTTCGTGCGGGTCTCCCTGTTGGGGATCGAGATCCTGAAGATCGACGTGCGGGTCGTGGTGGCCAGTGTGGACACCTATCTGCGGTTCGCGGAGGCCTGCAACCGCCTCGATCTGGAATCCGGCCGCAAGGCCCCCTCCCGGCTGACCGACCTGCCCGGCGAAATGAGCCAGGGCGCCGCCCACGGGAAGACCAAGGGCGCGCTCACCGGCGCGGTCGAGGCCGTGACCGACACGATCCGCCAGTACACCCAGGACCGCGACGAAGAACCCGCCGCCAGGCCGCGCCGAACCCGGTCGAAGGAATGAGACATGGCCCTCTACGTCTACGCGATCACCTCACACAGCCACCCCGCACGCCTGCAGGGCGTCACAGGCGTCGGTGACCCGCCCGAGGAACTCTCCACCATCACCGCCGCCGACCTGACCGCGATCGTCAGCACCGTTCCTGACGGCTTGCGAGCCCGACGCCGCGACGTCCTCGCCCACCAGGAGGTCCTGCGCCACCTGATGGCGGACGGCCCCGTCCTGCCGCTCCAGTTCGGCGCCACCGCCACCGACGAACAACAGGTCCGGGACGCCCTCCAGGAGCGCACCGACACCTACCACCAGCGCCTCGAAGCCCTGGCCGGCTGCACCGAGTACCTCCTCAAGGGCCAGTACGACGAGGAGGCCCTGCTCCGGCAGATCCTCAACGACTCCGCCGAAGCCCGGCAGCTGAACGAGGAGAGCCGACGCACCGGCGACCCCAACGTCAAGATCCGCCTGGGCGAACTCGCCACCCGCGAAATCCAGGCCCGCCACATCGCCGCCGCCGCCGAAGCCGTCGCGGCACTGCGCCCACTCGCACGGGAGGTCCACGAGAACGAGGCCCGCGGCGACGACTTCGTCAGCGCCTCCTTCCTGGTCGAGGACGACCGCAGCGAGGAATTCACCGCAGCCGGGCAGGAACTCGCCGAGCAGCTGGGCGAGGACTGCCACCTCAGGTTCCACGGACCACTGCCGCCCTACACCTTCGTCCAGGAACCCGCGCCGGCGGACAGCACCGGCTGACCACCGCCGTGCCGACCCGTCGGCCCCGGGGCCGAGGCCACGAGCGGCACCGTCCGCGCCTTCGCGCGGCATGCGGCGCCTGCTCCCTGCCGGCGTCGACGTTCGAGGCGGTGAACGGTGCAGGCCGGATCCGGTGGGCGGCGTAGGCTGAAAGCAGTGTTCGAGGCTTGTCGATCCCGGCTGCCACGCCGGCCTCGTCCCGGACACGCAGGTACCGGCGACGGGCGCGGCGCCGGGGCAGGATTCGTGACGCCATGACTGCCCGGAACCGCCCGACCGTCCCGGCTGCCGCCGCCGGGCGCGGGCTGAGGGTCGCGGACGCGATGGAGCCGTGCGGACCGCGCATCACCCCCGGCGCCGGCATCGAACAGGCCGGGCGCCTCCTCGCCGACACCGGTGCCACCTGCCTGCTGGTGTGCACGGACGACGGCCGCTGCCAGGGCGTGGTCACTTCCGCCTCGATCGCCCCGTTCCTCGCCTGCGCCTGGTACAGCGACCACTCCCAGGTCCAGGACGCGATGCACCGGTGCGACCCGTTCGCCTGGCCGACCCTGGCACTACCCCGCGCAGCGGTGACCATGCGGGTCAGAGGCCTCGACCCGTGGCCCGTCGTCGACGAGGACGGACATCTCCTCGGCATCCTCACCCGCACCCGCGTCACCGCCCTCCTTGCCGCCCCCGATGCCCCCGACGCCTGAACGGACGCCGTGGCCCCGGGCCCCGCTGCCGAACGCTGCCAGACGGTCCACCGGCTCCGGACGGGGTCGGACTCCGGATTCCGCAGGCCGTCTGCGGCACGAGGTGCTTGTGCGTCGCCCGGTCACGGCGCCGGACTCGGCATCCACACCGGCGAGGCCGGTCTGACGGTGCGTCAGCGTGGAGCGCCGGCCGGCCGGTACCGGGCGTGCGGGTGAGGCCGGCCGTTGCGGGCGGTCTTGACGACTGCCGTGCGGGGCGGTGCCATGGCCCTGGGCGCGAAGGAGGGGCCGTGGCACCCGATGGGGACAGTGATGCCGAGGACCGTGCGGGTGAAGGCGACGGCGACCGGTCGGGCAGCCCACCGCAGCCGCACCGTCCCGGACCCGCGGACAGTTTCTGGGTGGGGGTGCTCGTTGTGATCGTCGTGGTTCTCCTCCTGGCCGTCCTCGTGTCCCACATGGATTGGAGCCCCGGAAGCCCGGCCTACAACATGCCGCCCTACAAGTGACGTTCCGCAGGCCGGAGTCCACGGACAAGGGGCTTGACGCCGGCCGTGCCCCACGGCCATGGACCTGCGGGGGAGGGAGGGCAAGGTGCTCGATGAGGACGACGACACCGAAGGCCGCAGCGACGACGAAGGCGGTGACCGGGCCGGCCGCCCCTCGCGCCCGTACCGTCCCGGGCCCGAGGACACCTTCCGGCTGGTCCTGCTCGTGCTGATCGTGGTGGTCTGCGGCCTGATCGGCCTCCTGTTCAACGGAGACCCCGGGCCCGGAGGCCAGGACGGGTACACCGGCCGGCACTGAGAATCCGCGATCCGCGTTTTCACGTACGGGCAGATCGGCCGCGGCTGGATTTCCTGGCGCTCGGCTTCTGGTACCACCCGGCCATGACGGGTTGGAACGCTACGTCGTCGACGGCGTACCGTTCGGCGCGGCCGTGGGGATCACGTTCGCGTTCGACGAGTGCCCGGGTTTCGAGGTGGCCCGGGCCTTTGGCGCGCATGGCAGTGCGGCATACCCAGCCTGCGCCTCTTCGCGGGGAAGCACCTGTGGTCGGGGCGGAACAAGGGCCTCGACGACATTCATGCGTCCCGGCGGAGGCTCTTCACCCACGAGCGAGCAACAGGCCTCTCGCTCCGGCGTAGCAGACAGAGTGGTGCCCGGCCGCGCCCACCCGACGGGCCCGTTGCGCCTGCTCGACCTGACCACCAGGGCCGTGGGCCCGGCGGGGCTGGCGTCGTAGCAGGTCATTGCTCGGCGGCGGCGCGAACGAGCGAGCCCCTGACGCCCGGGTGAAGGTTCCGGGCGTCAGGGACGCGGGCTTCCAGGGAAGATGACGGTGGGTTCTCCCGGTGTGTCTCTGTGGGTGCGCGCCCGCCGGGTCTATGCGGCCCAGGCGTGCTCCAGCAGGGTGCGGAAGGTGGCGGGCTCTCGGCCGATCAGTTCGGCCAGGGTCGGGTCGGTTGTGGTGAACTCGCCGTTCCGCGCCGCCGCGAAGATGCTCAGCATCAGGTCGGCGATCGGGGCCGGGGCGCCGTGCGCCAGGGCCTGCTCGCGGAAGGCGTCGTCGGGGACGACGGTGCGGGTGAAGGGCCGCCCGGCGGCCCGGGTCGCGATCTCGGCGACGGCGTCGAAGTCGAGCGCCGCCGCGCCGGTGAGCGGCGGGGTGGGCCCCTCGAAGCGGCCCTCGTCGGCGAGGATCGCCGCGGTCGCCTCGGCGAGGTCGTCGTGGCCTGTCCAGGCGACGGGACCGTCGGCGGGGAGGGCGATGTCGCCGGTGCGGCGGGCGGACTCCAGGAACAGCAAGGCACTGGCCGTGTAGAAGCCGTTGCGCAGTGCGGTCCAGGGCAGGCCGGTGGCGCGCAGCAGGTCCTCCGTCCGGGCGTGGTCGCGGCATGCCTGGAAGCGGGAGTCGTGGGCGGCGCCCATCTGGCTGGTGTAGAGGATGCGGCCGACGCCGGCCTTCACGGCGGCGTCGATGGCGGCGCGGTGGCCGGCGACGCACTCCTCGCCCGTGCGGTCGAGGGAGACGAGGAGCAGCTGTTCGGCGCCCTCGAAGGAGTGCACGAGCGAGGTGGGGTCGTCGAAGTCGCCCTGCCGGACGCGGACGCCGCGGTCGGCGAGGTCCTGGGCCCTGCGGGGGTCGCGGACGCTGACGCCGAGGTGGTCGGCGGGGACGCGCTCCAGGAGGCGCTCGACGGTGCGGCGGCCGAGCTTTCCGGTGGCTCCGGTCACGACGATCATGGATGTTCTCCCCCATGCTGTTTCCAATGGAATCATGTTGATGTTAACACCGGAACTAACGATGGAAGCAAGCCTCCGATATCATCGATTCATGCCTACGCGCGACACCGCCGACAGTCCTCGCCACCGCATCGTCGCGGCGGCCGTCGAGCTCCTGGAGAACGGCGGCCCGGACGCGGTGAGCACCCGCGCGGTCGCCGCCGCGGCCGGGATGCAAGCGCCCGCGATCTACCGCCTCTTCGGCGACAAGGAGGGGCTGCTGGAGGCGGTCGCCGAGCACGGCTACGCACAGTTCCTGGAGAGCAAGCGCGCGCAGCTCGACCCCGCCCCGCAGGACCCGGTGGAGGAACTGCGCCGTGGTTGGGACCTGGTGGTGGAGTTCGGGGTCTCGCGCCCGGAGCTGTTCGCGGTGATGAACCGGGCCACCGGCCGGGGGTCGGACGCAGCGCACCGCGCGGGCCTGGAGATCCTCCACGGGCGGGTGCGCCGGCTGGCGGCCGGAGGGTGGCTGCGGGTCGACGAGGAACTGGCCGCCCAGATCATCCAGGCCACCGGCCGAGGCGCGGTCATCACCTGGCACTCCACCCCTGCGGAACGCCGCAATCCGGCACTGCTGACCATCCTGCGCGAGTCCATGGTCGCCGCCGTCACCCGCACCGAACCGACGGTTCCCGCCGCGGAGGCCGGCCCCGCCCCGGCGGCCCGCGCGCTGCGCGCCGCCCTCCCCGACGACGCGGACGTCCTGAGCGACGCCGAGCAGCGCCTGTTGCGCGAGTGGCTCACCCGCCTGGCGGCAGACGGCGGCGCGCCGCAGGCCTGATCCCCCGCCAGGCTTCCTCGTGCGGGTCGAACCTCCCGAGGAGAGGTCGTTCGACGAGGCGGCGGCCACCGGGACAGCGGCCGGCTCGCGTGCGCGCAGACCGTGGCCCCGATCGAGGAACATCGAAGAACCCGGACCTGGCCGCCGTAGGAGCGTCCGCCGGCAGGGCCTGTCCGGCGCAACCGGCAGGCCGACTTCTCCGTCTGACCGTCGCCCGCTCGGTGCTGCCGAGACGGGCAGCACCGAGCGGGCGGGGGCGCGCAAAAACCGTTTGGCGGACGTGGCGACCACTGCTAGGTTTCCGGAGGCCGTGCGAGAGAACGAGGAGGTGGTACCCGTGAACGCAGTATCGACATGGGTGCTCTCCTCCGGGGTCACGGTCGGACGACAGGTCGTCCGGGAGCGCCGTTTCTGAGCCCTCCCGAAAGGCACGACCGTGCACTTCACCTCTGAGCAGCACCTCGACGACTCCGTCGTCGAACGCGAATTCACCCTCGGCGAGATCCCCGGCATCCTGTGGACGCCCGCATCCGCCTCCACATCCGCACCGGCGCCGCTGATCCTGCTCGGCCACCCGCCCCTCGGGCTGCGCACGATGTACCCCCGGCTGGTGGACCGGGCCCGGCACTCCGCGGCGGAGGGCTTCGCCACGGCCACCATCGAGCTCCCCGGCAGCGGCGACCGGCCCCGTTGGCCCGCCGTCGAACGGGCCCGCGCCGACCTGCGCCGGGCGATGCAGGCCGGCGAGCCGGTCAGCGAAGAGATCGTCGACGCCCTCGTCCTTCCGCTGGTCGACAGGGCGGTCCCGGAGTGGCAGGCCGCCCTGGACGCCCTCCTTGCGCTGCCCGAGATCGGTGGTCCGGTCGCCTACTCGGGGGGAGTGATCTCCATCGGCATCCGGCTGGCGGTGGTCGAGCCGCGCATTGCGGCCGCCGTGCTGTTCGCCGGGAGTTTCGTGCCCCGCGCCATGTTCGAGGAGGCCAGGCAGGTCACCGTTCCGCTGCATGTCATGCTGCAGTGGGACGACGAAGGGAACGACCGGCAGGCGGCCCTGGACCTGTTCGACGCCTTCGGCTCCGAGGAGAAGTCCCTGCACGCCAACATGGGCGGGCACACCGGTGTCCCACAGTTCGCGGGGGACGTCGCAGCCCGGTTCCTCACACGGCACCTGAAGTGAGGGCGGGCCGTCAAACCGGCAGCAGACGGTAGTTGATGTCGGCCGGCACGCCGTTCATCGAGGACGGGCCCCGGCCTTCTGCAACTCGCTGCACCGTGGGCCCCTGCTGAACTCTAGTGCCGCGTCAGGCAGCCTTTGCCCGTCAAGGAGCGGCGTCCGGTGCGTGCTGTCGGCGTGCCGGCCGGAAGTCCTCGTACTGGACGTACTCGGACTTCCGTCCGGTGCGGCGAGAGTGCGTGCCGGGCGTCGCGACGGGGCGAAGGTTGCCTGACGCGGCACTAGGCAGGGGCCCGTGCTGCCTGAAGTCATGAACTGTCCGATTTCTGAAGAGCTTCGAGTGCTGCCTGGACTCGGGCCCCGGCTCAACCGCGGATCCCGGCTGCGGCCGGGGGGTGGTGGCCGCCGCATCGGCGGCGCCCGATGCGCCCGGTTCGTCATCTGCCCCGTGCATGTGCGGCATGCCGGCGCCAAGAAGCGCCCGGACCGGCCCGGATGCCGGCATGGCGGTGGATCCGGGCCGGGTGCCGCGCAGTTCCTTCGTCGGCTTCTGCTCTGTTCCCGTGGCAGATGCAGTGACCGTGCCGGCGCCAGAGGCTGCTCCGGCAGGACGTCGGAGGTGCGAACGAGGTCATGGAATTCTTGTGTAGGTTTGCGCGCCGGTTCCGTTGTTCAGGTAGGCGGCGATATTGCGTACAGCTGTGGTGAGTTCTTCGATCACCCGTGCGGCCTGTTCCGGATTGCGCAGATCCGGGAGGTGCCCGGTGTGCTCGGTTGTTCCTGAGGCTTGTGTGAGAGGGCTGGATTCGAGGCGCGCTCCGGGCAGGGAGTGCGAAGAGGCGACGCGGGATTGCGAGTGAAGGGCGGGGAGGGAGGGTGTTGGAAGGATGTCCGCCGGCCCTGCATGTGCTCGGCGCAGGATTTCCGGCGAATCTCCCGCGAGAGGAAAACCGCCGACCTGGGGAGATCCTTCGGCGAGCCTGAACTGATCCTCCACCGGGCGTGCCCTCGGTGGAAGGGAATTTTCTTCCCGGGCTTCCTGGAACAACGGGCTGGATGAATAGCGTGGTTTTTGGATGTATGAAGTCTCCCATTCCCTGCGGTAGTCCTCGACGTGGTCGACGCAGTGGGTGCGGGCGTGGAAGACCGCGCTTCCTTCGCCGAGCTCGGGATACCACAGGTTGGCACCGGGGAAGGTGACGCTTCGCATCCGGGGTTTGATGGGCTCGGCGCATCCCATGCAGCATCCTGGTGGGACGATGAGGCGGGCGGAGCCGGTGTGCTCGGCCCGCCGCGGGCCGCCGTTCCATCGGTGTTCCCCGTTGCGGCAAGGTGGGAGTTCGCCGCAGGTCCGGCACACCGCGTAGTGCTCCGGGAGGACGTGCCAGTCATGGCTGGCCGGTGCGCACCAGTGCTTCGGCGTGGACCTGGGGATGTTCTCATTGCGCAGAACCAGGATCACGGGGCGCTTGTAGAAGCTGGCCCGGTCGGGGGGCATCGTGGTCCTGTGGGCACCATGGAGATTTTCGGAATGACTCCACAGCTCTACGTGTTCGTACCAAGATTCCTGGTAGGTCCTCGGCCATTGAGAGTACGGGTATTCGCTGATTTCCAGGACTTGCCACGGCTGACGGTCCAGAACAACGGTTTGACCTGTCTGCAGGCGCAGGAAGACCTCGTCCGATTGGTGCTCGGGCCAGTCGATGCGGCCGACGCGGACGGGTTGGTCGGGGAGCCACTCCTGGTTAGGCATGCACGCTCCTCGGTGTCTGGGCAGAGTTTGGCTGTTGCTCGGATGGTTTCAGAGATTCTCGGTCATCTCTGGTACCCGGAGGCTCTGACACGCTCACGAACCGGCTCTCCCCGCCATATGGCGCAGTGGGCCGCAGGGTGTATCGATTCTTTGCGGCCGGTAATGGATATCGAACGGCCCGAAAGATTTTCGTGCATTCGGGCGATGTGATGATCCGCTAGTTTCCTTCGGATACTTATTAGGTGGCGTACCTTGTGCGTGGGCAAGGCGGCTGCCGCCGAAGGTCTCCGCGGTCGGCGGGCCGGACGGCGGGATTCCGGTCCGGGCGGCGAGCTCGGTGAGCCCGGCGGTCAGGGGTTGCTCGGACGTGGTGGACGTCCTGGGCGGTGGTGGACGGGGGATGAACCCGGCCTGTGTGAGAAGCCTGAACGGGGCCCGTCTGTCCGGGCCTGCGGCCCGGACCGCCACAGGGGCGCTCGTGGTGGGCCGGGTGCGCCCGGCGGCGGGTGCGCAGTGATCAGAGCGAGTACCGCACGCCTGTCCGATCTGCGGAAGCCCCGGATGCCCGACGGCCCGGGGTCCTGTGCAAGCCGACCGGAGCCGCGTGTTCTCCTTCCATTGCGGGCAGCGCTGCCGTGGCGGGTGACCGTGCTCGAGGAAGCCCGGCCACCGGGATGCTGCTCGTTCTGGACTCCGGCTTCCTGCCCTCCAACCTGCTTTTCCGACCCCGGTCCGGCAGGGTTGCTTCGGAAGGCCCGAAGCCAGATGTGGATCATGTTCACCATGGAATCGCCGGGCTCACGTCGGCGGCTCGGCACGCTGCCCACCGACCTCGGCGTGCTGCCCACCGACTTCGGCACGCTGCCCACCGGCGGTGTCTCGGCCGGCATCCGCCCGGATGCCGCTGGCAGGGCGTGCCTCACAGCAGGAGGCGTCGTTCTTCGTGTGTGACGATGCCGAAAGCGGTGCCGGGACCGCGCCGGGGAAGCGCCGAAACAGTCCTGCACTTCCCGGATATGCCGATCTACGCCTACCTAAGCCTTTTGTGGCGTGAAGCCGGTCGAAGTGTCCCCGGCCAGCCCGACCCGGAGTGGGATGCACTGGTCGCCGACTCCGGGGTGTGGGGGACCGGAGGCGGCCGACCCTCCACGGCGGGCAGTGCTGACGCCGCGGCGATGGGTGAGCAAGACCGTTGAAGCCGGGACACTCACAGCGGGCCCGGCTGCTGCGGGCCGTTGCAGTGCTCTTCGCCGCGGCCGTGGCGTAGCGCGTTGGCGGTACGGTGGGCAGGGCGCGGGCTGAGCACCCTGCTCCCCTTGTTCTGCACACCTTCCGGCTGTCCGCGGTCGTCCCGAGCACCCCGTTGCTGAAGTTTCTTGAGCTGCGCCCGCGACCGGCAAGAAGGACGCCGGCGACCCAGCGCCGCGGGCGGAGGGTTCCGGAAAGTGTCAGCTATCGGTCGCCCTCAGCAATGCGGCGATGAGCTGTTTGCGATTCATGGTGGATCGATGCGGGATGTCCAGCTCCCGGGCGCGTCTGTACAGCTCATTTCTTGGCAGGGCGGAAATTTCCTTCCTTGCCTTTTCTCGCTGTCGGCCAGGCTTTCTGGGGAAATTCCTGTCGGTTTCCCTCCTGGGGGTGGCGCCGGCCTCATCCGGTTGCGGATGGTCCTCGTCATGCCCGTCTTCCGCGTCCTCGCCGAGGGATGCCAGGCTCTGGCGCAGCGCGTCCATCTCACGGTCCGCCAGTTTTTCCTCGACGATCCGACGGATCTGCTCCTGGCGGGCATCGGTATACTTCTGCGGGTTCCACGTGGTGGTGAGAAGGTCGATCAGCCGCTCGGCCATCCGGAGTTCGGCATCGCCGAATTCTCTTCCGCCCGTGGGCAGGTGGTCGACTTCGCGATGCGGATCCCGTATCTCGTCGGCGAAGTAGAGGGTGTGCAGCGTCAGCACTCCACCTCCGCTGCATATGGCGCCGAGGTGCGTCCTGTCGCGTATCGAGAACGGGGCGATTCCCGCGCGCCGCGAATGCTCCATTGCGGAGGCCAGCAACTGGTATGTCTTCGCGTGCTCTTTTCCTCGCGGGCCGAGGTAGTAGGGCGTGCGAAAATGGGCCGGGGGAATCTCGGAGAGGTTTACGAATTCCAGCACTTCGATATTTTTCGATCTCCCGAGCGGGACTTCTTCGAATTCACTCGGTTCGATCGTCAGATATTCCCCGCCTCCGGCGTCGAATCCCCTTTCGAGATCCTGGAAGCTCACCTCGGCGCCGGTTCGCTCGTTCACCCATTGAACGCGAACCCGGTCGGACGTGCCGCGTTCGATTCGGTGGAAGCTGATGTCGTGTGTTTCCACCACCTTGTACAAGGCTATTGGCAGAGTGATGAGACCAATAGTCAGAGCGCCGGTCCACACTGGTCCAGACATGACGGCCTTTCCGTATCCGCCGGTGTCCCGGTGGCGGAGGCACTTGCTCGGCGTCGGATCGATCATAATTCCCGGGCCCCGGCCCGGCGCTTTGGGCGACGGGGTGCAACCACTTGCCGAGGTCCTCGCTCGACGGGCGGGAATTGTCAGACCTTGACGCGCTCCGGAGTCTCCGCCGGCACCGAGGCCGGCATCGGCGCCGACGGCCGCGCAGCTTCGGGCGGTTCCCCGCTGAGGGCGGGCGCGTCACCCCGTCCGGGCGCGGGGACCGGGCGGCCTGCTCCGAGCATTCGGCGCCGCCCGCGGACCTGCGACGGAGTCGAGGCGTGCGGGGATCCGGCTGGGCGGGGCTGTGCGAGGAAGGCTGAACTTTCGGGCTCCGCTGCGGGCCACCCGGGTGATGTGCGGCGCGTCTTCCGGGGCCGGCTGCTGCGGCGGTTTTTACAGTCTCATTCGCGGCTCCCCGTGGAAATGGGCGGGTTGCCGCGGTTACAGGCCCAGCCTCGCCCCCCTGCGGAGGGTCTGGCGCGGACTGCCCCTTGCGATCCCAGCCCAGCGTGCAAGGGGCTGCGGTCCGGCCCCCGGCGTAGGCACGGCGCGCGGGCCGGACCGCCCATTGCAGCATCCCCGAGCGCCGGCGTCGGGCGATCCGCCTCGGTAAGCCCGCGACGGCAGGTCTGTCCGGCCGCCGGGCCTGCGGTCGCAGGCCTGCCCTGCGCTTTCCGGCCGGCCACCGCGAAGGCCCTGCACGCTGCCGGTTTCACCCCGCTGATGGGGCAGCACTACCGGCACCGTGACATCGGCCCCACCTGGTGGACCGGGAACCCGGCACACGCGACGCCGATCCCGTTCCGCGCCCGGCCGGCTGGTCCCTGCGCACCGGCGACGGACCGGCCGGAGCCGAGGCGCTGCTGGACGCTCCCGGCCAGGGCATCGCCCATCTGTACGGCCTCACCCCTCCACGGCAGCAACGGCCTTCACGCTTCGCATGAGGATTTAGGCCGCCGTCCGATCGCCCGGTGTCTGCGGCAGGCCGCGCAGTGTGCGGCGACCGGACCGGCGGCTCTCACGGGCGCGTGGCGGGCGCGGGTGGCACGGCGGCGCCGGGGAACCGGTCGGCGACCAGGCGGGCGGCCCAGTCCTGGATGAGCCTTTGCACCGGCGGGTGGGTCAGCCCGGCGGCGCGCGCCAGGGCGGCCGCGGAGGCGGTGTCGTAAGTGTCCTCCGCGAGGAAGGAGAGTGTCTCGGGGTCGACGCCGGTCAGTGCGCGCGGCAGCCTGCGGACCAGGCCGACGGGCAGCACCACCCGGGGTGGGCGCAGGCCGAGGCGTTCGGCGGCCAGGGCGACGAGTTCGGGCAGCGGCGGCGTGGCCGGGTCGAGCACGGTGTGCAGGTGCAGCGGTTCCCTGTCGTGGTGCGGGACCTCGGCGAGGAAGGTGGCGAGGTGGTCCACGGCGACCACCGGAACGACGGTGCGCCGGGTGCCCGCGAGGGCGGGCAGGCGTCGCTCCCAGAGCTGTTCGACGAGGGTGGCCAGGCCGAGGTACTGACCGGCCTCACCGGTGCGGGAGTGCCCGATCACGGCGCCGGGGTTGACCACCGTCAGCGGTACGCCCAGCCGTGGTGCGAGGGTGCGCACGGCGATGTCGCCCTCCGTCTTGGACGCCTCGTAGGCGCCGAGCTCGCGGTAGAGGCGGTCGGCGTCGGCGGCGGGCAGGGGATGGTGCTGTCCGGTGTTGCGGCCGACCCGGTAGCCGGAGAGGTGGACCAGCCGCCGCAGCTCCGGGCGGCCGGCGGCCCAGTGCAGGGGGTGGATCGCACCGTCCACGTTGGCTGCGCGGGCCTCGTCGCGGGTGAGGCCGAAGGCGTAGCGGGCCGCCAGGTTGACGACGTCGCGGACGCCCTCCAGCCGGTGTTCGTCGGCCGCCGGGAGGGCGAGGCCGGGTCGGGTGATGTCGGTGGCGACCGTGGTGAGCCGCTCGGCGACCGCGTCCGGTGCGGCGCCGCGGGCGGTCAGCCAGCTGCGCAGCTCGCCGTCGCGGGCGGCGCCACCGCGCAGGCCGACGGCGACGTGTTCGCCGCGGGTGAGCAGCTCGAGGACGTACCAGCGGCCGATGAAGCCGGTGGCGCCGAGGACGAGGGTGCCGGGACTGGACATGGGGATCCTTTCAAACGGACCGGTCTACATATTTTTTGGTCATGGCATGGCCGCGCGGGGTCGACCGCGCGGGCCGGGATCAGGCGGCGTCGGCGCGGATCAGCAGTTCGGCGGCGCGGGCGGCCCGGTCGAGCGGGGTTCGGCTGTGCGCGACACGGGACAGCAGCAGCGCCCCCTCCACCAGGGCGAGGACGGCGCACGCCGCGGCCTCGGCCCCGGCAGTGTCGCGGCCGTGGTGGACCAGCATGCCGGCGAGCGCGTCCTGCCACGCCTGGTAGGTGTCGGCACACGCCCGGCGCAGTTGCTCGTGGCCCGCCGCGGTTTCGAGGGCGACGGTCGCCACCGGGCACCCCTTGGCGTAGCCGGACTCCTCCATCCGGTCGCCGAGCGCCCCCAGCAGACGACGGACGACGTCGGCGGGGGGCTCCCCGGATTCGGCGGCGCCCGCGATGAGTGCTCCGATGTCCTGGCCGGCCTCGGTGAGCGCGAGCGCGACCATCTCGTCCTTGCCCGCGGGGAAGTGGAAGTACATCGACCCGCGGGGTGCGCCGCTGGCGGCCAGGACGTCGTTGAGCCCGGTGCCGTAGTAGCCCCGCTCCTCGATGAGGTCCCGGGTCGCCCGTACCAGTCGCGCCCGCGTCTCCTCGCCCTTGACTCCCATGCCGCCAAAGTAGACCGGTCGTCATATTTCTGTCCAGTCGCCCGGTCGCCCAGTCGCCTGCGCTCCGGGGGAACGGACGCGGAAGGCGCCCTTGTCGACGGCTCAGTACGGCACCCGGCTGACGCGGACCGGTGGCGGCCCGGGAACCCTCACGTACATGGCGCCCGGGCAGTCGGACGACGGTGCGGTCGGGCCGGCCGCTGATGTCTGGGCGTGGGCGTGGGCGTGCTGCGTGGTGTGTGCCGCGCACGGGGCGAGCCCGTTCGCCCCGTGCGCGAGTGCGGTGATCCGCAGGATCGTGGAACGCCGGGCCCGAACCGCTCGCGCCGGAAGCGGTGCAGGCTCTCGACCCGGCGCTCGCGGCCGTCGTGGGACGGGCGCTGACCGCCGACCCGGCGGCGCGTCCGGCGGACGGCGCGGCACTGGTCGGGCTCCTGACGGCCGCGCAGGCGGATCCGCCTGAGTTCACAGACACTCTGAGGGATTCTGCGGGATCAGATCACCCGGGGCCGGCGCACGCTCGTGCTCTGACTCGGCATCTCGCTCCGCGTTTCGGGGCCCGACCTTCTCGCCGGGTCGGGGTGGTTCCACCGGCGAGCCGGCGGGCTCATCGGTCGGCCGCTGGCACGCTGGCGCGCTGGCGCACCGGCCCCGAGGCGCCTCGGCCGAGACCGAGCGCGATGACTGACGAAAGACCGCCGAGTGGAGCGCGGGTCAACCCGTCACGGGGGAGGACCCCGGCCACCAGTGGAACGGCGGTGGGCCGAGTGCGAGGCCGGCGGCCGGCGCCGGCGCGGTGCAGGCCGTCCGGGCGGTGTCACCCAACCCGGGGTCGGATGCCGTTCGCGGGTCATTTCCCCTCCCCCCGGCCGGCCCCGTGGGGGCTCGCCTCGAGGGCCGCGCGGAGGGCGGCCAGGGTTGAGGCGATGCGGGCCAGGTCGTCGGGGGGAACCGTCGAGGTCAGCGAGGCGAGCTCGCCCTCGACGACGGGACGGGAGGCGGACAGCTGCTTCTCACCCGCGGGTGTGAGGCGCAGGACGGACGAGCGGCGGTCCTGGGGGTGTGCGACCCTCTGGCACCAGCCTGCGGCCACCAGCCGGTCGACGGCCTTGCTGACGGCTCCCACGGTGATCGCCAGTTCGCCGACGATGTCGAGCACGCGGCACTCCGGCACGCGGTCGATGATCTCCAGAAGCTCGAACTGCCCCAGTCCCAGGCCTTGTTCGGCGCGCAACCGGGCGCTCGCCGCGTTGTAGAGCCGAGTCTCGACGCGGACCAGATCGGTGAAGATCGGGGTGATGTGGCTCACATTGGCCTTCCAGTGGATTCCCGGGAATCATCTTCCTCGGAATCCGGTTGGGTCGGGCAGGTGGATTCCCAGGAATCCATCCTCGCACCCCGACCCATGGAGGCCCGCATGTCCCGACAGCAGCGCGACGCCCTGGACGCCGTACTCCGCTCCTCCCCTCGCAGCGAGACCCGGCCCACTCCCGAGGAGCAGCGCAGCGGTTTCGCCGGGGCCCTCACCCGACCCGCTCCGGAGGGCGTGGTCACCCGCAGGACCGTCCTGGGGGGCCGGCCGGCCCTGGAGCTGGAGCCGGCCGAAGCCTCCGGCCGCGGTCGACTGCTCTACCTGCACGGCGGCGGCTACGTCGTCGGCTCACCGGACACCCATGCAGGGCTGGCCGGTGAACTGGCCCGCCGAGCCGGGCTCCGCGCGACGTCGGTGGACTACCGGCTGGCGCCCGAGCACCCCTTCCCCGCGGCCGTCGACGACGGGCTCGCGGCCTACCGCGAACTGCTGGCGTCGGGCACCGACCCACGGGACCTCGTCCTGGCCGGTGACTCCGCCGGTGGCGGACTGAGCATCGCCACGCTGCTCGCCGCCCGGGAGGCCGGGCTGCCGCAGCCGGCCGCCGTGGTCGTCTTCTCCCCCTGGGTCGACCTCACCCTCTCCGGAGGAAGCATCCGCTCCAAGGAGAGTGCCGACCCCATCTTCACCGAGGCCGATGTGCGCGACTACGCCGATCTCTACGTCGGCGCAGGCGACAGGGCGCATCCCCTGGCCAGTCCGGTGTTCGCCGACCTCACCGGACTCCCCCCGCTCCTCGTGCAGGTCGGGGCGAACGAGGTGCTCCTCGACGACGCGGTCCGGCTGGCCGGCCGCGCGGGCGCCGACGAGGTCGAGGTCACGCTCGAAATCGGCCCCGGCCTTCCCCACGTCTACCAGCACCACTACGGCCGCCTCGACGAGGCGGACGCCGCACTCGACCGCGCCGCCCGTTTCCTCGCCGCCCGTGTGAGCGCCGGGCGCCCGGGCGCCGAGCGTCTCGAACCGGTCCACTGACACGGACCCCGGTGGCCGGGACGGTCGGGTGGGCGCCGCCTCCTCGGTCGTGCGGTCGAGGTCGAGCGAGGTCGCTGCCGGTGCCCACCACGGTGGCCCCGGCCCGCACGGGTGACCCGTCCGGCAGGCGGTGATCACGGCGCCGAGGGGCCTGTGCCGCTCGGCGCCGTGAGACCTCTCGGCAGCCGCGGCCTGATCCCGGCCCCGGCACCTCACGCATCACCCGTGCCACCAACCTGCTCCGGGCCCTGTTCGTCCTGACGAACCTCGAACTCGACCGCTGACAGACGATCAAGGCCGAAGACAGCCGCCCACGACCGGCACGAGCACCCGCGAACCCCGCCGCACCAGCAGTCGCAGCAGCGAAAACCAAGACGGTCGGATCTTCAATGAAGATCCGACCGGACCTCGGTCAGTCGATGCCTTCGACGATGCGGAAGTCGCGCTCGACGCCGTCGGAGAGGGCGACCAGCGCCTCCTGGTAGGCCGCACTCTCGTGCGCCGCGACGGCCTGCTCGAAGCTGTCGAACTCGACCAGGACGGTGCGCTCGGCGATTCCGGCGTCATGCGCCACGACCCGACCGCCGCGGACGAAGGTCCGGCCGCCTGCGGCCTTGACGGCCTGAGCGGCCAGCTTGTTGTAAGCAGCCAGCTTCTCGGGGTCCGAAACGGTGCGGTAGACGCTGACCCAGTAGCCCTTGGGCATGACACCTCCAGTGTTGTAACGCGTGCACCTAGCTTACGAGTTGGCCCCGGACGGGCGTCGGTGGGCGAGGGCGAGGCCCGTCAGCGTCGTGATCGCCATGGCGCCGATGCCGACCAGCGCCGCGGTGGTGTAGGCGCCGTCGTCGGGGAAGAGGTGGCCGGGGCCGGTGCCCGCGGCGAGGATCAGGCCGCCGACGGCGCTGCCCAGGGAGTACCCGACGCTGCGGACGACGTAGTTGAAGCTCATGGCGCTCGACGTCTCGCTCCTGGGGGTGACGGCCAGGATGACGCCGGGCATCGCGGCCGAGAAGCCGCCGACGCCGAAGCCGAGCACGCCCATCGCCGCGAACAGTTCGGCCAGGTCCGACCGGGCCGCCGCGAACAGGGCGAATCCGGCGCCGACCACGACGGCGCTTCCGGCCAGGAGCAGGGGGTCGGCGATCCGCGTCCGGACCCGCGGTGTGAGCCTGCCGGCGACGAACCCCAGCACCGAGAACGGGACGAGGACCAACCCGGCGACGAAGGTCGTCAGCCCGAAGCCGTAGCCGGCGCCGTGCGGCGTCTGCGCGTACCGGGTGATCAGCGTGAGCAGGAGGTACATACCGATCCCGCCGACGAACATGGCGAGGTTCGCCCCGGCGACCGCAGGGTGCCGCACCGCCCGCACATCGACCAGGGGCGTCGTGCTGCGCAGCTCGACGACGGCCCAGACGCAGAGCAGCACCACCGCGACGACGGCGAGGCCCGCCGCCACGGCGAGGTGCCGGCTCCACAGATTCCGTTCGCCGGCGAGGAACAGCACCAGGAGCAGCGCAGCGGCCAGGACGACCGCGCCTGCCACGTCCACGTGGGCGGAGCGGCCTTCGGGGGCTTCGGGCATGGAGCGCCACGCGGTCAGGAGGGCGGCGGCGGTGACGACCAGGCCGAGGCCGTAGGCGGCCCGTACCCCGCCGAGCTCGGCGAGCAGTGCGGCCAGCGGGTAGCCGACGCCGGCCCCGATGATCGAGACCACCGAGATCAGGGCGATCACGGCCGCGCTGCGCTCCTCGGGGAGGTGGTCCCGGGCCACGCCCATCATCAGCGCCGTCAGCCCGAGCCCGACGCCCTGGGCCGCTCTGCCGGCCAGCAGCCAGGCGAACGGCAGCGGCAGCACGGTGAGCGCGCTGCCGGCGACGACGACCGCCAGCGTGGCGAGGATCGTGGCCCGCCGGTGCGGGCCGGATCCGAGCCGGCCCAGGACCGGCGTGGCGACGGCGCCGCTGAGCAGCGCGACGGTCAGCGTCCACTGCGCGCTGCCGAGCGAGACGTGGAACGAGGTCGCCACACTGGTGATGAGCGGCGTCCCGAGGCTGGCGACCGCCGCCACGACCAGGGCGATGAACATCAGGGCGGGGACCAGCAGCCGCGCCTCGGAACGCGCCGCCGGGAACGCCTTCACCGCGACCCCGTCGACCGGCTGCCCGGTCACCGCTTCGGCCCTTCGCGGTCCTGGCTTTCGAGCTCTGCCAGATGCTTCAGCGCCGGAAGGGCCGCCACCAGCGCCTCGACCTCGTCGCCGGCGAGCTCGCCGATCAACCGTTCGAACGCCTGGACGCCCGCCTGGCGCCGCGCCCGGACGTAGGAGGCACCGGCCTCGGTCAGGCACACCAGCGTGACCCGCTTGTCGGACGCGTCGCCCCGCCGCTCGACCAGGCCGGACTCCTCCATCACCCGGACCAGGGCGGTCATCGCGGGCTGGGTGACGCCCTCGACCGCGGCCAGATCGGTGATGCGCCGCGGGCCCGTCCGGTCCAGGGTGGCCAGGGTGGCGGCGGACGTCAGGCTCATGTCCCGGGGCAGGCGTCTCGCGGCCCTGGTGGCCAGGCCGTAGAGGGCTGCCCCGATGGCGGCGGACGGGCCAGGAACGGTGTCTTGACGACTCATGGCCGAAGCATAGCGCTTTTATATTCATAGTTTATGTAAATGTCGCCCGGTGCGGGCGGCCTCGCTCAAGCCCGTCACTGATCGCCGTCACCCTCGGGTTCGTCACCGTGGTGGCGGGCACCGCAGCCCCCGCGGCACTGCTGCTCGGCTTCGTCCTGAGGAGCGCTGCTGCTTGATCCGGGCCTGTGCCTCGGCGACCTTGAACTGGAGCTTCGCATTCCGGACCCGCCCGAACCCGTACGGGACGAGCCCACGTCAATGATCCGTCAGGAAAACCGTCGCAGGCGTCAAGGGAGCGTCAGGGAGCGGTCGGCCGCGGTCGGGTGGCCCCTAGCGTGAGCTGCGCCGAACGGCCCCCGTCCTTCGTGAGGAAGGAGTGCGGGGCCGTGCCGGAGTCCGGCTCTCCGGACGGACACACCGAGGAGGGCGTTCGGCGGCCCACCGGCAGGGGGAGGGGGACGCGCGGTCATGGCACCGGGTGCGCTGGATACGACGACCGGTACCAAGAGGACGGGCTCGCCGGCGGTGGCGGGCCCCGGGGCAGCAGCCGGGCTGCCCGGATCGCGCGCTCCCCTTGCCGTGGTCCCGGCTGCCCGCAGGCGTGTCGGTCGGTCCTCCTGGACCACCCCGAGACTGGTCCGGGCGCTCACCGCGGCCTGCCTGGTCTGTGTGCTCGGCCTCGGCGGGGCCGTCGCTTCGGTGCTCGCCGGTGCGCGGGACGGCATCGACGCCATCGGCCACCGGGCCGCCCCGCAAGCCGTCCGCGCCGCCGACCTCTACTTCGCCCTCAGCGACATGGACGCCCAGGCGGCCAACCTCCTGCTCATCGGCGCGGACCCCGACTACCTCGCCCTGCGCAGGCAGACCCTGGACACCTACGAGCAGCGCCGCACCGAGGCCGGCGAGGACCTCCAGCGCGCCGCCGAGGCCGCCGTCGGAGACCCGGCCGGGCAGCGCGCGGTGCAGACCGTGATCGGCGAACTCGGCCGCTACGAGGCGCTGGTGGCCCGTACCCAGCTGCTGGAGGACCAGGCCCAGGCCCCCGCCGGCCGACCGTCCGCGCAGGCACTGGAGACCTACCGGCAGGCCACCGACCTGCTCCGTCAGCGCCTCCTGCCCGCGGCGGACCGTTCGAAGCACCGCTTCCCCGGTGCCCCCGATGTCGACGACCTCGCAGCCGGCCCCGGTGTCGGCGGCCCGCTTCAGAACTTGTCCGGGTACTTCAGGGCCAGGATCGGATAGACGACGAGCGCGGCGGCGACCAGGAGACCGGCGGCGGTGTCGGCACTCATGTGCCACTCCTCATGAGGTGTCAGGCTTACGGTGGAGCAGGCAGAGGGGGGCCGGGGGACCGGAATCCCCGAGCGGTGGTGCGGGCGCAGAGGAAGCCCGTGCCGGAGAGGCTATTCCCGCCCGCCGGGCAGCTGGTCCGATCCTGACGGCTCCTTGATCCCGGCGGCATCCACCTTGACGGAACGTTGACAGAACCGCGCGTACGGTCACGCCCTGGGCTGCCGACGGGCTGACGGGCTCCATGCTCGGGCCACCCACGTGCGGCGCGGACGGGCCCGTCACGTGATCGCCGCCGGAGCCCGTGCCTGCGACGGCGCTCGTTTCCCGGAGCCGCAGGGTGCCGTGAGGGTGGTGCGCGGTCGCCCGTCTACGTGGAGGAACGACTCGGCCGTCGCCAGGCTCCTCTGCCGCAGTCGGACGCCCGCACGGGCGCGCTGTCCGGTCGGAATCGCGCGCCAGCGGCAGGGCCGCGGGATGCCGCGCCGGGGCGCCGGAGATTCTCACCCGCGCGTCGTCCGGCGGTCGCTCCACCTCGATGTGGGAGCCCATGATGACGGTGCGGTCGCGCGGGAGGCCGAAGTACTCGGCGGCGTCGGGCCGTGATGTAGGAGGTGGCGACGAACAGCCGTTTGCGCCACGGCGCCATGGTCGGTTCCTTGCCGCGCCGGAGTTCGATCTTCGACAGGAAGTAGGTCGCCTGGTCGAGTTGCAGCTCGCCCTCGGTGTCGGCCGGTTCGAGCAGCGCCGGCGTGCCGGGCACGTCGGGAGTCTCCATGTAGCCGACCCGGGCGGTGACGTGGATGATCCCGTCCTCGGCGTAGCCGAGGTCGTCGACGACGATCCGCCGGTCGGCGGGTACGCGGGGCACGGTCTCGGTCCGGACGGAGAGGATCACGACCTGGTCGTGCCGCACGTGGTTGTGCTCGACGTTGGCGCGCATCGCCAGGGGCGTAGTCGGCTGCAGGGGAGACTGCGCCGCCCACGGCGGCCGTCAGGCGGTGCCGAGGCCGGTCTCCTCGAGGTCGAGGTCGCGCTGCAGGGTGCGCCGAGTGGTGTCGCTGATCCGGTGGTCGTCGTAGAGACGGCGCAGCTCGTCGCCCTGGACGGCGATGACCTCACGGCGCAGTTCGCGGTAGACCACCAGCGCGGGTGTTCCGGCGGCCGGTTCGTCGTGGGGTTCGAGCCTGGCCTCCAGGCCCCGGCGGACGCGGTCGACGACGTGCCCGGGGATGGTCTCCAGGTCGGCGAGCTGGTCGAGGTGGGTGAGGCCCGCCCGGGTGAGTGCGCCACGGGCGTCCTCTTCCTCACGGGCGGTGTGTTCCGGTTCGAGCGCCAGCCCGGAGCGGTTGACGACGGGTGCCAGGCTCAGCCCCTGGACGACGAGGGTGAAGACCACGACGGCGGTGGTGAGAACGAGCACCAGGGGCCGCCCGGGCAGCCGGGTGCCGTCCTCGGCGGCGAGCGGGATCGACAGCGCGGCGGCGAGCGGCATCACCCCGCGGGTGCCGGCCCAGCTGACCACGGCGGCGATCCGCCAAGAGGGTCGTCCGCGGCTCGGCCCGACCGCTGCGGAGAGCGGGAGCATCCAGAAGACGCGCAGTGCGATCAGCACGGTGGCGATGGCGAGGGCCTGCAGCGGCCACATTCCGCTTCCGCCGGGGAGTTCCCGGACCAGCGTGGGCAGCTCCAGGCCGACGATGCTGAAGACCACGCTTTCGAGCAGGAAGACCACGACCGCGTACACGGCGTGCAGTTGGAGCCGGATCCGGGCGTCGGTCAGGCGGTGTCCGGAGCGGCCCAGCAGCACGCCGGCGACGACCACGGCGGTGACGCCGGAGGTGTGGGCGGACTCGGCGAGCACGTAGGCGCCGTACGGGGTGACCAGCGCGATGACCGTCTCCAACACCGGGTCGGTGGTGCGGCGGCGGATCAGGGTGACTCCGCCGGCGACGGCGGCGCCGATCGCGCTGCCTCCACCGGCCAGCAGGACGAACTGCCCGCCCGCCGCCTGCCAGCCGACCGCGCCGGTGGCGACGGCGACGGTGACGGCGACCCGGAACAGCACCAGGGAGGTGGCGTCGTTGAACAGGCTCTCCGCCTGGACCAGGACCTGCACCCGGCCGGGCAGGGCGAGCCGCCGACCGAGTGCGGTCACCGCGACCGGATCGGTGCTGGCCAGGACCGCGCCGAGAACGAATGCCATCGAGGCCGGCAACGGGGTCAGGGCGGCGGCGAGTACGCCGACGAGGGCGGCGGAGGCGAGGACGAGGCCGAAGGCGAGGATCGTGACCGGCCGCCACACCGAGCGCAGATCGCGCAGGGACAGTTCCTCGGCGGAGGCGTAGAGCAGCGGGGGCAGGACGACCAGGCCGATGGTCTCGGGCGCGATGTGCAGGGCGGGTGCCCCGGGTGTCAGGGCGACCGCGATCCCGGCGAGTACCAGGAGGGAGGGTGCCGGGATGCGCCAGCGGCGGGCGCCGGTGGCCACCGCGGTGGCCAGGACCACGAGAAGAAGGACTGCCCCGACCGCGCGCATCGCCGAAACTCCAGCTCAGTTCGCGGGGGCGCCACGGCGGTCGCCGCGGTCCGTCCCCCGGCCGACCAGACTTCCCGGCACACCGTTGGCGCTCATTTTACCAAGCTCACATCGATGCGAAAGAACGTCCGATTCGCGGGTCGGTGTCGGCGTGGCCCGGTGGCAGCGTTCGCGCACGGATGCCGCGCCGTCAGTGACTCGTCAGGACGGCTCGGGCGGACGGCAGGAACGCGTAGGGGACGCCCGGAAAGCCGCCGTTCGCGACATGGCGCCGGGCCCACCGGAACCGACCTCGACGGCCCGTCGCCATGCAGTGCGTCCGGCGTCGGTCAGGCGGCTTTGACGGGTCGGGTGAGACTCTCGAGCGCGGCACCGGCGTGGTCGGCCAGGGTCACGGCGACCAGCCGCGCCTGGCGGGACGGCACGGTTCCGGGGGTGGGTTCGAGCATGAACCGGCCGACGTAGATGCCGTTGCCGAACATCCGCAGTTCGACGCCCTCCTCGGGCAGGCCGAGGGTGTCGGCGTCCCAGGTGCGGCGCCCCACGGTGACGGAGCCGTCGTGCTGCAGGCTCGGCGGGTGGCCGATCAGCGAGCCGTACTCGAAACGGCAGTTGCGCAGCTGGAGGAGGTCCACCAGCTCGTCGCGGACGTGGTCCACCACGGTGAGTGCGGAGTTGGCGTTGCGGGCCAGGACGGCGGTGTCGTGGATGCGGGCGAGGTAGCCCGCGTCGGTGATCGCTGTCACCCGGAAGCGCCGGGCGCGGGCGGCGAGTTGGGAGACCGCGAGGCCCACGGCGAGCAGGAGCACGGCCGTGGTGATGTCGGTGCCGGCGTCGATGGCGAACCGCTGGTAGGGCTGGGTGAAGAAGAAGTCGAACCAGACGGCCGCGCTGAGCGCCGCGACGGCGCCGGCCAACCGGTGGCCGAGCGCGGCCACCGCGACGACCACGACGACGAGCAGCAGGGCCACGTTGGTGTTGGCCGTGCTGTCGCGGAACGGCAGCAGGACCAGGCTGAGGACCAGCGGGGCAACAGCCGCCACGAGCAGGGAGAGCGGCCCCCGCAGGGCGAGGTATCGGCGCATGGTGCACCTCCTGTTCTCCGGTGTAACAGGCGCGGCGGGGAAGTCGGCCCCCGGCGCGGCCTCGTTGACGGGATCCTTGCGCTCGGTTCCCGCTCCCGGCCGTTCGGCGCCGGTCGCGGGCGGGTGGTGCCCGCGGGCCGGCTCGCGGGGTGGCGGGCACGACGCGGTCCTCGGTGCCGGCACGCGGTGCGCACCAGCGCCGGGCCCGGCACGCCCTCGACCGCGCGGCAGGAGGCGGCCGGACTGCTCAGTTCCGTGGGGCGGCCCCCGGGTCGGCGGCACCGGGCGGGTGGCACGCTCCCCGAGGTCGAACCCGCCCGGCTGTCAGCGCGCCCTGCAGAACCAGCGCGGCGCCGTCATCGACCGCGCCCTGCGCCGCCGCACCGACGCCGTCGTCTGCCGCCTCCGCCTGCGTACGTGAGGCGCCCGGTATGCCCCTTATAGCGTTTTCCGTGTGCGGATATTGACGATTCCTTAACGGCGTCATTACCGCACTCGAAACGGCGCCAAATGAAACCTTCTACCCCTCCCACCTGCGGAAATGTTGAGTAGATGGAGCAATGGAGGGGGCTGTACGACAACATTGCAGCCGTGTGCGCAAGTCATACGCTCGATTTGTGTTCAACCTGCCCCAGACGCTGAAGCGTCTCGTGATCGGCCGGGCGATGCGCAGCGAGGAGCTCGGCGAGACGCTGCTGCCCAAGCGACTGGCGCTGCCGATCTTCGCCTCCGACCCGCTGTCCTCCGTCGCCTACGCCACCGGCGAGATCCTGCTCGTCCTCACGGTCGGCGGTACCGCCTTCCTCTACCTCACGCCGTGGGTCGCCGCGGCGGTCGTCGTGCTGATGGCCGTCGTGGTGATGTCCTACCGCCAGGTCGTGCACGCATACCCGAGCGGCGGCGGCTCCTACGAGGTGGTGTCGAAGAACCTCGGGGCGAGCGCCGGCCTGGTGGTGGCGGCGTCACTGCTGGTCGACTACGTGATGACCGTTGCCGTGTCGGTGGCCTCCGGCGTGGACAACATCATCTCCGCTTTCCCCAGCCTGGCGGACTACCGGGTCGGCTTCGCGCTCGGCTTCGTCGTCCTGCTCACGGCGATGAACCTGCGGGGCGTCCGCGAGTCCGGGCGGGCGTTCGCCGCACCGACGTACCTGTTCATCACCGCGATCCTGCTGATGATCGTCACCGGCGTGATCCGGGTGGTGTTCGGCGAGACCCCGGTGGCCGAGAGCGCGGCGTACGGAATCGAACCGGAGCCGGGCAAGGCGAACCTGGCCGGACTGGCGCTGCTGCTCCTCGCGCTGCGGGCGTTCGCCTCCGGCTGTACGGCGCTGACCGGTGTGGAGGCCATCTCCAACGGGGTGCCGGCCTTCCGCAGACCGAAGTCGAAGAACGCCGCCACCACCATGGCGGCGATGGGCCTGACCGCGGTCGTGATGTTCGTGGGCGTCACCTGGCTCGCCATGATCGCCAAGGTCCACTACGTGGACGACCCCTGCCAGCTGACCGGCCTCTCGGGTGACTGCGCGAACTACACCCAGCCCACCGTGATCGCCCAGCTCGCCGCCTCCGTCTTCGGCGGCAGCGACAGCATCCTGTTCTACGTGGTCCAGGCCGCCACCGCGCTCGTGCTGATCCTCGCGGCCAACACCGCGTTCAACGGCTTCCCGCTGCTGGCGTCGATCCTCGCCCAGCACCGCTACCTGCCCCGGCAGCTCCACACCCGCGGCGACCGCCTCGCGTACTCCAACGGCATCATCGCCCTGGCGGTGGTGGCCGGCGCCCTGCTGTGGTTCTACCAGGCGAACGTCACCAGCCTGATCCACCTGTACATCCTCGGCGTGTTCACCTCCTTCACCCTCTCGCAGTTCGGCATGGTCCGGCACTGGAACGACGTGCTGCGCACCGGGACCGACCCGACGGTGCGCTCCTCGGCCCGCCGCTCCCGGGTGATCAACGCCTTCGGCGGCGTGTTCACCGCCCTGGTGCTGGTGATCGTGCTGGCCACCAAGTTCACCCAGGGGGCGTGGCTCGCGGTCCTGGCCGCCGCGGTGCTGTGGCTGATGATGCGCGGCATCCGCCGCCACTACGACGCCGTGTCCGACGAACTGGCCGTCGAGGACGCCCGCGCCGAGTCGGTGCAGCCGGCCAGGGTGCACGGGGTCGTGCTGGTCTCCAAGCTGCACAAGGCCACCCTGCGGGCCCTCGGCTACGCCCAGGCGTTCCGGCCGGACAGCCTGGAGGCCCTGACGGTGGCGGTGGAGAAGGACGCCACCGAGGAGCTCGGTTCACAGTGGAGCGCCTACGACGTGCAGGTGCCGCTGAAGGTGCTCGACTCCCCGTACCGGGAGATCACCAAGCCGGTCGTCCAGTACGTCCGCGACTACCGGCGCACCCACCCCAGCGAGGCCATCGCGGTGTTCATCCCGGAGTACGTGGTCGGGCACTGGTGGGAGCACCTGCTGCACAACCAGTCGGCGCTGTGGCTCAAGTCCCGGCTGCTGTTCACCCCGGGTGTGATGGTGATCAGCGTGCCGTGGCAGCTCTCCTCCGCTCCCCGTGCCGACCGGCCCGCGCGACGGGCGCCGGGGGCGATGCGGCGCGGCGAGCCGGCCCCGGTGCGGGACGTCCCCGAACCCGAGAAGCTCTGAGACCGGCGGTGTCCGGGCCCGGCGCAGCCTGGCTGCCCCGGGCCCGGACTCGTTTCGGACGATGTGCGGTCTCGGCCGGATGACGCCGCCGTCAAGGCGGTGTCAATAATTCCGGCCCACCCGTATGGAGGGTGTCAGGGATCGCGAAAGGCGCACGACCAGCTGATTTGCTGCTCTCGCCGGCTCGCCGCCGGTGCCGTGAGCAGGTTTTCCAGGGCCCGCGGCCACGTCCCCCGACCAGTTGGTGGAAGTCATGCCGGATCTCGTCTTCGTCGGTGTCACGGTCGCCGTGTTCGCCGCCATCGCCCTGATAGCGAAGGGGGTCGAGAAGCTGTGAGTGAGCGCAGCGAACGAACCATCGAGAGGCGCGCGTTGCGCTCGCGCCCGACGAGCGAAGCGAGGCGGGTCGCATGAGCGCCGAGAACATCGCAGGTCTCATCGTCACCGTCGCGCTCGTCGGCTACCTCGTCGTCGCGCTGATCTACCCGGAGAAGTTCTGACCATGAGCTCCACTCCTGCCGGCTGGCTGCAGGCCCTGGCCCTGGTGGGCGCCCTGGCCCTGTGCTACCGCCCCCTCGGCGACTACATCGCCAAGCTGCTGACCTCCGCCAAGCACCTGAGAATCGAGCGCGGCCTCTACAAGCTGGTGGGCGTCGACGGCGACGCCGACCAGCGGTGGCCGGTGTACCTGCGCTCGGTGCTCGCCTTCTCCGCCCTGTCGATCGTCTTCCTGTACGGCCTGATCCGTCTCCAGACGCACCTGCTGCTGAGCCTGGGCGTGCCGGAGATGGAGGCGCACCAGGCGTGGAACACCGCGGTGTCATTCACCACCAACACCAACTGGCAGTCCTACAGCGGCGAGTCCGCGATGGGGCATCTGGTGCAGATGGCGGGCCTGGCGGTGCAGAACTTCGTCTCCGCCGCGGTCGGCATCGCGATCGTCGCCGCCCTGATCCGGGGCTTCACCCGCAACCGGACCGACCGGGTCGGCAACTTCTGGGTCGACCTGACCCGCATCGTGCTGCGCCTGCTGCTGCCGCTGTCGATCGTCTTCGCCCTCGTCCTGGTGGCGAACGGCGTGGTGCAGAACTTCCACGGCTTCCACGACGTCGCGACCCTGGGCGGCGGCACCCAGTCGATCCCCGGCGGCCCGGTGGCCTCGCAGGAGGTCATCAAGGAGCTGGGCACCAACGGCGGCGGCTTCTTCAACGCCAACTCGGCGCACCCCTTCGAGAACCCGAACGGCTTCACCAACTGGCTGGAGATCTTCCTGCTGCTGGTGATCTCGTTCTCGCTGCCCCGCACCTTCGGCCGGATGGTCGGCGACCACCGCCAGGGCTACGCGATCGTCGCCGTGATGGCGCTGTTCTGGGTCGCCTCCGCCGCACTGGTCACCTTCGCCGAGTCCCAGCACGCGGGCACCGCGATGCAGGCCGCGGGCGGGGCGATGGAGGGCAAGGAGCAGCGGTTCGGCATAGCGGCCAGCTCGCTCTTCGCGGCGTCCACGACGCTGACCTCGACCGGTGCGGTGAACTCCTTCCACGACTCGTTCACGCCGTTCGGCGGCGGGTTGACGGTCTTCAACATGATGCTGGGTGAGATCGCGCCCGGCGGCACCGGCTCCGGCCTGTACGGCATGCTGATCCTGGCGATCGTCGCCGTGTTCGTGGCCGGCCTGATGGTCGGCCGCACCCCGGAGTACCTGGGCAAGAAGCTCGGCGGCCGGGAGATGAAGTTCGCCTCCCTCTACATCCTCACCACCCCCGCGATCGTGCTGATCGGCACCGGTGTCGCGATGGCGCTGCCCGGTGAGCGCGCGGGCATGCTCAACAGCGGCCCGCACGGCTTCTCCGAGGTGCTGTACGCCTTCACCTCCGCCGCCAACAACAACGGCTCCGCGTTCGCCGGCATCACCGTGAACACCGCGTGGTACGACACCGCGCTCGGCCTGGCGATGGCCTTCGGCCGGTTCCTGCCGATGGTCTTCGTACTGGCGCTGGCGGGCTCCCTCGCCCGGCAGCAGCCGGTGCCGGCGAGCGCGGGCACCCTGCCCACCCACAAGCCGCTGTTCGTCGGCCTGCTCTCCGGTGTCGTGCTGATCGTCGTCGGCCTCACCTACTTCCCGGCCCTGGCCCTCGGCCCGATCGCAGAAGGTCTCCACTGATGTCCACCACGCTCACCCCCGCCCCCGCACCGGTCGAGAACGGCGAGGCGCCGCACAGAGTCCGGGGCGGCCTGCTCGACCCGAAGCTGATCGTCTCCTCGCTCCCCGACGCGGTGAAGAAGCTCGACCCGCGGGTGATGGTCAAGAACCCGGTCATGTTCGTCGTCGAGGTGGGCTCGGTCGTCACCACGATCTCCGCGGTCGCCGACCCGTCCGTGTTCGCCTGGGCGATCACCGCCTGGCTGTGGCTGACCGTCGTCTTCGCCAACCTGGCCGAGGCCGTCGCCGAGGGCCGCGGCAAGGCCCAGGCCGACACCCTGCGCAAGACCAAGACCGAGAGCGTCGCCCGCCGGCTCGTCAACTGGCCGGCCGCGAACGCCGAGGAGGAGGTTCCCGGCACCGCCCTGCGGCTCGGCGACCACGTCGTGGTGGAGGCCGGTCAGATCATTCCGGGTGACGGCGATGTCGTCGAGGGCGTCGCCAGCGTCGACGAGTCGGCGATCACCGGTGAGTCCGCGCCGGTGATCCGCGAGTCCGGCGGCGACCGCTCCGCGGTCACGGGTGGCACCAAGGTGCTGTCCGACCGGATCGTGGTGAAGATCGCCTCCGAGCCCGGCAAGTCCTTCATCGACCGCATGATCGCCCTGGTCGAGGGCGCCGCCCGGCAGAAGACCCCGAACGAAATCGCCCTCAACATCCTGCTGGCCTCACTCACGATCGTGTTCCTGATCGCGGTGGTCACCCTGCAGCCGATGGCCTCCTACGCGGGAGCGCCGCAGTCGACGGTCGTGCTGGTCGCGCTGATCGTGGCGCTGATCCCGACGACGATCGGCGCGCTGCTCTCGGCGATCGGCATCGCGGGCATGGACCGCCTGGTGCAGCGCAACGTCCTCGCCATGTCCGGCCGGGCCGTCGAGGCCGCGGGCGACGTCAACACCCTGCTGCTGGACAAGACCGGCACCATCACCCTCGGCAACCGGCAGGCCGCCGAGTTCCTCCCCGCCGCCGGCGTGGAGACCGGTGAACTCGCCGACGCCGCCCAGCTCTCCTCGCTCGCCGACGAGACCCCCGAGGGCCGCTCGATCGTCGTCCTCGCCAAGACCGACTACGGCCTGCGGGCCCGCGCGCAGGGCGAGCTGGCGCACGCCACCTGGGTTCCGTTCACCGCCCAGACCCGCATGTCGGGCGTCGACGTGGACGGCAAGCAGGTCCGCAAGGGGGCGGCCGGCTCGGTCGCCACCTGGGTCACCGAGAACGGCGGCACGGTCGGCGCCGACGTGGCGCAGCTGGTGGACGGCATCTCCGCCGCCGGCGGAACGCCGCTCGTCGTCGCCGAGAAGGACGGCGCGAGGGCACCGCGCGTCCTCGGCGTGATCCACCTCAAGGACGTCGTCAAGGCGGGCATGCGGGAGCGCTTCGACGAGCTGCGCCGCATGGGCATCAAGACCATCATGATCACGGGTGACAACCCGCTGACCGCCAAGGCGATCGCCGAGGAGGCCGGCGTGGACGACTTCCTCGCGGAGGCCACCCCCGAGGACAAGATGGCCCTGATCAAGAAGGAGCAGGCCGGCGGCAAGCTCGTCGCGATGACCGGTGACGGCACCAACGACGCACCCGCGCTGGCCCAGGCGGACGTCGGCGTGGCGATGAACACCGGCACCATGGCGGCCAAGGAGGCCGGGAACATGGTCGACCTGGACTCCAACCCCACCAAGCTGATCGAGATCGTCGAGATCGGCAAGCAGCTGCTCATCACCCGCGGCGCGCTGACCACCTTCTCGATCGCCAACGACGTGGCGAAGTACTTCGCGATCATCCCGGCGATGTTCGCCGGCGTGTACCCGGGCCTGCGCCACCTCAACATCATGGGCCTGCACAGCCCGGAGTCCGCGATCACCTCGGCGATCGTCTTCAACGCCCTGGTCATCATCGGCCTGATCCCGCTCGCCCTGCGCGGCGTCAAGTACCGCCCCTCCGACGCCGGCTCGCTGCTTGCCCGGAACCTCGGGGTCTACGGCGTCGGCGGCCTGATCGTCCCCTTCGTCGGAATCAAGGCGATCGACCTGGTCGTCCAGTTCATCCCCGGTCTGAGCTGAGAGAACGAGAAAATGCCCACCATCGTGCGCACCCACCTCACCGCGCTGCGGATGCTGCTGGTGATGACCGTCATCCTCGGCCTCGCCTATCCGCTGCTCGTCACCGGCATCGCCCAGGTCGCCTTCGCGGGCAAGGCCGACGGCTCGATCGTGAAGTCCGGCGGCAAGGAGGTCGGGTCCAGCCTCCTCGGCCAGAACTACGACCTGCCGAAGCAGAACCCGGACGACCCGGACGAGGAGGCGAAGCCGGACCCCAAGTGGTTCCAGCCGCGCTTCTCCGCCGGGAACTTCGACCCGAAGGCTTCCGGCGCCACCAACCTCGGCCCCAACGACGAGAAGCTGACCAAGGCCGTCGAGGACCGCCGCGCCCAGGTCGCCGCCTTCGACGGCGTCGACTCCGCGTCCGTCCCGGCGGACGCGGTCACCGCCTCCGGCTCCGGCCTCGACCCGCACATCTCCGTCGCCTACGCGAAGGAGCAGGTCGACCGCGTCGCCAAGGCCCGCAACGTGCCTGCCGAGAAGCTGAACCAGCTGATCGACGAGTACACCGAAGGCCGCGCGCTGGGCTTCCTCGGCCAGGCCGGCGTCAACGTCGTCCTGCTGAACAAGGCACTGAGCGAGACCGAGTGACCGTGCACCAGCGGTCCGAATGACCAAGCCGACCCGGGCGCGGGGGACGACCTCCCCGCACCCGGGTCGGTCACCCATGTGCCGCGTCCGTCGAGGGGAGCAGGACGACCCGCTCGGGACGGCGGCGAGACCCGCATTGCTTCCGGCCGCCCTTCGTCGAGAAAGAGCAGCGTTCATGTCCCGTGACCTCACCCCCGGCACCGCCGTCCGCCGCGGGCAGTTGAGGGTCTACCTCGGATCGGCCCCCGGTGTCGGCAAGACCTACCGGATGCTGGACGAGGCCCGCAGACGGCGCGACCGCGGCGCGGACGTGGTGGTCGGCTTCATCGAGTGCCACGGCCGACGGCACACCGAGAACATGCTCCAGGGCCTGGACCTGGTGCCCCGGTTGACCCGTAGCTACCGCGGCACCGACTTCCAGGAGATGGACCTGGACGCGATCCTGGACCGCCGGCCGCAGCTCGCCCTGGTCGACGAACTCGCGCACACCAACATCCCCGGCGGCCGCCACGCCAAGCGGTGGCAGGACGTCGAGGAACTGCTCGCCGCCGGAATCGACGTGATCACCACGGTCAACGTCCAGCACCTGGAATCGCTGAACGACGTCGTCCAGAAGATCACCGGAATCCCGCAGCGCGAGACCGTCCCCGACGAGGTCGTCCGCCGCGCCGACCAGATCGAACTGGTCGACATGGCACCCCAGGCCCTGCGCCGCCGCATGGCGCATGGAAACGTCTACAAGGCGGAGAAGGTGGACGCCGCGCTCTCCAACTACTTCCGGGTCGGGAACCTCACCGCACTACGGGAGTTGGCCCTGCTCTGGGTCGCCGGAAGGGTCGACGAAGGGCTGCGCGACTACCGCGCCACCCACAACATCGACCGCGTCTGGGAGACCCGCGAACGCGTCGTCGTGGCACTGACCGGTGGCCCCGAGGGGGAGACCATCATCCGTCGGGCGGCGAGGATCGCGGACCGTACGGCCGGCGGAGAGCTCCTTGCCGTCCACGTCACCCGGAGTGACGGCCTTTCCGGCGCCTCGCCGGGAGCGCTCGCCGAACAGCGGCAGCTGGTGGAGACGCTCGGCGGCAGCTACCACGTGGTCGTCGGCGACGACGTCCCCAGCTCGCTGCTCGCCTTCGCCCGCGCCCACGACGCCACCCAGCTGGTCCTCGGCACCAGCCGCCGCGGCCGCCTCAACCGGTTCCTCACCGGTCCCGGCAACGGGCAGACCACCGTCGACCTCTCCGAGGACATCGACGTCCACATGGTCACCCACGAGTTCACCGGGCGCGGCCGCCTGCCCTCCCTCGGCCGGCGACACTCACGGCGACGGGCGGCGGCAGGCTTCTCCACAGGGCTCCTGCTGCCCGTGCTATTGACCGTGATCCTCTCTCAGCTGACGGGGTCGCTCAACCTCACCACCGTGGCCCTGATCTTCCAACTCGGTGTGGTGGCCGTCGCATTGCTCGGTGGAGCAACCTCCGCCCTGCTGGCCTCGCTGGTCGCCTCACTGCTGCTCAACTACTACTTCATCCCGCCCGTCCACACGTTCACCATCGCCGAGCCCAACAACGCCATCGCGCTGGTGGTGTTCGCCGCGGTCGCGCTCACCGTCTCCACCGTGGTCGACCGCGCCACCCGGCTCACCGCCCGGGCAGCCAGGGCGACCGCCGAGGCCGAGACCCTCTCCACCCTCGCCGGCAGCGTATTGCGCGGGGCCGACGCCCTGCCCGCCCTGCTGGAGAAGACCCGGACCGCCTTCGCCCTCGACTCCGTCGCCCTCCTCGACCGGCGCAGCGGCGAGACCCTCGGCCGCAATGACAGCGACGGCGCACCGGCCCCGGCCCGCACGGTCACCGAAGTCCCGGTCGGGCCGGAGGCGTTGCTGATCCTCGCCGGGCGCAGACTGCCCGCCGCCGACCAGCGGGTGCTCACCGCGTTCGCCGCCCACATCGCCGCCGCCCTGGAACGCGACCGGCTCGCCACCGTCGCAGCCGAGATCGAACCGATCAAGGCCGCCGACAGGATGCGCACCGCCCTGCTCGCCGCCGTCAGCCACGACCTGCGCACACCACTGGCCGCCGCGCTCGCCGCCGTCGGCTCGCTGCGCAGTGCCGAGGTGGAGTTCGCCCCCGAGGACCAGGCCGAACTCCTCGACATGGCCGACGAGTCACTCGTCAAACTCACCCGCCTCGTCGACAACCTGCTCGACATGAGCCGCCTCCAGGCAGGCGTGCTCACCCTGCACCTGGAATCCACCCCGCTGGACGAGGTGCTGCGGCGCGCGATGGACTCCCTCGCCCGGCCGGACGCCCCCGTCCAACCGCTGGACCTGGACACCGTGCCACCGGTGCTCGCCGACGTGCCGCTGCTCGAACGGGTGCTGGCCAACGTGATCACCAACGCCCTCAGGTACAACGCCCCGGGCGCACCCGTCCTGGTCGCCGCCAGCCACCACCGCGGACGGGTGGAGGTCCGGGTCGTCGACCGAGGCCCGGGCATTCCCTTCGCGGACCGCGACCGGGTCTTCCTGCCGTTCCAGCGCCTCGGCGACAACGACAACACCACCGGTGTCGGCCTCGGCCTCGCCCTCTCCCGCGGCCTCGCCGAAGCCATGGGCGGCTCCCTGGAGGTCGAGGACACCCCCGGCGGCGGCACCACCATGCTCCTCACCCTGCCCGCATCCCGGGCGGCCGACCCGACGGACGGAGGTGTCGCGGCATGAGCCACATCCTGGTGGTGGACGACGAACCGGCGCTGCTGCGCACGCTGAAGATCAATCTGCACGCCAGGCGCTACTCTGTACTGACCGCCGCCACCGGACAGCAGGCTCTCGACGCCGTGGGCCGGGGCAGCCCCGACGCCGTCGTGCTCGACCTGGGCCTGCCCGACTTCGACGGCGTGGACATCATCCGGGGCCTGCGGGCCTCACTCCCGGTGCCGATCATCGTGCTGTCCGGCCGCACCGGGGTCGACGACCGGATCAGCGCCCTGGACGCCGGGGCGGACGACTACCTGACCAAGCCCTTCGTGGTGGACGAACTCCTCGCCAGGCTCCGCGCCGTGCTGCGACGCGCCGCCGGTCTCGCGCCGCCGCTCAGCGTCGTCCTCGGCGACCACGTGATCGACACGGCCGCGAGCACCGTCACCGGCCCGGACGGACCCGTGCGGCTCACCCCCGCGGAGTGGCACGTCCTCAAGCTGCTGCTCGCGGCGCCCGGCCGCCTGGTGCCGGGCAGGGAGATCCTGCGCGAGGTGTGGGATCCCGAGGCCGAGAACCGCGGAAACTACCTGCGGATCCACCTCGGCGGCCTGCGCCGCAAGCTCGAACCCGATCCCACCCGCCCCCGCCACCTGATCACCGAACCGGGCATCGGCTACCGGTACCAGCCCTGAACCGGGCGATGCCGCCCGTTCCCGATCAAGGAGCCGTCAAGGCCGGTGCGGGCAGCGCCAGGAACGCGTCAGGAAGGCCGGGGGGATGCCCTCGCCGGCCCCGGCGTTCCCGGTGACGAACCGGTCCGCTCGGTGGGGGAGCGCACCGGCTTCGAATCCGCCGGCGGCAAAGGCCATGAGGGCTGCCGGCGGCCGGGGGGACGCGCGGCCATGAGCGAGCGGGACGAGGCCGGCACGGCAGCCCGAGACCGGCCAAGGGCCGACCGGCACCTTCAAGGTCGGGACGCCGTTCCAGGCATCCGTCACCGCGGCAGATCCGGCTTGCTCCGCTCCCTTCGACCGCTCGGGAAACCGACGACTGGGGGCGGCGCCATGAGCTGCGCCACTCCCTCGACATCTCCAAGATCCGCGAGGAGCTCGGCCACACCCCGCAGGTGCGCTTCGAGGACGGCCTCGCGGCCACCATCGCCTGGTACCGCGAGAACCGCGCCTGATGGGAGCCGCTCAAGACCAAGGCGGCCCCGGCGAAGTGAGGCCCGCTGGCTGGTGACGGACGCCGGGTGACAGGCCCATGCGCCGAAGTCCTGGCGTACTGGTCTTCCTGGTAACGGACTTGATGTCTCGTCGTGTCACGGTCGGGCTTCGTCGGGCCGCCCTGGAGGGCCGGCCCATGGAGACGCGTGGCCCAACCGTAGGGTCTGGCACCCTTGGCAATTGCTTCCCACCGACCTTCCAGGGGCGGCCCCGGGAGGCTGGAAGGGGTTGCTCTTCGAGAATCATCACCCTCCCCACAGTCGTCGGGCGAGGGACTGGAGCAGAGGCGTGAGTCTGTCGATGATGTGCCGGTCGGTGTGAGTGTCGCCGGGCATGGACCAGACCGAGAGCTGCACACCCGCAACACCGGTCGTCACGGTGCCGGACGCGAAACGCCCGAGGGTGAATGCAGCGAGGTCGGCCGGATCGGGGTACTGATCGCTGTTGGTGTGGGCGTACAACAGGTTCCCGTTGGAGTTGATCTGCCGGTAGCCCTGTGCGGCGAGGTCCGTGGCCGAGGGATCGGTGGGCCCGTACCAACTGTCGACGGTCAGTATTCTGTCGATCTCGACGTGGGAGCCGGACACGATCTGGTCGTTCCAGATCCGGGGCCGGTGACCCCGGGATATGAGCCAAGCCCCCATGGTGTTGTAGTAGGCGTATTCGGCATCGCGAGCCCTGACCGGATCGCCGTAGTACCTGACGGCGTCGTCGTGGACCATCCATTCGTCGCCACCGATGTGCCAATCCGCTCCGGGGAACACCGGCAACCATTCGGCGATCAGCTCCTTGGCGAAGTCGACCGCAGTGGCCTGCCGCAGGTCGAGGCTCCCGCCGCCGGACGTGGTGGTGACGCGCAGGTCCGGACGGCACGTCAGTGCCGCTGCCATGTGTCCGGGAGTGTCGATTTCCGGGACGACGGTGATGCCTTTGCCGATCGCGTAGGTCACGAGTGTCTGCAAGTCGGCCTTGGTGTAGTGCTGTGGGGCGACGCATGCGGGGATGACCGCGGATTCGAGCCGGTAGGCCTGGTCGTCCGTGAAGTGAAGATGGAGTTGGTTGTAGTGGCTCCGGGCCAGAGCATCCACGACAGCTTCCAGGGTGGCAAGCGGATACCAGCGTCGTGCGACGTCGAGACCGAGGGACCGCACGGCGGGTGACGCCAGGCCGGCCGGGAGCTCGGGAGAACGGCGGTGCCAGCTCCCGGTGCTGACCACCATGGCGGCAGCGAGGGCCACCGAGAAGATCCATGAACGGTTCAATTCGGTTCCTCCAGTTCCTCGTTGCCGAACCGGATCGGCCCTGCTGATCCACCGGCAACGTGCCCGGAGATCGCCGACGGGGATCAACCTCCGCCGCGGACGGCCGCAGACCACGTCGGGGCTCCCTGGCCCCGCCGGCCGCGCGACGTTCAGCCGGGCACCCTCTCGGGGCTCGGCCCCATGGAAGGCACCCTTCACCTGATGGCCGGTCAGGCCAGACAGATGACGACAGCCGCGATGATCAGCCAACTCACCACTGCGAAGCCGATGGCCGGCAGCAAAATCCTGATCAGACTTCGTTCGTCCACACCTGCACCCTAGGGCGAGAGGTGGAGCCACCTGCCCAGACTGTTGTGGAGATTCGTGTAGCGCCCGGCGGAAAATCGCCAAGCGTAGAAGAATTCACGCGTGCGGGGCGGATCGAGCTTTTCGGTCGGGTAGTGTCCGGAAGGGATGGGATCGGTCGGCGAAGGCCGCTACTGCCATGGCCGCCATCGCGTCCCGGCCGCGATCAGGCCCGACCGTGCGAGACGGTCCACTCCTGAATCCCCACTCGTGCAGGTGTGTTCGTGCGCGGTGTGCCGCTGCCGGAACGCGGTGCCGATCCGCTGTGATCGCCCACCGGATCCCTCGCCGTGGACCGTGTGCAGCTCCCGGGCACCGGGTCGATGCCGCGGAGGCGCCAGTCGGTTCGGTGGCGCCGAGCGAGCCGGCCGTGCGTGGGCCGCCGCGCTCCGACCCCGGCGAGCGAATCCGACGGCCGTTCGGAAGGGGTGACGCCGGCTCCCCGGGGCAGCACCGGACCGGCGCCGTGCTGTACGCCGACCCGTGCAGGTTTCGTATCGTGGAAGACGGGAGACTTCGGATGAACAGACGCAGTTTTCTGGCCGGCAGCGTGACGGCAGCAGGCATCACCGCCGGTGCGGGGGGTCTGGTCTCCGCGGCCACCGGTCGTACCGTGAATCCGGCGGGCGCCAGCGTCAAGGACTCCGGCGCTGTGGGCGACGGCGTCGCGGACGATGCCGTCGCGATCCAGACCGCGATCGACCGCGGCGACCCCGTCGTGCGGTTACCCGCGGGCACCTACAAGATCACGGTTCCTCTCAGACTCCGCTCGCACCTCACCCTGGTCGGCGACGGCATGGCGTCCACCGTCATCAACCAGACCGGGGTCGACGCCCACGGACTGGTCGGCGCGGACCTGGAGTGTGTCGCCGTCCGAGACCTGATGATCTCCGGGCCGAAGGGCACCGCCGCGTCCGACGGCGTGCACATCACCAACGCCGACGCCGCCAACATCGGCATGTTCTACCTCTCGATGTCCAATGTCATGATCCGCCGGTTCACCGGCTCCGGGTTGGCGGTGCAGGACCCGGTCATGTGCGACCTGACGAACGTCACCGCGAAGGAGTGCGGCGCCGCCGGATTCGACCTCTCCGGCGGCGGCACATCGGTCACGCTCACCGCCTGCTACGGACACCACAACAGCAACGGCTTCCGACTGAAGTCCGTCTACTACTGCACGTTCAACGGGTGCGGTGCGGACAACAACACCAACGGGTACAAGACGGAGGCCGCAGAGGCGATCACGTTCAACGCGTGCGGTGCCGAAGCGAACAGCGCCAACGGCTGGCAGATCACCGAAGGCTCCGGGGGCGTCGTGCTGAACAACTGCTGGTCCGATGCCCCGGGCAGCACACCCTTCAAGATCACCGGCTACAGTGACGGCATCACCCTGATCAATCCGTCGCAAGGCGGGGACAAGGCCACGGCCCCCTACTTCATCCAGGTCGACAAGGGCTGCTCGAACGTCGCCGTCCTGGGCGTCCGCGCCAAGGGCCTGGCCACCAGCTATGCGACCGGCACCACTCGAGTGCTCTGACCTTCTGGTCGTCCGACCCTCTCGGCGGGGCTCCCGCTCACCGCGCCCTACCGTTGGGCGCACCGTCATCAGCCGGTCCCGTCCGCGTTCCGCGATTTTCCCGACAGCGGGATCGGCACGGCGCCGAAGCGATGCCGGTCCCGTCACCCACCATGACCGGTCTGCGCCCGGGGCGCCTCCGTCCGAAGGAAGGGTCGGCCGTGGGAAACTGCATTCATCCCGACACGCATGCATCGTCCCGGTGGGGAATTATTCGGCAATAGGCTGGGGAATTGTGCGAGCCGGCTCACCGATGGGGAATTCTTGTGAGCGCCCCGCCGCATCCTGCCGCCCCGGCGGGGACAAATGCTCACCATCACCGCGGAAGCCGTGAGGTCCATCCCCGCCGGGGGCGTCATGCCTGCCTGGGGCCGGCGCCGGCGCCGACGGCTCAGTACGGCCAGGGAAGATCATTTCATGGGGAGGCCCGCACATTTCGACAGGGGAGAATTGGCGAATCGACTTCATGTGGGGAATTTCGCGAGCGGCTGGCGGGGTATTCCGCAAGCACGCCGGCTCGGGCCGGTCGGAGTACCGGAGCCAATGGGGCTCAAGCCCGCTCGAGGACTTCGACCGCGCCCTGGTTGCATTCCCCACCGCCGGTCGTTACTTTTTGTAGCTGTTCGGCTGCATACCGTTCATTCGCGTAAAGGTCCGGGCCGCCGCCTCCGCGGCGTCAGTCCGGCCGTCCGCGTGGCACTCCACGGCCGCGGCGTCGGACCACCCGGTCGCTTCTCGCCGGCCCCGCCGCGCCGTCATGAACCGTCGTGCCGACCGGCACGTACCCGACTCCGGAAAGGCCACTGCGATGTCCGAACCAGAACTGACCCCGGAAGAGGCCGCGTTCGTCCGGCAGTACGTCGACGTCCCTCCGGGGCTCTCCATCGACCGCCAGGACGTCGTGCGAGCCCGCATCGCCCAGGCAGCAGGCGGCCGCTACCGAAAGGTCGGGCCGGGCCTGTACGAAGTCGCCACCAAGGCCGCTCCCGACAACAACTGACGGATTCACCCCGTAGGACCACGCGTGAGCATGCCGCGCACGGCGTGGAGACGTCCCACCGGGCCGACCGCCTGGCGGCGCTCTCCACGCCGTCAGGCGCGCGCAGGGTAGCCTTCCGGCCCAGGGGAGGACTCGCATCCCTGCGGTGCGGTCCCGTCCGGGCAGCCTCCACGCGCAGCCGGGCACCGGTCGGCTGCCGTGCTGGGGTGCGGGCAAGGTCAGCCGGCAGTGCCTGGTCCCGAACTCGTTCCGCAGGCCTTCGTGCAGGCATCCTGTGGGTTGCGAGATCCGACGCGGTGGTGTCCGTCGACGAGGCCGGCCGCAGGCCGAGAACACGCGGACGGGCGAGCGCCGGCAGGTCCCCGCGACCGCGGCGAAACCGCGGACGGCGGCCCGGCCTGCGAACCGGCGGCGGGTCGCTCGGCCTCGGCGGCGTTGTCCTCAGGCCCCTTGCTTCCCGCTCCGACTCCGGGGCGCGGTGACGAACGCACGCCGTCAAAGCCCGGGCCGTGCCCGGGAACTACCGCCTCCGGCCCGACCGCGAGGCCCCGCTGCCCGCGGTGCGCGCGGGGAACCCCGCGGGTCTGCCGGGCACCGGCCTGGCGCTCAAGCGCCGCAGACCCGTCAGGGTCCTCCCCGGCCGCACCCGCTCGTCCCGGCGGACCGGTAGCGGCGGGCCCCAGTGATCCTCCACGCAGCTCTCCAACGGTGCCCCGCCCCACACGCGTTCTCGCAGGGCCGCCTGGCGGCACGGTGTCACCGGCATGCCGTGACGCCGCTCCGTCCGTACCCGAGGTCCACGACAGCACGACCGTCGCAACCGCGACAGCGGACCGACCATGGGTGAAGTGCCACCGGACTGACGGCCGGCGGCGCTCCACGCTCCCGTCCCTGCCGGGTCGGGGGACCCGTTCTGCAGCGCGGCCTCTCGCACCGTCCGAGGTTCCCGGACCACTTGGACAGTCGGCTTCCCGGTCTCCAGGAAGATCCGCACGCCCCCCGCCTGCGACTCGGCGCCGCCCCCTAGGGCCTGTGTGATGTTGTGATCAATCTTCGGGTTCTGCCCCCGTTTCGGGGTGGAAACCGGTAGGACTGTCAGGTGTGACGCGCAGGCAACT